>JBHIWT010000040.1:0-21304 GCA_041987265.1 Hyphomonadaceae bacterium
TCGCGATCGCAGCCGGACACGATTGGCATACGCCCGCCTCACGTTTGCGCGCCACGCAATGGCTGGTGCGCCATCCGAAATGGCTGATCAAGCTGCAGGGTTTCGCCGATGACCCTGGTTCCGACGCAGCCAATGTGCAGTTGTCCGACAAGCGGGCGAACGCGGTGATGGACTATCTGGCTTCCAAAGGCGTCGACCGGCGCCGGATGTGGGCCAAGGGCTACGGCAAGGAACGCCTGGTGCGCAATTGCTCCGATCTCGCCTGCAAGGCCCAGAACCGGCGCGTTCAGGTCGTGCTGACCCCGGTCGTCGAAGGCTAGTTCCAAACAACCGACCCAACAGAAAACCCCGGCGCGAAACCGCGCCGGGGTTTTTCGTTGTTGTCTGCTGACGCCGCCCTAGGCGGCCTTCGCTTCCTGATCTGCCGGCGGGAAACGCGAATAGAAGGTTTCGCCATTCGCCGCCATGTCCCGCAGCAACTGGTTCGGACGGAAGCGATCGCCATAGGCGTCCGCCAGCCGGTCGCACTCGGCGACGAATTCCTTGATCCCGACCTTCATGTCCATGAACGAGCATGCGCCGCCGGAATAGGGCGCAAAGCCCCACGCCAGGATCGAACCGATATCCGCATCGCGCGCGTCGGTGATGACGCCTTCTTCGAAGCAGCGCGCCACCTCGACACACTGGCGGTAAAGCAGGCGCTTGATCAGCTCGGTCTTCATTTCCGGCGGACACTCATCCACCTTCACGTCCATCTTCTCGCTCAGGCCCGGCCAGATCCGGTCCGTCCGGCCCTTGTCGCTGTAGTCGTAGAAGCCCTTGCCGTCCTTGCGGCCGACCCGCCCCTCGCTCTCGACAATCCAGGCCACCAGCGCGCCAACCGGATCGTCATCGTAAGACTGCCCGGCGACCTTCGCCGACTCCCGACCAATCTTCAGCATCGTGTCGATACCGACCGAGTCGGAAACTTCCAGCGGTCCCATCGGCATGCCCGACATCCGCCCGACATTCTCGATGATCGCTGGCGCAATGCCCTCGGTCAGCATGGTCATGCCTTCCTGCGGATAGGTGCCGAACACGCGCGAAGTGTAGAACCCGCGATGGTCCGCGACCGCCACGGGCGTCTTGCGGATCTTGAGAACGTAATCGATCGTCTTGGCGAGCGTTTCCTGCGTCGTCTGCTCACCCATGATGATCTCGACCAGCCCCATCCGCTCAACCGGCGAGAAGAAGTGGATGCCGATGAAGTTCTCCGGACGCTTTGACGCCTTCGCCAGTCCGGTAATCGGCAGCGTTGAGGTGTTCGTCCCCATCACGGCGTCATCGCCGATCTGCGCTTCGATCTGCTCGGTCACCTTCGCCTTGATTTCCGGGTTCTCGAACACGGCCTCGACCACCAGATCGGCGCCCTTGGCCTCGTCATAATTGGTGGTCGGCTTGATCCGCGCCAGGATCTCGTCAGCCTTCTCCTGCGTGATCTTTCCGCGCGATACGTCCTTGTCGAGAATGCGCTTGGAATAGGCCACGCCCTTTTCCGCCGCTTCCTGTTTGACATCCAGCAGGATCGTCTCGATGCCCGCTTTCGCCTGCACATAGGCGATGCCGGCGCCCATCAGGCCCGCGCCAATCACGGCGACCTTGTTGATCTCGTACGGCGCCACGCCCGCCGGACGCGACGCGCCCTTTGACAGCGCCTGCATCGAAAGGAACAGCGAACGCACCATCCCCTTGGCTTCCGGCGTCATCAGCGTCTTCAGGAAGTAGCGGCTCTCGATCCGCAGGCCGTTGTCGATCGGCACCGACAGGCCCTCATAGACGCACGACAGGATATGCTTTTGCGCCGGGTAGTTGTTCCAGGTCTCTTTCGCCAGCATCGCCGGCCCGACGGAAAAGATCTGACGTCCCATTGGCGATTCAGGTCCGCCGCCCGGAATGCGGTATTTCGGCATGTCCCACGGCGCCTTGGCGTTGGGGTTCGCCTTCACCCATTCCTTGGCCTTGGCCACCAGTTCAGCCGTCGGCGCGGTGTCGTGAATGACGCCCAGACCCTTGGCCTCTTCAGGTTTCATCGACTTGCCCTGCAACAGGAAGGGCGCAGAAGCCTGCACGCCGATCAGGCGCGGCAAACGCTGTGTGCCGCCGCCGCCCGGCAGCAGTCCGACCTTGGCTTCCGGCAGGCCCAGCTGCAGCTTCGGATTGTCATTGGCTGCAATGCGGTAATGGCACGCCAGCGTGATCTCCAGACCGCCGCCCAGCGCCAGGCCGTTGATCGCGGCCGCCACCGGCTTGCCGCAGGTTTCCATCTCACGCAGCGTCTTGTTCAGCGCATAGGTCCGGTCGAACGCTTCGCGCAGCGCAGCTTCAGGATCCGAGCCGCCGGCAGACGGCGCCATCGATCCGCCGCCAAGCCCTTCCAGGTCGGCGCCGGCGCAGAACCCGCTCGCCTTGCCGCTGGTGATCACCAGTCCCTTGATCGCATCGTCCGACGACACCTTGGCCACGATCTCTGCAATATCCGCCATCACCTGCGGCCCGATCGTGTTCATCGACTTGCCGGGCACATCGAACGTCGCCAGAGCAACCCCGTCGCCATCGACCTCAAACTTGAACGTTTCCATCTTACTCATCCTTCGTGGGCGCTGCGCCCTCATCCGATGCGGCCTCAGCCGCCGCTTTCGCCTTCGCCTTGTCCGCGGATCCCAACGCCGCGCCGAGCCCGGCGCCGATCGCGATCCCGCAACCGATCCCCAGTGCGAGATTGTCGATCGCTACGCCAAACGCAGAACCGACGCCCACACCAAGAGCGATCCCGACGCCCGCCTTGGACGTCGAAGCCGCCATCAGACCCGCTCGATCACTGTGGCCGTGCCCATACCGGCGCCGACACACAGCGTCGTCAGCGCGGTTTCCTTATCCGAGCGCTCCAGCTCGTCGAGCACGGTGCCGAGGATCATGCCGCCGGTCGCGCCCAGCGGGTGACCCATGGCGATCGCGCCGCCGTTCACGTTCATCTTCTCATGCGGAATGCTCAGCGCCTGCATCATCCGCAGCACGACAGACGCGAAAGCCTCGTTGAGCTCGTAGAGGTCGATGTCGCCGACTTCCATGCCCAGCTTCTTCAGGACCTTCTTGGTCACTTCCGCCGGGCCGGTCAGCATGATCGACGGCTCGGACCCGATGGACGCGAAACCCTTGATCCGCGCCCGCGGCTTCAGGCCCAGCTTCTCGCCCATTTCCTTCGAGCCGATCAGCACGGCGGACGCGCCATCGACAATCCCGGACGAATTGCCCGGCGTGTGCACGTGGTTGACCTTCTCGACTTCCGGATAGCGCTGCTGGATCACGGAATCGAAGCCCATGTCGCCCATCATCTGGAACGACGGCGACAACGCGCCCAGCGATTGCATCGATGCGTCACCGCGCACTGTCTCGTCGTGATCAAGGATGGTTAGACCGATCTGATCCTTCACCGGCACGACCGATTTCTTGAACCGACCTTCGCTCCACGCCTTCGCGGCGCGCTTCTGGCTCTCGACCGAATAGGTGTCGACGTCGTCGCGCGAGAAACCGTACTTGGTCGCGATCACGTCGGCTGAAACGCCCTGCGGCACGAAGTAGGACTTCATCGCGATCTCCGGGTTCGTCGCCCACGCGCCGCCGCTCGATCCCATCGGCACCCGCGACATCGCCTCGACGCCGCCGCCGATCGCCATGTCGGCCTCGCCCGTCATCACCTTGGCCGCCGCAATGTTGCAGGCTTCCAGACCCGAGGCGCAGAACCGGTCGACCTGAACGCCGCCGGTCGTCTCGGCGTATCCGGCGTTCATCACCGCGATCCGCGCGATATCCGAACCCTGTTCGCCAACCGGCGACACACACCCAAGGATCACATCGTCGACCTTCGACGTATCGAGATCGTTGCGATCCTTGATCGCCTGCAGGGCTTGTGTAGCCAGCTGCAACGCCGTGATCTCGTGCAGCGAGCCGCTCGACTTGCCCTTGCCGCGGGGCGTCCGCACCGCATCGTAGATATATGCCTCAGCCATCACTCGATCCTCTGTCGGAAGTTCCGGGCGAAACTGGCCGCCCCAAAAGCCATTTCAAATCAACTAAAAAGCATCCGCCGGCAGCGCCATGACGGTGTCCGCGCCGGTCTTTACCTTTGCGACATGTGACGCGGCGTCAGGCAAGACCCGGCGGAAGAAATACTCGGCAGTCGCAAGCTTATGCTTATAGAACGGATCGCCGCTGTCGAGCTTCTCACGGGCGGCGGCGGCCATGCGGCCCCAGATGAGACCCATCGCCGTCAGCCCGAACAATTCCAGGTAATCGTGGCTCGCCGCGCCGGCATTGTCGAAGTTCGACATCCCGTTCTTCATCAGCCACATCGTGGCGTCGCGCAGATGCCCGAGCGACTCCTTCATGCCCTCCACATAGAGCGCCATGGCCTCGTCGCTCTCATGGGTCGAGCAGAAATCCTCAACGTCGCTGAAGAACTGGAACACGGCCCGTCCGCCATTGGCCGCCAGCTTGCGCCCGACCAGGTCCAGCGCCTGAATGCCGTTCGTTCCTTCATAGATCATCGAGATGCGCGCATCGCGCAGCGTCTGTTCAATCCCCTGCTCGCGCGTGAACCCGGCGCCGCCATGCAGTTGCAGCGAGTCGGAAACTGCCTGCACGCCATGCCCGGTGAAGAACGCCTTGATCACCGGCGTCATCAGACCCATCCGGTCTTCAGCCTGCTGACGCGTCGTCTCGTCCGGCGCCACCTCGGCAAGATCCGCCTGCACCGCCATCCAGTAGGCGAAAGCCCGGGCGCCTTCCACGAACGCCTTGGTGTCCATCAGCATCCGCCGCACGTCCGGGTGCACGATGATCGGATCGGCCGGCTTGTCGGGTTCCTTGGCGCCGGTGATCGAACGCCCCTGCAGCCGCTCGCGCGCAAACTCGGCGGCGCCCTGATAGGCCAGTTCCGCCTGCGCAAGGCCCTGCATGCCGACGCCGAGGCGCGCCTCGTTCATCATCACGAACATCGTCCGCATGCCCTTGTGCGGCTCGCCGACGAGATATCCCGTCGCTTCCTCATAGTGCATCACGCAGGTCGCGTTGCCGTGGATGCCCATCTTCTCTTCAAGACCGCCGCACTGATAGCCGTTGCGCTCACCCAGCGAGCCGTCTTCCTTCACCATGAATTTCGGCACGATGAAGAGCGAGATACCCTTGATGCCCTCCGGCGCGCCCTCGATCCGCGCCAGCACCAGCTGGATGATGTTCTCCGCAAGGTCCTGCTCGCCGCCGGAAATCCAGATCTTCTGGCCGGAAATCTTGTAGGTGCCATCGTCCTGCGGAACCGCCTTGGTCCGGATCAGACCGAGGTCCGTACCGCACTGCGGCTCGGTCAGGTTCATCGTGCCCGACCATTCGCCCGACGCCAGTTTCGGCAGATAGGTGTTCTTCAACTCGTCCGACGCGCCCTGCGCAATCGCCTCATAAGCGCCGCGCGTCAGGCCCGGATACATCGCGAACGCCATGTTGGCGGCCGAGCACATCTCCGAAAACGCCATCGCGACGACTTTCGGCATGCCCTGCCCGCCATATTCCGGATCGGTCGACATCGACATCCAGCCGCCCTCGACCATCTGTCTGTAGGCGTCGGGAAAGCCATCCGGCGTCTTCACCGAACCGTCGTCATTGCGCACACAGCCCTGCCGGTCGCCGACGACATTCAATGGCGCCAACACTTCGGAAGCGAACTTGCTGCCGCCGTCCAGGACAGCGTCGACAACGTCGCGCGAAGCTTCGGAAAACAGTTTCAGGTTCGAATGCTGCTCGATTTCCAGCAAGTCGTAGAGCACAAACGACATATCGCGCAGCGGCGCCTTGTAACCCGCCATAACACCCAGACCTTTCTTTCACCCACAATTCGCGCGCGCCACAATGTAACGCGCGCCAGTCTCCCCTGATCCGGCCGCCGTCATCGGCGCCGGATCACGTCCGTTGCTGAACTGCCCTCAGGACTCAGCCGAGGCCACGCCGCCATCCAGGCCGGCTCGCGCAACGCGCTCGTAGGCCCGCGCCGACTGCTCGACTTCATCGCCCGGTCCCATATCGGCCAGCTTCTGCTCCAGCCATTTGATCCCGTCATTCAGCGACGTCAGCGAGCCCTCGATATCCGCCTTCTGCTTGTTCAACAGGCGGACCTGATCGCGCGATTTCTTCAACGCCAGCTTAAGCTGGGCGCGATGTCCGTCGAGTTTGTAGAGATCAAGCATTTCCCGGATATCGGACAACGAGAATCCCACGCTTTTGCCTTGAAGAATCAGTTTCAAACGCGCCCGGTCACTCGACGAATAGACCCGGTTAAGTCCATCGCGCGTCGGACTGAGCAAACCCTTGTCCTCATAAAACCTAAGGGCGCGCGGCGTTACCGCAAATTCACGCGCCAGCTCGCTGATCGTGCAGTTCTGCATTTAATCCTCCCAAATCGCCGGCTTAGCGGCCTCTATTCTGTCGAGAGGCTCATGTGTTGCCGGCATGCAACTGTAATCCCGGCCTAACCCTTGGGTCAATTGACGCCGAGTACGGTTTGCTCACGAGTTTTGGGCCCGGACGTCCTTAACGGGCCTTTCACCAACTGGCTTCCATCAATGAATTACGACAGCCTCCTGTCGGTGACGATTCGGAGCCAGAGATGACGCAGGGACCGTGGAGCGTGAAGGGGATTGACCCCAAAGCCCGCTCCGTTGCGCGTGAAAACGCGCAGCGCCGCGGGATCACGCTTGGGCAATACCTGAACACGCTGCTCCTCGACGACAGCGACGATGATCCGGTCGAACCGACATTCGACAGAGCCGCGCCGGTCCGTCCCGTCGAAAAGGTCGAAGAGCCAGACGAACTCCAGTCCATCACCGACGAACTCAACCAGCTTTCCCAGCGCCTCGAAGCCACGCAGGAACGTTCCGCCAAGGCGATCACCGGCGTCGACCGCTCCATCCTCGACCTGCAGGGCCGCGTCGAGGAATCCACGCGCGCAAATCTCGATGCCGTCGAACGGGTCAGGGAGGCGCTTCGGGAAATCCAGAGCACGCAATCGACCCTGCGCGACCGCGTGCAGCAGATCGAAACCGACAAGGACTCGCACGCAACAGTCGCCGCGCTCCACGACCTGGAAGACTCGCTCGCCCGCCTCGCGCGCAATGTCGAAGCCCGCGCCGCCCTCGATGCGAAACTCGAACGGCTCGACGAAACCGTCGCCGAAGCGGTCCAGTCCAGCACCCACGAGATCAAGAGCCGTGTTGGCCAGATCGACGAGCGCATCGCCAAGGTCCAGGATCGCATGGACAGCGCGATCCAGAGGATCAACGACGCCTCCAACCGCTTCGAGACATTCGAGAAGCGCACCGAGCGTTCCGTCGCCGACACGGCCAAGCTCATGGAGCGCGCGCTCGACGCCAACACGTCGCGGTCGAAGGCCATGTCCAAAGAGCTGGCCGCGCGCGTTGAATCGATCGAAGGCCAGACCCGCAACGCCGTCAATTCGCTCGGCGATGCGGTCTCCCGTATCATCGACCGCCTCAGCAGCGCGGAAGACACCACCGAAACCGCACTGCGCACGGTCGAAGACTCTGTTTCAGGCATCGACGAGCGCTTCGCGCGCCTTGAAACAGAATCTGGCGCCGACCTCGACCGGCTCGAGACCAGCTTCCAGAAACGCCTCGACATTCTCGCCGAAAGCCTCGCCCAGCCGATGCAATCGGTCCGCGACGATGTCGAGAAGCGCCTCGCGCAGGCGCTGCAATCGAACCAGCCCGAAGAGATCGAGCGCCTCAGCGACGCGATCCAGGTGGTGCAGGAACGTCTCGACGCATCAGAAGACCGCCAGGCCGACGCCATCGTCTCGATGAGCAAGGAGGTCGAGCGCCTGTCTCAGGCCATCGACACCCGTATCTCCGCGCTGGAGACGGCGGAGACCGGTCCGGGCCTTGAAGCGCTCAAGGAAGAAATGCTGGAGATGACCCAGCGCATCGAAGAGCGTCTGGCCTTCATCGAAACCGACCGCCGCATGGCCAATGGCGGCCTCGACGACCTGCGCCATCAGCTTGAATCAATCGACCAGTCGATCGACGAGCGCATCGGTTCATTGTCCGCCGCCCACAATCAGGCGATCGACGAACGCATCGCGCAGATGGCGGGCGAAAACGAGAAGCTCATCGAGACCCGCACCGCAGAATCCGCGCAGGTCCACGGCAAGGCCATCATGGAGCTCGGCTCCACCGTCGCCGGCCTCACCGAGCAGGTTGAGGCGCTGGCCTCTGCCGACACCTCCGAAGACTTCTCCAAACTCACCGAGAAGATCGACGAGCGCATCCGCGACAGCGAGCGCCGCAGCGCCGACGCCATCACCCAGATCGGCGAACAGGTCGCGCGCGTCGCCGAACGCCTGCAGAACCAGCACGCAGAATCCCTCAAGAGCCTCGAAGCCCGCCTCGCCAATTCTGAGCGCTCACACAAGGCAAAGCTCAACGACGCCGTCTCCGGCATGTCCCAGCGCCTGCAGGAGATCGGCGAGGAATCCACCACCTCGCTCCAGCCGTTTCACAAGAAGATCTCCTCGCTCGCCCAGCGCATCGCCGACCTCGAGGACGAGAAGGCGCCGACGCGCAAGCGCGAGCCGCAACAGACGGCGCCGGTCCTGCTCGATCTCGATGATGAGCCGCTCGACGAAGAGCCCGACGGCGAGATCGATGGCCTGCTCGAAGTCGACGCAGCTGGCGACGATGATGTCGCGACCGACGACGTCGTCGGCACCGACCCGCCGCCCTTCGATGAGTCCACGGACTCGCAGCTCTTCGGCAAGGACGCGCCCGGTCCGGAACGGGAAGCCCCCGACCCTGCCAGTGCCGAGACGAAGGACAAGCCGGGCAAGAACCCTGAAGCCAACGAGGCCAGCAAGATCGACGACCTGCTCGAAGTCGACGATGTTGTCCTGCAGGAAACCAAACCTGCTCCGGAATTCACCGCCGACCTGCCCAAGCGTGAACCGCTTCGTCCCGAAGACGCGGACTTCATGGCCCGCGCCCGTCAGGCCGCGCGCACCGGCAACCGCTCGCCCATCGCCGCCGACGCCGCCGCGCGCAAGGGCGTCAGCAAAGGCCCGCTGATGGCTTCCGCCGCGCTCGCCATCGCCGTCGCCGGCGGCGGCGCCTGGTCCATCATCCGCGGCAAGCAGGACGACGCCGCTTCGGGCGATGCGTTCGCGCGCCAGGACCCGTCTGCCCCGTTGACGCCGGAATCCGATCCCAACGCAACGGAATCCGTCCTCTTCAACGCCGCGACCGCAACCCCCGCCACCGAGGGTGAAGAACCCGCCGCGGAAGCAGACGTGTTCGCCAACGCCGTCATCGTCCCCGACCTCGCCGCGGCCGAAGAAGAACGCCCGCCGACGCTGGCCGAAGCGGTCGCCGCAGGCAATCCGGTCGCCCTTTACGATCAGGCGCAGGAACTCCTGCAGACCGGCGAGAAGGCGCGCGCCGTCGCAATGCTGCGCCAGGCCGCCAACGACGACCTCGTGATCGCCAGCTATCGCCTCGCCAAACTCTACGAACGCGGCGAAGGCGTTCCGCGCGACATGGCCGCCGCCCGCCGCTGGACGGAAACCGCTGCGATCGGCGGAAACGTCCGCGCCATGCACGACCTCGCCGTCTTCTATGCCGAAGGCGATTCAGGCCCGCAGAGCTACGCCGCCGCTGTTGAATGGTTCCGCCAGGCGTCTGATCTCGGCCTAGTCGACAGCCAGTACAATCTCGCCGTTCTCTACGAACAGGGGCTCGGCGTCTCCGAAGACCGCAGCGAAGCAGCCTACTGGTTCGAAGTCGCCGGTCGCGGCGGCGATGAAGACGCCCTGCGCCGCGCCCGCGCCCTGCTTTCGGAAATGCCGCCGACACTTTCGGAACAGATCCGCCGCCGCGCCCGCGCCTACAATCCCAAGCGCTCGGACACGGTCGCCAACGGCGATCTCGGCGTGCGCCCATGGGAGCGCCCGACGACAACACAGATCGCGGAAATCCAGCGCCTCCTCAATCGGCTCGGCTATTCCGCCGGCGAGCCCGACGGCCGCATCGGCGCGCGCACCACCGAAGCCATCCGCGCCTTCCAGTCCTCCAACGGCGCTGAACCACGCGGCGATGCGACCCTGACCCTGCTCCGCCAGCTGCGCGTCGCCAGCCCGGCCTGAGGAATCTGAGAGAAATCCTCGACTTGGGCGCCAAATCTTAGCGGTTTTCGCGCATCATGTTTGGTGTTTTCCGGCGTTGGCCTATCAGCGCCGCCCACACCCAAGTAAAACAGCGCCAATGCTGATCCACCTCCCCATAGCCCAGATGGCGATCGACCCGCTGGTCATCACCACAATCGGCTTGGTCGTGGGCTTTCTCTCCGGCCTGTTCGGCGTCGGCGGCGGCTTCCTGCTCACCCCGCTATTGATCTTCTATGGCGTCCCGGCCGCGGTCGCCGTTTCCACCCAGGCCAACCAGGTTCTCGCAACCTCGATCGCCGGCGCCTCTTCACACTGGCGCGCTGGCGCCGTCGATACACGCCTCGGCTGGATCATGCTCGGCGGCGGGCTCGCCGGCTCGGCGATCGGCGTTGTCATCTTCGGCATCCTTCGCAGCCTAGGCGTCGTCGACACCACGGTCGCCATTCTCTACGTCATCATGCTCACCACAATCGGCGGACTGATGTTCTGGGAAAGCGTCGCCGCCATCGGCTCCAAGCGCGAAGACCCCGGTCGCCGCACGCGTCTGCGCGCATGGACCCGCACCATGCCGCTCAAACGTCGCTTCCCGCGCTCCGGCCTCTACATCTCGATCCTGCCGCCAATCATCATCGGCTTCGTCGTCGGCGTACTCGCCGCCATCCTCGGCGTCGGCGGCGGCTTCATCCTGGCCCCGGCGATGGTCTACCTGCTCGGTGTGCCGACGCGCGTCATGGTCGGCACCTCGCTCTTCCAGATCATCTTCCTCACCGGCTTCGTCACCTTCCTGCATTCAGCCTTCAACGGAACCGTCGACCTCGTGCTCGGCTTCCTCCTGATGATCGGCGGCGTCATCGGCGCGCGGATCGGCGCCTCCACCGGCAAGCGCCTGAAGGCGGCCCAGCTGAGGCTCCTGCTCGCGCTACTCGTGCTCGCGATGGCCGGACGGCTGGGCTACGACCTCTACTTCACGCCCACACCTGAATTCCAGATCGAGGAGCGCAGATGACCGCTCCTCGCGCCCTCTCGCTTGGCCTGTTTCTCCTCGCCTGCTGCCTGCCGGCGACGATCGCTCACGCCCAATCACCAGATGCGCCGTCTCTCGTCACCTCCGGCCTCGCCGACGAGGAGGTCGAGGTGAAGATCAATTATTCCGGCGCCGAAGTCGTCCTGTTCGTCAGCGCGCCGCCATCGGACGCTCCCGGCGGCATGGCGGTCGCTCTGATCGGCCCGCGCCTGCCGCACACCGTCACCCAGCAGACCCCAGCGGGCCCGCGCACCTTCAATTTTGTCTCCGCGCCCACCGTATTCGCCATCGGCGCAGAACCGGAAGTCGCAGAGACGACCGAGCCTCAGGTTCTGATCGACGCCGGCCTCAACGCCGCGACCGCCGCCCTGCCCGCTGAAGACCAGATCGACTCCCCCGACCTTCCGCTCTGGCGCGCCGCCTTTGTCGAACAGAAGATGGAACAGAACCTCTATTCCCT
Source organism: Hyphomonadaceae bacterium (assembly GCA_041987265.1). Lineage (GTDB taxonomy): Bacteria > Pseudomonadota > Alphaproteobacteria > Caulobacterales > Hyphomonadaceae > IH12. The sequence goes on from JBHIWT010000040.1 coordinate 11,740, forward strand.
CGACGAGACCATCATCGAACGCCTCGACGGCGGCCTGCGCCGCGCCCGCATGGTGTTGCCGCCTAACGCGCCGCCGGGCGATTATCTCGTGCGCGCCGTGGTGTTTGAAAACGGGGTTCCGGTCGGCAACACCGAACAGGTTCTCAACCTCGTGCGCAGCGGCATGGAAGCCACCCTGTTCGACCTCGCCACCAATCATGGCGTGGTCTACGGCTTCATCGCCGTCTTCCTCGGTATCTTCGTTGGATCGATCGCCGCCTGGAGCGGCAGACGCTAACCCGCCATCCGCGACGATCCCGCCCGGTCCGCAACCAGTCGGTCGCCAGCCACCGCATAGACCGCGTCACGGCCAACCACGCACGCGCTCAGCCCGTCGGGAAACAGCGGCGCAAACGCCTCGTCCCGCACATTCAGTCCCCCGGTCAGCGCGCCAAACGACGGCATCACGAGCCGCTCGCCATTGGTCGCGAAACACTTGGCCCGCACCGACCTCACCCGTCCGCCGACCCGCGCGCACGGATGAAGGTGCCCCGCGACCTCGCCAATCACAGGCCCCTCGACAGGCTCATGCCGGAACACCAGCGCGCCCTCCGCTTCCTCCTGCGCGATACGGCCGCCCAGGTCGTCCGGCGGCGCAACGTCATGGTTCCCGCAGATCCACACCCAGTCCGTCACAGACGTCATCGCCCGCAGCGTTTCCACCACGCCAGCATCCATCCGCCCGCGCGCGCCACGATCATGGAAACTGTCGCCGAGTGAAATCACCTTCTGCGGCCGCAGCGCCTCCATCTCGGCCACTAGCCGCGCCAGCGTCTCGGCGCTGTCATAGGGCGGCAGCATCTGCCCGCGCACCGCATAGGCCGAACCCTTCTCAAGATGCAGATCGGAAACAACCAACAGCCCAAGCGCCGGCGCCCACGCCGTGCATGCCGGCCTCAGCTCGAACGCCACGCCAGCGACGGCCACCTGCAATGACGAGGCCTTCTCCATCCGGATGTCTTGCCGGGCGTCGCCCAGCCGGTCAATCAGCCCGCCCCGACACACCTGTCGACAACCTCACGACATTGCATCGCGCACCAGATCTTCTTCCGCTTCCTTGAGGATCGCTTCCGCCGCATCGCCCGAAAACACGGGCTCCTTGCCGATCTCCAGCATTACCGGCACGGCGAACGGCGAAATGTCGTCCAGCCGCGAATGCACGATCTTGCCCGCATTGCGCGCCAGCGCATCCGCCAGACGACGGATGTCCAGAAGCCCTTCGCCAGCATCCCGCCGCGCCGCCTCCAGCAGGATATGATCCGGCTCATGACTGCGCAGGACGTCATAGATCAGGTCGGTCGAGAATGTGATCTGCCGCCCCGTCTTCTCATGTTGTGGCATGCGTCGCTCGATCAGCCCCGCGATCATCGCGCAGTTCCGGAACGTCCGCTTCATCAGCGCGCTCTCATCCAGCCACGCATCCAGATCATCGCCCAGCATGTCCTGATGAAACAGCTCGCCCATGTCGGCGCCTGACGGGTCCTCCAGCGACCACACAGACAGCGCATATTCCGACGCCACGAACCCGAACGGCTTCAGCCCCATCCGCTCCATCCGCCGCGTCAGCAACATGCCCAGAGTCTGATGCGCCAATCGCCCCTCGAACGGATAGCAAACGAGGAAGAACCGGTTCCCACGCGGAAACGTCTCCACCAGCATCTCGTCAGGCTGCGGAATGATCGACTTGCGCTCCTGGATTTCGATCCACTCGCGCAGCTGCGCCGGCAGGTCCTTCCACCGCTCCCGGTCATGCAGCAATCGCCGCACCCGCGCCGCAAGGAACGTCGATAATGGAAACTTGCCGCCCATATAGCTCGGGATCGCAGGCGACGTATCGCTCGTCCGCGTCGCCAGAACGGCCCCGTCAACAATATCCTCGAACCGCAGGATCTCGCCGCCAAACAGGAAGGTGTCGCCCGGCGTCAGCATCTCGAAGAAATACTCTTCCATCTCGCCCAGCTTGCGCCCGGCGCGCAGGGCGACCGCTCCGCCCGCCGATCTCTTGCCCATGAAGTGCGCCAACCGCACCGGGATCATCGGGCTCTCGACAATCGTCCCGACGTTCATCCGATGCCGCCGCCGCACATCGTCATTGCGCGCCCGCCACAACCCGTCGTTCGGAAACTTCACGATCCGCCGATAGCGGTCATACGTCCGCAGCGCATACCCGCCCGTGGCCACCAGGTCGACGACACGTTCCCACTCCTCCCAGCTGAGGTCTGCATAGGCCTCAGCCGACGTCACTTCGTCGTAAAGCGCCGCCATGTCGAAGCCTTCGCCGCACGCACGCCCCATCACGTGTTGCGCCAGCACGTCCAGCGCCCCGCGCCGCACTTCGCCCCCATCCAGCTCACCGGCCTCCACGGCCTCGACAGCCGCCCGGCACTCCAGCACCTCGAAACGATTGCTCGGCGCCAGCAATGCACGCGATGGTTCGTCCAGCCTGTGATTGGCGCGCCCGATCCTCTGGATCAGCCGCGACGAGCCTTTCGGCGCGCCGATCTGCACCACCAGATCGACATCGCCCCAGTCGATCCCCAGATCCAGCGTCGAGGTGCACACCACGGCCTTCAGCGACCCGGCCGCCATGGCCCGCTCGACCTTCCTGCGCTGCTCCATGTCCAGCGACCCATGGTGCAGGGCGATCGCCAGCCCGTCCTCGTTCACCCGCCACAATTCCTGAAAATAGATCTCCGCCTGCGAACGCGTGTTCACGAACACCAGCGTCATCCGCGCCTGTTTGATGGCGTCATAGATCTCATTCACCGTGTGCCGCCCGGAATGTCCCGACCACGGTATCCGCGCATCGCTGTCCAGCACTGCAAGATTGGCCTTCGCTCCGCCGACATTCCTGATGATCCGGGTATCCGGCCCAAGCCACCGCGCCAGCGCATCCGGGTCGCGCACCGTCGCCGACAATCCCACGCGCCGCGCATCCGGCGCCCATTTCGCCAGCGTGGCCATGGCCAGCGCCAGCATGTCTCCACGCTTCGACCCGGCGATCGCATGGATCTCGTCCACGATCACCGCGCCGAGATCAGCAAAATACGTCGCCGCATTCTCCGAAGCGATGAACAGCGCCAGCTGCTCCGGCGTCGTCAGCAATATATCCGGCGGCTTGGCCCGCTGCCGCTGCCGGCGCGAGGCGGACGTATCCCCCGTCCGCACCTCCATCGTCACGTCCAGCCCCATCTCTTTGACAGGCGCTTCCAGATTGCGCGCCACATCGTTGGCCAGCGCCTTCAGCGGCGAGATATAGATCGTATGCAGCGACGGCCGCACCCTGCCCGTGTCTTCCGCCAGCTCCACCAGACTGGGCAGAAACCCCGCCAGCGTCTTGCCCCCGCCGGTCGGCGCAATCACCAGCCCGTCCGCCCTGTCCGCCGCCGCCTCCAGCAGCCCGGCCTGGTGCGACCGCATTTCCCAGCCGCGCCCGGAAAACCAGTCGGCAAACGCTGGCGGCAAAGCGTCAACGCCTCCTGCACTCATCACTGACGACCCGCGCGCTCTGGACATAATCTGTCCACTTTAGCCGCTATTCTTCGCCCAAGGCCAACACCCGATGGAGCTGTCCCCCGTGACCGCCAGAACCGTTCTCGCCGCCGCCGCTCTCGCCATCCTGCCGCCATTCGCCGCCGCCCAGAGCGCCGCAGCCCCGCCCCTGCTGACCGCCGCGCTCACCCCGTCCGCAGACGAGACCACCTACGCCTACGAATTCACGATGACCGAATCCGGCAGCCGCGCCATGACCATCACGGCCCGCATCGACCCCGCAAAGCCCGAAGGCCAGCGAGTCGAGATCCTCGACGCAAAGGGCGAAGACCTCGACCTCAAACAGATCGACGAGCGCCTCGAACGCGGCGCCAATGGCGACATCTGGTGCGACAACATGATTTCCGGCGCCGACGGCCCCGTTTCCGAAACGACATCGGCCAGCGGCCAGCGCGCCTACACCTTCACCCCCAGGGCGCGGCCCGACGCCGAAGGCGATGAACGCAAGATGTTCGCCCGCCTCACCGCCACCGCTGTCGTCGATGAAAGCGCACGGGCGCTGAAATCGTTCAACGCCATCCTCGGCAAGCCGTGGAAGCCGAACATCATGGCCAAGATCCACGAGTTCGAACTCTCCGGCCAATGCGCGCCCGCACCCAACGGCCGCGCCTACGCCAAAACCATCACCACGAAAATCAGCGGCTCGGCGCTCGGTCAGTCCTTCTCGTCCAACAACATCCGCCGCATTACCCGCATCTATCCGGCGGGCTGATCCGGCCGACACGGCGGATCATTTTCAGATACGCGCACCAGTGTCCCCCCTCGTCCCCGCGAAGGCGGGGACCCGGTGCTCAAGAAATCCGGGAGAAACCCGCCCTTTGTCCAACCATCTGGATTCCCGCATCCGCGGGGATGAGCAGATTGTGCGGAACCGCCTTCCAAACTCGTCAGCCCATCTTACCCCAAACGCCAACGCGACGCGCGCCACAGCCACGCCGCCGTCGCCACGACAATGACGCCAAACAGCGTCAGGCCGATCAGCACGTAATTGAACTTCACCTCGAAGGTCGGGAAATAGACCCAGTTCACATAGAGCGACACGATCATCGTCGTCACCGCCGCTGCAATCCCGGCGCGCGGCGCCGCCAGCAACAGCCACAGCACGACAAAATCAACCGCGCACAGGCCGTACCAGAACCACACCGCCCATTCAGGCGCCGGCCCGTGGTAGAAGAAATCCTGATGCGCGATCACCCAACCGAAATGCAGCAACGCCCCAAGCGGGAAGCAGAACGCCAGCACCGTCCGCGTCCTGTCGGCAAGGTTCATCTCATCCCGCCACGCTGCCGTCAGTCGCCCCATCCAGCTCACCGCAACACCTGCTTCAGTCGGGCATAATCCACTTTCGAATTGTGCCGTTTATCCATCGGCACACCAGCGATCCGCCGGACATCCAGATCACCGAGCCTTCGTCCACGCAAACGCAGGTCCGCTTCGTCCAGACCGTCGCCCGCCACCGCCAGAACGCTGCGCCCGTCAACCACCGTCAGCCCGGCCTGCGCAACGCCCGGCCAGCTCAGCGCCGCCGTCTCCACCGCAAACGGAAATAGCCCGCCGCGCGCCGCATCCTTGCGCCCCAACAGCCACAATCGCCCGCGCTCATCCATCCGCGCCGCATCTCCCGTGCGATGCCACAGCACCTCTCCACGCATCACTTTGGTGCTGGCGTTGTCCCGCTCCTCCAGATAGCCGCGATTGACGTGTGCGCCCGCCACCTGAACCTCATCCTCCACCAGCGCGACATCGATCTCCTCGATCGGCGTCCCCGCCAGCAACCCTGCGCCCTCACTCATCGCGCGCCAGTCATCCTCGCCGATGTCGTCGTAGGCCACATGCGCAATCGGCTCGGCCTCGGTCGACCCATAAACCGCATGCACCTCAGCCCTTAGCGCCGTCCTGCGCATGCCATGCAACAGGTTCGGAAACACCGGCCCGCCCCCGGTAAACAACGCCGACACGCCTTCCAGCGTCTCCCCGCTATCGACAATCCGCCCGCACACTGCCGGCGGCGCAATCACCCGGTTCACTCCCTCCGCCCGCATCTGCGCCACCAGCGCCGCTCCATCCAGCTGCGCCGGCTTGGTCAGCCTGCCCTTCGGGATCACGCTCGCCGCTCCAACCGCCAGGTTCGACAGGATGAACACCGGCAGAGAAATCAAATCCACGTCCCCCGGCGACGTCTTGCGCAGATCCTCCAGCAACCGGTGCTGCAGCAGCAGAAAGTCCACCGACCGCACGATCCCTTTAGGCAATCCGGTCGACCCCGACGTGAACGTGATCAGCGCCGGTGCATCCCGCGCCACATCCGCCAGAATCTCCGCATTGCTTGTCGCTCCCGGCTCAGGCACCCGCCGCAATCCGCTCAGCTCGGAAATGAATGGCCGGATCAACCGCGCCAACATCCCCCCGGCGAACGCCTTCGGCTGCGCCATCCGCACCGCATGGCGCACGCCTGCAATCCCCGCCGCCGGTTCCGGAAACGTCGCCACCGCACCAAGCCGAAAGATCGCCAGCAGAATCTCGTAAAGCTCGATCGACACCCCGCGCGCCACCAGCACCGCATCGCCCGCACCGATCCCCATCTCGCGCATCACGCTCGCCCGCGCCGCCGATGCCCGCGCCAGCGCGCCGTATCTCTCACGCCGCCCATCGCCGTCGACAATCGCCACCGCCTCCGGCCGCGCTTCCGCCTGCTCCAGAAACGTCGCGATCAGACTCACAGTTTCAGGCCGTACAGCGCATACCGCCGGAACACCCGCCCGCCCGTGCGATCCGAATGCGTCGCCGAAAGATTGTCCTCGTGCATCAGCGCATGGATCACGCGGGCATATCCCTTGTCCCGCACTCGCGCATGAAACGTATCCGCCAGAAACGACCCCACACCCTTCATCGCCGATGCATAGGTCTTCAGGATCACACTCCCATCCGCTCCGGGAATCCCGAACAGGAAGCCAACCAGCTCCCCATCGTCCTTCTCGGCCAGCAGAACCAGATCGCGATCAAGCATCGGCACGACAGGCAGGTATGAGCCGACAAACGCCTCCCGCGGGATCGGCGTATAGAACGCATTCCGCGCAAACGCCTTCAAAGACAGATCATGGATCGCTCCCAGCGCAGCCTCGGCCTGCGCAGGATCAAACGCGCGCAATGTCACGCCATCCGGCGCCACCGCCGCCTTGGCCTCCATCGCCGCATCGCGCACGGACGACACATACCGCGACACGACTTCTAATCCCGCCGCCTCGAACGCCGCCGGATACCAGTCCGGATTTTCAGGCTCCATCAGGAACGGCGCAGACCCGTCGCTCTCCACCACCAGCCGATACCGCGCCCACGTATTCCCATCCATCGGCCCCAGCACACCGCCAAAGCCTTCATCGCGAAGCGTTCCTACGACCTCGCGCAACAGCGCCGCCCCGGCCGCCGCATCATCACACGCAAACTGACCAACCGCCGCGCACCGCAACTCATCCCAACCCGGCGCATCGCGATAGATCGTCGCCTTCGCGCCATCGCGCTCGATCATCTCCGGCCCGCTCATGGCGATAATGGCAGGGCCGCCATCCCCGCCGCCGTCGACAACGCGCCAAGGCTCACCCACGGACGCTTCAGCTTCTTCTCCCTGAACAACCAGCCCGCCGCCGCTACCATCATGATCGCCGCCAGTCCCAGCGAGGTAAACAGCGACGCCGCGCTGCCGCCGCCCTCGCTCCAATAAGTCCGCACAGACATCGCCGCCCACGCAACCACCACGCTTCCAAGCAATACCGGCATGTTCGCTCCGAACCGCGCCACAACGCCAACGGCCAGCGCCGCAAACGCGAGGTTGAACGAAAAGATCGTATCCATCCGCGCCAGGTTCGACACCACGAAGAAGCACAGCGCAACCGCCAGCACCACCACCAGCAGGTTCAAGGCGTCATGCTCTGGCCGCTCCACCTCCAGATACCGCCGGCACACAAGATACGCCCCCACCGCGAGCGCCGGCGTCAACACGCTCAACGGTCCGGAGAACACCGCGATGCAGAAAAACAGCGTCGCCCCGGTCGCAAGGAAATGCCGGTCAGTGTTCATGTGTTGCGTCAGATAGAGCAGTCCAAGCAACGCCAGCAGGAACGGCCCGGCCACCAGCGCCAGCCCCACCGCGCCCAGATGCATCAGGTTCGCCAGCAGGAAATAAAGCCCCATCGGAATGAACAGATTGTCCAGCCCGCGCCAGCTCGCCGCCTCCAGCAACGCCCCGAACACAGCCACAATGAACGCCAGCAGGATCACCTCGCTGCGCCCCACATCGCTGAGCAGCAGCAAGGCGATCATCGAAACCAGCCACGCCGTCACCGCAAACGCGACCACGCCCTCAACGCTCTTGAGCCCCTCTTCAACGTGAAACGTCTGCTTCCCATAGCGCACGCCCACCAGCGCGCTCGCCGCATCGCACAGCGTCAGGATCGCAATCGGCAACACATAAAGCAGCGTCCCGCGCGAGCCCGCCGTGTCCTCGCCCTGCAGGATGAAATGCCCGTCCGCCAGCCAGAACAGCAAGGCGACAGAAACCGCAAAGAAGATCTCGCCGAACGACACCCGCTCGACAGCATGCAATCCGCCGCCCAGCCCTGAACGCATCGTATTGCGAGCCAGCGCAAACACGCCAACCGACAGCGCACACATCAACGCCACTTCCCACGCCGCGGAAAAGACCCAGGGAAACGTCAGGCAGTACAGCCCCAGCGAAATGTGAACCAGCTTGCGGCCCAGCTCGGCCGGCAAATGCGTCGCCTTCGCCAGCCGCGACACGCCCCACAACACCACGATCAGCAAGGCGACAGACCCGAACACGCGCGCAAGCGCCAGCCAGGTCTCGGCGCTCACGCGACTTCCTCGATGATGAAGTCACAATAGAAGAACGCCTTGTCCTGCGCCTTCAACCGCTCCGCCAGTTCTTCATTGCTCGTCACCCTGCCGGCAAACGCTTCCGGCGCGCGGCGCGGCGCCATCATGTTCCAGTACGCAATCCGCGCACCCGGCTTGGCTGTCTCCAGAATGGTCCCGTACGCCGCCTCATGCGCGCCGGGCGACATGTATTCGAAAATGTCCGACAGGTTGAACGCATCGGCCTTCACTCCGTCAGCGGCAAGTTCCTCAACCGTGCACTCGCGCACATCCAGCCGGTCCAGCCGCCCGCGGATCGTTTCGAACGCCTCCTCACGCAACGCGCGCGGCAAGGTCTTCCCGTGCCGCCCGCGCAGGATCCAGTGCAGGTACGGGTTCACCGACGGATCCTGATCCACCAGCGCCTTGCGCGTCAGCCGCGCCACCTGCTCCGCAGGGCTGCCGTCAACATGATCGAAGAAACTCGGATCGCGCCCCAGCCGCCCCATCACCGACTTGGAGAAGAACCCCTTCACCAGCGTGCGCCAGCCCCACACATTCCAGCGCGCATCATAGAATTCCGCGCGATCCTCCTCGCTGCGCCGGCGGAACACGTCATCCAGCGTCTCGCGATTGTGCACGAACGGCAGCAGCCAGTGGCGCAGGATGCGGAAATAGCGCTCGAACTTGCCAACCCCGCCGACGCCATACTTCAGCACCAGAGACCGTTTCGCCGCCCAGAAGGCCTGATCCTCAGCCGACAGGTCCTTGCACACCTTGTCCAGCAATACGTCACGCCGGTGCGAAGCGCGCGACCCGATGATTTCCAGAAACTCATCATGACGCAGCTTGCCATAAGCCGCGATGCGGAACCGCACGCACACCAGCTGCGCCGGGTTCATGTCCACCGCGATCACCTTCTCGGCGCCCTCGGCCAGCAGGGCGAACGCATTGTCCCCCGCCGATGCGATGCTCACCACCGTATCGCCGGGCTGCACGCGCAGCGCCTCGCACAGGATGTCGGCGTCTTCCCACACCTGAGCGTAACGCACAGCATCGAACTGCGCCTTTGCAGTGATCTCCGTCCCCGTCATCAGTCCATCGC
>JBHIWT010000041.1:0-21271 GCA_041987265.1 Hyphomonadaceae bacterium
AATCTGCGCTCCGTCGATCATCCCCGTCATCACTTCAGGCACCGACAGCGCTCCCGGGAGGGTCGTCTCGTCGTGGCATATCCCGGGACGCGCGATCGACCTGCGGGGCAACAACCTTTCGCCAGGGGCGGTAGACTGCATTGCCGAGACCCTGCCTCAACTTCTTGAGGAGGTTTCACCGTTCGACAACTACGTGCTCATCTGGGAGCCGTTCGTGAACAGCCCCGCGCGGAATCACTTCCACCTTCAGACGCCGGCGCCTGAAGGCCGGCCGGTCGTCACCGCTGAAAATTAGGCCGATGCGCCTGCAGGATCCGCCGCCTTCTCCGCGTGCGCCTTGCGCAGGACGTCGACTTCTTCTTTCGAGCCCATCATCACCGCGACGCGCTGGTGGAGTTCGGTCGGCTCGACGTCGAGAATGTCCTGCATGCCGTTATAGGCCGCGCCGCCGGCCTGCTCGACCAACATGCTCATCGGGTTGCCCTCATACATCAGCCGGAGCTTGCCCGGCTTGTTCGGGTCGCGCGCGTCCTTCGGGTACATGAAGATCCCGCCGCGCGACATGATGCGGTGCACGTCCGCCACCATCGCCGCGACCCAGCGCATGTTGAAATCCTTCTCGCGCGGACCTTCCTTACCGGCCAGGCAATCGCGGATGTAGAGCATCACCGGGCCTTGCCAGTGGCGCATGTTCGACATGTTGATCGAAAATTCCTTCGTCGCTTCCGGGATCGTCATGTCCGCCGCTGTTTCCAGCCAGGCGCCGCTGTCCGGGTCGAGCGTGAAACCGGTGACGCCGGCGCCGACCGTCACCACCAGCTGCGTCTGCGGGCCGTAGACGGAATAGCACGCCGCTTTCTGTTCGCGGCCCTTCTGCAGGAACGGGCCGACGCCCGAGCTTGCGCCATCGGGTTTCTTCAGCACCGAGACGATGGTGCCGATCGAGACGTTGATGTCGATATTGCTGGATCCGTCGAGCGGGTCGAACAGCATCAGGTAGGGCGCATCCTCGCGGCCCGCGAACCAGACCGGATTGTCCTCTTCCTCCGAGGCCGCGCCCGCCAGCACGCCGCAACTCTCCGCCACGTCCAGCATCACGTCATTGGCCAGCACATCCAGCGTCTTCTGCACCTCGCCCTGCACGTTATCGGTGCCCGCCGTGCCCAGCACGCCCGCCAGTTCGCCCGCGCGGACCAGGCCTGAAATCTTCGCGCACGCCCCAGCCGTCGCCAGCAGCAGTTTCTGCAAGTTTTCCTCGGCGCCGGAATGGCTCAGCCAGGTTTCGAGGTCGCGTCTCATGTCGTCCATCCCCTGCCGGTACAATGCGTTTCGTCTGGGCGTTCGACCTCTCCTAGCCGCTCCGCCGGGCGCATGCCAGCCCGCATCGGCGCGCCTGCGTTCACGCCGGTTTGCGCACGCGTTATCTGGCCAAATACAGCGGACTATGCTCACCTGCCAGCAGCACTTAACCATTCGGAGCCGCATCATGCGCCGTCTTCCCGTACTCGCCGCCAGCGCCGCCATCCTCGCCGCCGCCTGCGCCACGCCCACCGTCGAGCGCAGCCAGGCCGAGATGAGCCCGGCCGAGATTGCCGAAGCCGGGCTGGAATGCCGCCGCGAGAAGCCGATGGGCACGATCCGCGCGCAGACGATCTGCGCCTCGCCGGAAGCCTGGGCCGATTACGAGAAGAAGACCTCGCGCGACAGCGACCTTCTGTTCGACCAGGTGAATTCCCAGCCCAATGGCGGTTTCTCCGGCAACTAGCCCTGCTTCATCAGATAGGCGCCCATGGCCGCATGCACGGTCTGGATCGCCTTCAGCGGCCGCAGCATCACCCGGAACTGCGTGATCAGCTCGTCCTTATTCCAGTGGATGATGTCGACGCCGTTGATGATGATGCCGTCGATCTCGGTGGTGAATTCCAGCACGGCTGAGCGGTCCTTGTACCACTCATCGCGATAGGCGAAGGCCGGCCCGTTCAGCACGGCCAGCGCCCCGCGCAGGTATTGTTCGGTGATCGCCTTGCCCCGCTGCGGCGTGTGCACGACCGGGCTTTCAAACACCACGTCCTCGGCCAGCAGGGGCGCGATCTCATCCGGCAACCGCTCCAGCGCCACCTTGTGCCACCTGCGAATGATCTCCGGCGTTTCACTCGTCATGTCGGTTTCCTCCGCGTCTGCACTCGCGAGGCTAGCCCCCTCCGGCCCTGCGGGCCACCTCCCCCGCTGAAGCGAGGGAGGACGTGCCCCTGACGCGCCATCCTCGCCCAGTTCAGAAGTGTCCCCCTGCGCAGCGGGGGGACCGTCATGCGGCAAAGCCGAATGGCGAGGGGGGCCATCGCCGTCATCCTCCGCCTCGCGCCCCCACACTTCCGGCCGCTCCAGCGCCCGCGCCGCCCGCGCATCCAGCTCCTCGTCGACCACGGCCCGCCGCCGCACCCAGCTCTCCTCCGCCACCAGCGCCTTCACGCCCTTCTGCGCCCAGCCCATCTCCTCGCCGATCAGCTTCAGCGCCGCTTCGCGCTCATCGACCGCCAGCTTTTCCGTCTCGCGCAGTTTGATGATGCGGTCGGCCAGCCGACGGGTCGCGTCCCCGCCGCGCTGCGCCTCCAGGTCCTTCTTGCGCCAGCCATCCTGACAGGCCCATTGCGCCAGCGTCGGCAGCGGCACGCCCAGCTCGCGCGACACATCCGCCCGCGACTGCCCACACCGCACGCGATACTCCGCCTCGGCCTTCAGCAGCATCCGGTCCCCAAACGCCCGATACCCCGCCATGCGCGCCTCCTCTCATCTTGAGCTGAGGGCATTGTCGCATGGGGCGGGAGGTGGGGGATAAGTTGGGGGATATCCCTGATGTGGCCGGGCCCACGAATCAGTTGAGACTGTCGACCATAAAAAAGCGCTTCCAGCAACTTGAATATTGCAATCAGCCACCATATGTCGCGGCCTGTGATCAAATTGCGGCTAGATATAGTGGCTCCACTCCGGAGGGATTACTATGGCTGACGGGCTCGCGACTCTCTCGGTAGTAGATGACTTACTGTTGGAGGTGGCCGCAGATATTCAGCTGCCCCCACACTTGTATACGCAGGCTCAAGAGCGGTTGGTAACGGTTGCCGAGTATCTGGATCGGCCGGAGAGCCCGCTTCACGGTCTCGACTCGGTCGTCCACGCGCAAGGCTCGTTCAGCATCGGGTCCACCATCAAGTCATTGGACGAAGAAGATTTGTTCGACATCGACCTTGTCGTCCAATTCCAACGTCATATCGCAGAAACGCCCCACGCCACGCTCTCTCTTCTTCACAAGGCGATCCGCCCAGATGATCGCGGTCGGTACAAGGATGCCTTCCGACAATCACGCTGCATAACCATCCCGTACTCAGGAATGCATCTGGATTTGACACCTTTGGCGTGGACAAATCGGAACGTCGAGCGAGGCGGGCTCATCCCGCACGCAAATCCAAAACGGCTCGCCGAGCAAAGATTCGTGCACGCAAATCCGAGCGGATTTTCCAAGTGGTACCTTGCTAATGCTGAGCGTCAGGCTTGGTTTGAGCAGTCGTACTTTCAACGCTCGATGCGCACGGCAAGGGTTCTACTTGAACAAGAAATCGAACCGACACCTGAACAGGAAGACGTCTATTCGAAACCGATGCCGACAGTAGGCCTGCAATTGTTGAAGCGGTTCGTCCAGATCAGATATGAGAAGCGAGACTCGAGACGCCCGCCCTCAGTGCTGCTGGCGAAGTGGTTTGCTGAACCGAAGACCAGCTCGCAATCCTTGCTCCGAGATTTCTCTTCGAGGGTTTTGCACGTCAATCAAGAACTCAGACGACTGCCCCGCGACATCTATAATCCGGCGTATGATGGATACGACAACCTTACGGACCGGTGGCCCGAAAACGCGTTAGACATCCAGATTTTCCAGTCAGATATTCGCGATCTGCTAGCGAGGCTGGAACGGTTGGACGACGAGATGAGGTTGACTGACATTAGAAACCAGCTCGCTGAGTTGTTCGGAGAGTCGTTATCGGAACGCGTGCTGAAGCGGTACGCGACATTCAAACAGTCGGCAGTATCCTCTCAGACCGCAGGTATTAGCCGATCCACTGGACGGGTCGCACCGACGGTTTGGGCCGGGGCGTCCGCGCCTGAAACAATCACCGCCGCCAAGCGCCGCGATTGGGGGAGCCCAGGCGGTGACGATACCGTCGATTGACGATCAGATCGCACGGATGGAGGAATTGTGGCCGAGCCTAAGAGTTCGCTGGGCCAACAAATGGTACTGCGCCTGGGAAGGAACCCTGAAACCCGAAGCCCAGACCTACAAAATCGAAGTAAAGCACAGGCAGTCAGAGCACTTCGAGGGGCTCTGGATTGTGGGGATGAACTCTCCAGATGTTAGGGTACTGAACCCGAAACTCGACATCGGGCCCCACAATCGAGGGAAGCTTCATGTCTTCTACGATCCCAGCGACCCACCGCTATCGCCACTTTGCCTGCACTATCCAAAAGACAAATCTTGGACATACCGCGACTACGTGGCCGAAAAAATTGTACCTTGGACCTGCCATTGGCTCTCACTATTCGAATGCTGGGAGGTGACCGGCGAGTGGCTGCATGATGGACTTCACCCTGATGATGACGAAGCCAAACGCGACCGTGAGAATAGACGATTAGCGACGACGCCACACCCAACCGAGAAAAGCGGATCCTACAGGCCCAGCGCCTTCAACTGGATTTCCCGACTGACCGGCCATTCCGCATCCTCAGTCTCGATGGAGGCGGGATCAAAGGAATCTATACCGCTGCGTTTTTGGCACGATTGGAGTCTGCGCTCGCTTCGGAGGGACCGCTTCATCAGCAGTTTGACCTCATCGCCGGCACATCAACCGGCGGGCTGATCGCGTTGGGATTGGCGTCGGAACTTCAAGCATCCGCCATCTGCAATCTCTACCTAGAACATGGCGCAGAAATATTCCGCAAGGTTGGTGGAGGCTGGTTTCAGAGCGCCCATGACACTGCTCCATTGCGAACCCTACTGAAACAATTCGTTGGCTCCCGGACACTCAGGGATTCAAAGGTGAGGCTGTGTATTCCCGCCGTCGACGGTCGAAGAGGACAGGTCTGTATTTTCAAAACTCCGCATCATCCTGATTACAGTCTGGACGCTGGCAAGAGTATGCTGGACGTCGGCCTCGGCACCACGGCCGCCCCCACATTTTTCCGACACCACGTGACCGACGACTACGAGCTTCTGGACGGTGGTTTCGTCTCGAACAATCCTGCAATGATCGCATTGGTGGACGCGTTGACGTGTTTCGCGATTGATCGGCGGCAGGTGCACATACTTAGCATCGGATGCGGTTCTCGGCGCCCGGTACTTACCCGCCTACAGAAAGCGCTCGGCGGAAGACTAACATGGACCAATGCTTACGAAGGCTTCAACTACTACGGATCGAGGAACGCCGACGGCCAAGCCGGGTTATTGGTTGGCAGGGATCAACTGCACCGGTACGAACCGACAGGCCCATCCGCACTTATTGGAATGACTGACTACCGTTCAGCCGGACAGCTTCTGCCCGAGGTTGCGCATGCCGACGCAGAGCTAGCCTTACCGAAACTTAGAGACGGATACTTTGGCGAACCAACCACCGCGCCGATCTTCTATCACTAGACTGCATACTCGCACCAAAAGAGAGGCTCACAACCCCAACTCCCCCTCGCGCAACCTCTTCACCTCGTCCCGCAGCCGCGCCGCTTCCTCGAACTCCAGGTTCGCCGCCGCTTCGCGCATGTCTTTTTCCAGACCGTCGATGACGGCGGCGAGGTTGCCGCCGGCGGTGAGGTAGTCGGCGCCCTCTTCGGCGAGTTCCGGCGTCTTGGCGCGCTGGCGTTTGTTGGCGGCGCCGCGGCCTTTGCCCTTGGGCTGTGAGGTCACGCCCTCCAGCACGTCCTTGACGTTGGAATAGACCGTTTTGGGCTCAAACCCGTGTTCCTCGTTGTGGGCGATCTGTTTCTCGCGGCGGCGCTTGGTCTCCTCCATCGCGCGCTCCATCGAGCCGGTGATCGTGTCGGCATAGAGCACGACGCGCGCCTCTGAATTGCGCGCCGCGCGGCCGATCGTCTGCACCAGCGAGGTTTCGGAGCGCAGGAAGCCCTCCTTGTCGGCGTCGAGGATGCCGACGAAGGCGCACTCGGGGATATCCAGCCCCTCGCGCAAGAGGTTGATGCCCACCAGCACGTCGAACACGCCAAGGCGCAGGTCGCGGATGATCTCGATGCGCTCCACCGTGTCGATGTCGGAGTGCATGTAGCGCACCTTCACGCCCTGTTCGTGCATGTGTTCGGAGAGCTGTTCGGCCATCTTCTTGGTCAGCGTCGTCACCAGCGAGCGGAAGCCGCGCTTGGCCACCGCCTTCACCTCGTCGATCACATCATCGACCTGGTTGGCGCCGTCCGCGTAGACCGGGCGCACCTCCACCGGCGGGTCGACAAGGTGGGTCGGGCGGATGATCTGTTCGGTGAACACCCCGCCGGTCTGGTTCAGCTCCCACGGGCCGGGCGTGGCCGAGACGTGGATCGTCTGCGGCCGCATCTTCTCCCATTCCTCGAACTTCAGCGGCCGGTTGTCGAGGCACGAAGGGAGTCTGAAGCCGTACTCACTCAGCGTGTATTTCCTGTTGTAGTCCCCCCTGAACATCGCGCCGAGTTGCGGGATCGTCTGGTGGCTTTCATCGACGAAGATCAGCGCGTTTTCGGGAATGTATTCAAACAGCGTCGGCGGCGGCTCGCCGGGTTTGCGGCCCGTCAGGTAGCGCGAATAGTTCTCGATCCCCGCGCAGCTGCCCGTCGCCGCCATCATCTCGAGGTCGAACTGGGTGCGCTGTTCCAGCCGCTGCGCCTCCAGGAGCTTGCCCTCGCCCTGCAGGAATTGCAGCCGCGCCTTCAGTTCGGTTTTGATCTGTTCGATCGCCTGGTTCAGCGTCGGCCGGGGCGTCACGTAGTGCGAGTTGGCGTAGACCTTGATCTTGCCCAAGGGCTGGGATTGCTTGCCCGTCAGCGGGTCGAACTCGACGATCGTCTCCACCTCGTCGCCGAAGAACGAGATCTTCCACGCCCGGTCCTCCTGGTGCGTCGGCCAGATGTCCAGCACGTCCCCCTTCAGCCGGAACGTCCCCCGCCCGAACGCCGCATCGTTGCGCGTGTACTGCAGCGCCACCAGGTTCGCCGCCACATCGCGCGGATCTCTTGTTTCTCCTTCCGCCAGTTCAAACGTCATGGCGGTGTAGGTCTCAACCGACCCGATGCCGTAAATGCACGACACAGAAGCCACGATGATCACATCGTCCCGCTCCAGTATCGCCCGCGTCGCCGAATGCCGCATCCGGTCAATCGCTTCATTTATTGAGCTTTCTTTTTCTATGTACGTATCCGTCCGCGGCACATACGCTTCGGGCATGTAGTAGTCGTAGTAGGATACGAAATACTCGACCGAATTGTCCGGAAAGAATTCCTTGAACTCGCCGTAGAGCTGCGCCGCCAGCGTCTTGTTGTGCGCAAGGATCAGCGCCGGCCTCTGCGTCGCCTCGATCACCTTGGCCATCGTGTAGGTCTTGCCCGAGCCGGTCACGCCCAGCAGCACCTGGTCCAGCTCGTCGTCCTCAATGCCCTGCACCAGATCGGCGATCGCCTGCGGCTGGTCGCCCGCCGGATCGTATTTCGACGCCACGCGAAACGTCCGGCCGCCGTCGAACTTGTCCCAGTTGCGTTCCGGACGGTGCGGCGTCCAGTCGTCCATCGCGCCCTCGGGCGGCTTGGGAATGAACACGGCGGGCATCTCGGCCACGCCCTTGCGCGCGCCCTTCGCAGGCTTGGCGTCAGCCGGTTTCGTCTTCGCGGAGGATTTCGCTCTGGCCATGCCCGCCAATATGGGGCGAACCGGCCAAGGTCGCTAGTCAGACCGGGACAGGCTGCTGCCAAGTTTTGCGCCTCAATACCATGCCGCGCAATTCCTAAGTGCGATCAGCGGCGCTAGCCTCTGCCGGTTCTTTCGCAATCTGCGATCCTGCCGCCTTATACTTGGGTGTCCGCGCCACGAGCCAGTCGAATTCGCGCCAAAGCGTGCTGGAACCTCCGAAACGCTCATCTCTCCATTGGAGATAAGGTTTCAATCGCTCGTAATTCACTCGCAGGCTGTTGCCGTAGGCTTGGAGGAACAGATCACGGTCCACGCGCTTGCGTCGAATGAGTAGACCCGCGAGACCGTATAGGTGTCCAATACCCACCAGCGCCGACCTATCGCTGTCGTCAATCTTGGCAAAATCATATTCGAGCCTCTCAGCGTCGGACATGATCTGGCGGACTCGCAGTCGCGCGCTTCTCGCAGAGTCGCTCTCAAGTCGCCGCATCAACTCCATTGTGTTGTCGAAGCGCTCTTTTTGTTTTCCTAGCCAAAGCTGGACGATCGCCAGCAAAATCCCCGACGCACCAATGGCCAATCCGGGATCGATCGAAGGGATCTGGAAACTGCTCACTAGACGCACCCTCATTCCGCCGTCGCACACCATAGAGCTGCTAGCCAATCCATGTTGCTTGCAGCCGGTCTCAGCCCCTCACCAAGAATGCCAGATCGACCAGTTTGCTCAACCTGCCTGACCTCGCGAATTGCTGTGCTGTGTCGGACAACCAAAAACTTATCCCCCACCCCTTGGCCCGCACTACATTCCCCTCATCGTCGTCCTTGAAGGGCGGGTCCGGACCGACCGATCCGGGGCGGCGTGCGGTTTGGGGGTCTTGCCCGTTCGACTAACGAACGGCGGGCCAGCCCCCGGTCAGGCGCCCTCGACAAACCGGGCGGAGATTCCCACGGACACGTGGGCCGGCCCGGCTCGGGAAAGTATGAGGCCTTCGGGCTTCATGCGCAGGGGACCCCATAAGGAGACTGTCGATCCTGGCATAAACAATCGCGCGGGGCGCTATCTAGCGTCCGAAAAACGGTTCACGCCGGGCCGCAAGCTCCCTGGTTGGAGACGCGGCGAAGCATGACCGGCAAGACTAACCCACGGACGAAAGATGCGCCCCGCGCCCTTCGTTTGGCGGGTCCGATCGTCTGAGGCGCAGCCGAAGACGTGAATCGGTCCCGCATAAAAGTGGGCGGATCGATTCACGTGCTCGGACTTTGTCCTCGCACGATCGAACCGGCCATAGCTACACGCATACCTCCACGCTTTCGGGCGATGGAGCTTTCGGCGCATCCGCACGCAGCGACAGCCGCAGAACCCGGTTCATGAACGCGGGTTTGATCGCGCGAGGCGACCAGCCGAGCGCGTGAATCAATCCCGCCAACCAGAATGCGACAAACCCCGAACCCCGTTCATGACCGGCAGGTGTGATCGTCCAAGGGCGCAGCCCGAGGACGTGAATCACTCCTCCAATCAAAAACGTGCATCTCCCGCCGCATCGCGCTACACCGCTCTGCTCGGGAGCGGACAATGGCTGACAATCTGGCACAGGCGGCGGAACCACACGCCGATGCAGGCGGACCATGCGCGAATTGCGGCGCGCCGCTCGAGGGCGAATACTGTTCCTCGTGCGGGCAACCGGCGCATTTCCACCGTTCGCTCGGCCACATGTTCGAGGAGATGCTGCACGGCGTCGCCCATTTCGACACGCGCGCCTGGCGCACGCTGCCGATG
This sequence comes from Hyphomonadaceae bacterium, assembly GCA_041987265.1. Classification (GTDB taxonomy): domain Bacteria; phylum Pseudomonadota; class Alphaproteobacteria; order Caulobacterales; family Hyphomonadaceae; genus IH12. Next base: position 9,699 of record JBHIWT010000041.1, read on the forward strand.
CTGGTGTTCAAGCCCGGCAGGCTGACGCGCGAATACGTGTTCGGCCGCCGTGCGCGCTATATCTCGCCGCTGGCGCTGTTCCTGTTTCTCGTCTTCACCATGTACATCGTGTTCACCGCCATGGGCGGCTCTTCGGTAGGCGTTGCGGCGCCCCCCGAAACCCCTGCGCCCGCGGTCTCCGCAACCGATGAAGAAACACTGCCGTCCGGCGAGCCCGCGCCGCCGGAAATGCGCCCCGTGACGCAGCAGGAGCTGTTCCGCAACATCAGCGAGGCTGTGGAGTCCGGCGCCTTCACCGTCTCCACCGGCAACAAATGGCTCGACAAGAAGATCACGGAAAAGCTCAGGGACCCCGCCTTCGCGATCTACAAGATCCAGAACGCCGCCTACAAGTTCAGCTTCCTCCTGGTGCCGATCTCGCTGCCGTTCCTGTGGCTGATCTTCTTCTGGAAGAGGGGCGTCACCATGTTCGACCACTCGGCCTTCATTCTCTACTCGCTGTCCTTCATCTCGTTGCTGATGCTGGTCAGCGCGGTGGTTTCGCGGCTGATTCCATCACTCGCAGACCTTGCGGGTTTCCTTTTCGTCGTCACTCCGCCGGTGCACATGTATATCCAGCTGAAGGGGGCCTACGCGCTCGGATGGTTCTCAGTGCTCTGGCGCACCGTGTTCCTGTTGCTGGCCGCCTTTTTCTGCCTGCTGGTCTTCGTCATCGCCATGATGGCGCTGGGGATTTTGACCTGACGGCATAAGACGCCCGACAAAGCCGTGAACTCGCGGCCTTTCGGAGCGTTAATGTGCGCAAAGGCCGGGCGCCGCTGACATTCCGCCGCCGCTCCGCCATAATTCTGCTGGTCTTGCAGTGCGAATTGCCCGATCGCACCGCAATTCGAGTAACGGACCGGAGACACGTCATGCGACTTGCCGCGCTGGCCCTGCCCGCAATGGCCTTCATCGCAACCGCCCTTCCCGCCGCCGCGCAGGAATGGAAGGACACGCTGAAATGGGCCGATGGCCGCGCCGTCCACTGGCGCGCCGAGTCGGCCCCCGCCTGCTATGGCTCGAACGTCGACCTGAAATTCGTCAACCAGTCGGCCCAGTCCGGCACGGTGACGATGGACGGCATCCAGTTCCGCTGCGCCAACGGCGAGCAGATGACGACGCCGCCGCGCTCGGTGGGCCTCGTCACCGCCGGCAGCGAAGCGATCGCCGAAACGATCCTTTGCGCCTGCGCCGAAAAAGGCGGGGTGACCGAGCTGATCGAAGTCGACCTCAGCTTCGGGCTTGAGGGCGAGGGCCGCGAGACGCTCGCCAATGGCTGCCAGTACGTGGGCAATTACTCGCAGGGCAAACGCTCCGGCCAGGGCGCCTTTTCCTGCCCCACGGGCTATCGCCTCGAAGGCATGTTCCGTGATGGCGAGGCCGACGGTCGCGGCAAGGAGATCCTGCCGACCGGCCAGGTCTATGAAGGCGACTTTCGCGCCGGCGTCCGCGAAGGCCAGGGCCGGATGAGCTATTCCAACGGCACGATCTACAACGGCGAGTTCAACAACGGCCTGCGCAACGGCACCGGCACGCTGCGCTACCCGGACGGCGCCGAATATGTCGGCGAATGGGTCGACGACAAACGTGTCGGTTATGGCGTCTACACGCCGGTCGATCGCTCGTGGACCTATTCAGGCGACTGGAAGGACGACAAGCGCGAGGGCCAGGGAAAGCTCGCCTATACCGACGGCAATTACACCTATGAAGGCGGCTTCAAGGACGACAACCCGCACGGCCAGGGCACGGTCACCTTTGGCGACGGCCGCACGTTCGAAGGCGCCTATGTCGACGGCAAGCAGATCGGTCAGGGCCGTCTGGAATTCCCCGGCGGGCGCCGCATCGTTGGCGACTTCATCGAGCTGCAGCCGCATGGCCGCGCGATCGATTCCTCGCTCTCGGCAACCTTTGACGGCGAATGGAAGAACGGCCTGCTCGACGGCCACGTCCTGATGACGGCGGCATCCGGCGCGCGGTTCGACGGCCAGTACATCAAGGGCAAGCGCAACGGACCGGGACTGGAAACCTACGCCGACGGGTCCGCCCGCCAATGCAACTGGGTTGACGATGTCGCGCAGGAGCCGTGCACCCGGATCACCGCAGAGGGCAAGGTGATCGAGGATCGCCGCCGCCGGCGCTAGCCCGCGCGGCCGACCTTGTGATCAGCGATGTGCAAGACCTTGCGGCCCGGCAATTCATGCTGCCGTTTCTTGGCCAGCTCGGTTGACGGCACGGGACGCGAATACAGGTAGCCCTGCACCTGCTTGCAACCGAGACCAGCGAGGATCGTCGCCTGCTGCTCGTTCTCGACGCCTTCGGCTGTGATGTTCATGCCAAGGTCGCGCGCCAGCGTGACGACGGAACGAACAATCGCCTGGTTCTCCGGACTGGTTTCGATGTCGCGCACGAAGCATTGGTCGATCTTCAGCTTGTCGAACGGGAAGGCGCGCAGATAGCTCAGTGACGAGAATCCCGTCCCGAAATCGTCCAGCGCAATGCGCACGCCCAGATTGCGCAGCGCGTGCAGCGTTTTGAGGTTCTGCTCGGTCTCGTTCATCAGAACCGTCTCGGTGATCTCGATCTCGAGACGCCCAGGATCCAGCTGCGAAGCGGCCAGCGCCTGCACGACCGTGTTGATCAGCGCCGGGTTGCTCATCTGCGTCGGCGACAGGTTGATGGCGACGGTGACTTCGTCTTTCCACTCGGCCGCTTCCTGCACCGCCTTGCGGATCACCCACTCGCCGAGCGGAACGATGATTCCGGTTTCCTCTGCACAGGCGATGAAGGTCGCAGGCGACACGAGGCCCTGTCCCGGACGGTTCCAGCGCAGCAGGGTCTCATAGCCCGCTACTTCGCCCGTGCGCGTGTTCACCAGCGGCTGGAAGTAGACATCCATTGCATCGTTTGACAACGCCGCTCTCAGGCCGCTCTCCAGCTCGGCGCGTGAGCGCGCGTCCTCATCCATCGAGGCTTCGAAGAACCGCACACACCCGCGCCCCTGCGCCTTGGCGCGATACAGTGCTAGTTCAGCGTTCTTCATCAACACTACCGGCTCAGCGCCGTCATCCGGCGCCATGGCCACGCCGATACTGCCGGAGATCATCACTTCGCTGCCGTCGAGGATTACCGGCGCCAGCATCGCGTCGAGCAACAGATCGCTGATCTCGATCGCCTCGTCGCGATCGCAGTCCAACGCCAGCAGCGCAAACTCATCGCCGCCGGGTCGCGCAATATACAGGCGATCATCAAGGCAATTGTGCAGACGGACTGCAAGCTGCTTCAGGAACGCATCGCCTGCAGGGTGGCCCATCGTGTCGTTGATCGACTTGAAGTTGTCGAGGTCAATATGGAAGAGCGCGTAGCCCGACCCGTCGCTCAACAGATGCTTCTCGGCTTCCTCAAGTTTCTGGACCAGCATGGCCCGGTTCGGAAGCCCGGTCAGCTCGTCGAACTCCTTGAAGAAGGCCAGGCTGGTTTCCGCCTTGCGCCGGCGGGTGATGTCAGAGCAGACACCACGATATCCGCCATCAAGCGTCGGCTGGCCGCTCAGCGACCACCAGTGCGTCTCGTGTCCACGATCGACTTCCAGAACGACATCGCCAAACGGGCGGCCGCTGTTCATCAGGGACTCAAGCTCCCTGCCCGAGTCCGGTGTCATCATCGCTGCGAGGTTCGCCCCGGCAAGCTGGCTGAAGCTATAGCCCGCCGCCTCGGCGAACCGTTCCGACGGGGCCACGATGCAGCCGTCCGCATCCGTGCGCCAGAGCCAGTCGGCAGAGTGCGATTCAAAGTCGCTCAGCAGCAGCGAGACGGTCTCGTTCGATTCCGCCAGTTCGATGGCGGCCAGTTCGCGCCGCACGGAGTTGGCGTAATTCATCGCCGCAAAGCGCTGCACCGCCAGCAGGCTTCCGCCAAACACCAGCAGGCTCTCTGAAACAAACGGCCGGCCGTCAACGATCAGGCCAACGGCAATTCCGACGACAAACAGCGCGGAATATCCCATCGCCGCCCGCGGGAAGCTGGCATGCAGGAACGCGCCGATGCAGACGACGCTGGCTGACAATACGCCGAGGAACCAGTCATGCTGCGGCCCGGCCGAAGCGATCAGCGAAGCGATCAGGATGCCCCAGACGGCGCCGCTGATGATCGTGTGGCGGGTCGCGTCCCGTTCATATTTGTCGAGTTCGGCGTCATCGCTGGGCGCCGAGTTGGTGCTGTCACGCAGACGCAGAAAAGCCAGGAAGCCGCTCGAGACACACCAGAGCGAGACCACCGGCATGGCGTCTCCGCTCCAGAACTGCGCTGTCAGTATGACTGCGGCCAGCAGGCTGTAGACAGCCGCGATTGACGACAGGTGCTGAAAGCGGCGCAGTCGCGACCGTCGGATCGTATCGAGATGCTCGGGCGGGATGGCGACATCGCCGAGCAACAGCTCCCGAACCCTTTCGAAACGCATCTGTACGACTCCCACCCAACCGCTGCGACGCCCTTACCGGTTAAGGACGCGCAGTTCCTCAAACCCTGATTGTGCCAGAGGAAGGTCGAAAATGTACTAAAGCAGGTGCTAGAGAAACGGACCGGAGCGTTAACTCCGCCTTCAGCTTCGCGGCGCAACGCCCGCTATTCGCGCTACCGCGTCGATGTCCTCCGCGCTGGTGCTCCAGGCGCAGACGAACCGATAGGAGCCGTCGGGCCAAGCATAGCATTTCGCGCCTTCAGCTATCAGGCGATCCGCCAACCCGGCAGGCAGACGCGCGAAGACTTCGTTCCCCTCAACCGGGTGCACCAGCTGGCCGCCCGCTGCGGTCAGCACATGCGCCAGTCGCGACGCGGAAGCGTTGGCGCGTTGCGCGAGCTCCAGCCACAGTCCATTCGCAAGCAATGCAGACATCTGCGCGGCGAGAAACCGCATCTTCGGCGGCATCATTCCTGCTCGCTTGGCGCGGGTCTCCAGTTCCGGCTTCAGCTTTCTGCACTCGCCAAAAAGCAGGATCGCTTCGCAACCGATTGCGCCATTCTTGGTCGCGCCAAAGCTCATTACATCCACGCCGGCGCGCCAACTCAAATCGGCTGGCGCCGCATTCAGCGCCGCGACGGCATTGGCGAAGCGCGCGCCGTCCAGATGCACTTTCAGTCCAGCTGCATGGGCGCGCTCTGATATCTCTCTCACCGCGCCGGCTGCGTAGGCGGTTCCTGCTTCGGTAAGGTTCGACAACGAGATGGCGCTTGCCGGCGTCTCGTGCACGAAGTCACGCCGGTTGCCAGCCAGCCGGGCATCCAGCGCATGAAGGTCGATGCGGCCGTGAGCGCCCGGCAACAGCGAAAGCTGGGCGCCGCCACTGAAGAACGTCACCGCGCCGCGCTCATCCTTCTCGATGTGAGCTTCGTGGTGACAGACCACAGCATCGGTGGACGGGCAGATGAGGCTCAGTCCCAGAGCATTCGCGGCCGTCCCGGACGCGACCAGCCAAACTTCGAGATCGGTCTCGAACACCTCGGACAGCGCAGCCTTCGCCCTCGCCGTCCACTCGTCAGCCCCATAGCTCGGCGCGCCCCCAGCATTCGCCGCTGCCAGCGCTTCAAGCACCGTTGGATGTGCGACCGCAGATGTGTCCGATGAAAAATCCATGGCCACTGTCTGCGGCTTCTCCTGGATTCGCGCAACGTGCTGGCGCGATCATCAGTCATGCTTTTTGCGTTCAGCGCCGGAAAGCTGGTTGCCGGGCCGCCTCCCACGGGGCTAGAACGTGTTTGTGGTCGGGGGCTGGGGGACAAGTGACAACACCGGAAGGCGACGCCGCCAGTTTCAGCGGAGGCGATCTTGATCGTCGACGCGCGCGCGAGCGTCTGGAAGACGCACAACGACTCGACCACGCGTGCAACGGACTCGCCCGATCGCACCCGGAGTTCTCGATCCGCGCCGGCCTGGCGCCCTCGCAACGCAGCGGCTTGTGGAGCCTCGCAGGAGCCCTGATTGTCACTCTGATCATGGCGCCCGCCACGCTGGCGGAGGCTGTCACGCTGGGCCTTTCCTCGCTATTCGCTGTTGTTATCTTCCTGCGTCTCGCCGCGGCGATCGCCGCCCTGACGCGTGTCAAACGACGCATCCCGCCGCCAGAAGACTTCACACCACTGCCAGTCGTGACCGTCCTGATCCCTCTCTACAAGGAGGCGAACATGGTCGAAGGCCTCCTGAAGACCATCCGCGAGATCGATTATCCGGTTCAGCTACTGGACGTGAAATTCCTCCTCGAGGCGGATGACCCGCTCACTATCGCGGCGGTCGAAGGCGCGAAACTACCCATGTACTGCGACATGGTCGTGTTGCCGCCGTGCCAGCCGCGCACCAAGCCGAAGGCTTTGAACTACGGTCTTTCTCTCGCCCGTGGTGAGATCGTCTGCATCTTCGACGCCGAGGACCGCCCGGCGCCTCAGCAGGTTCGCGAAGCTGTCGAGTGTTTCCGCTCCGGGCCTGCAGATCTCGCCGTCGTTCAGGCGCCGTTGCTCACTCATAACGGCGGCGCCTCCTGGATCGCGGGGCAGTTCCAGATCGAGTACGCGATCCACTTCCGGGTCTGGCTCCCCTTCATTCAGAGAATGGGCTGGCCGCTGCCGCTTGGCGGCACCAGCAACTATTTCCGCCGCTCCGCGCTGGATGTCGCGGGCGGATGGGATCCCTGGAACGTCACCGAGGACGCCGACCTCGGCATCCGGCTCGCACGCCTGGACGGACACGCCGCGATGATCGATGCGCCGACAATGGAAGAAGGCCCCAGCCGGATCGAACACTGGGTCGCGCAGCGCACGCGGTGGATGAAAGGCCACGTCCAGACCTGGCTTGTTCTGATGCGAGACCCATTCGGGGCCGCGCGCCAACTTGGTCTGTTCGGCTTCCTCGGATTGCAGCTGACCTTCGGCGCCTCGCTCGTCACTGCGCTGGCTCATTTGCCGCTGCTCATTTTCCTCTGCGCAGGTCTGGTGCACCCTGCAATCGAACTGCAAGGCTGGCATGGCGCATTGTTCGGCGTTGGTTACGGCAGCGTGCTGGCTGCGGCGCTTGCCACCCGCGAAGCCCGGCCAAGTTTCTGGCGCCTGATAAGCCTGCCGCTTTATTGGCCGCTCACCTCGCTAGCGATGTACCTTGCGCTCTGGGAAATGCGGACAAAGCCCCACGTGTGGGCCAAGACTCCCCACGGCGTCAGCGGCCCATCTTGACCGTCTCGCATCGCGCCGATAGCCGAGTTGGGTCGCAAGGAACAATGGAGCCCGCCAGATGGCCGATCTTGAAACTTTCCGCACCGAGACGCGCACCTGGCTGGAGGCCAACTGCCCGCCAAGCATGCGTACCCCTGCGACCGAAGACGAGATTGTCTGGGGCGGACGAGGCGAAAAGTTCAAGAACCCGGAATCCAAGATCTGGCTCGAGCGCATGGCCGAGAAGGGCTGGACCGCACCGATGTGGCCCCAGGAGTACGGCGGCGGCGGCCTTTCCAAAGAAGAGAACCGCATCCTCGAACAGGAGCTCAAGGCGATCAATGCGCGCACGCCGCTGGCTTCGTTCGGGCTCTGGATGCTGGGCCCCGTCCTGCTCGAATACGCCAACGAAGAGCAGAAGAAGGAACACCTCCCGAAAATCTGCCGCGGCGAGATCCGCTGGTGCCAGGGCTATTCCGAACCCGGCGCCGGATCCGACCTAGCCGGCCTGCAGACCAAGTGCGAGGACAAGGGCGATCACTGGCTGATCAACGGCCAGAAGATCTGGACCTCCTATGCGGACAAGGCCGACTGGATCTTCTGCCTCGTGCGCACCGATACGTTGAAGAAACACGAAGGCATCTCGTTCGTCCTGTTCGACATGGCGACGCCTGGTGTCGAGCCGAAGCCGATCCTTCTCATCTCCGGCTCCTCGCCGTTCTGCGAGACCTTCTTCACCGACGTCAAAGTGCCGAAGGGCAACCTCGTCGGCGAAGTCGGCAAGGGCTGGGAGATCGCCAAGCGCCTCCTGCAATACGAGCGGATCAACATCTCCAAGACCGGCTTCGGCTCGGACCGCAATGCCGGTCTGGCGCTGCCAGAGATCGCCAAGAAGTATGTCGGCATGAAACACGGCATGCTGGCCGACACGGACCTGCGGGCCCGGATCACCAAAAATGAGATGTACGCCGACGCCTTCAACCTGACGATCCAGCGCAACGAGGCGCAGGCCAAAGCCGGCGGCGATGTCGGGCCGGCCACGTCGATCGTCAAATACGCTGCCGCCACGATGAACAAGGAAAAAACCGAGCTTCAGGTCGAGGCGCTTGGCCTGCAGGGCCTTGGCTGGGAAGGCGAAGGCTTCAAGCCCGCCGAGATGATGACCACCCGCGCCATGCTCCGCGCCAAGGGCAATTCGATCGAGGGCGGTACGTCAGAAATCAATCTGAACGTCGTCGCCAAGCGCGTGCTGGGTTTGCGGGATCATCAGTAGACGATCTCACGCGGCGTCCGGATCCCGCGCCCGCCTCGCCGCCTGCTCGTACAGGTGAACCGAGCGCCGCGCCATGCGCCGGGCGCGTGAACGGAACTGGCGGTTCAGCAGCGCCGCGACGACCAGCACGGTCGCCAACGCGAATGTCCACGCGCTCACGAACCACGCAAGCAACGGGATCGCCAGGAAGAAAGCGCGCAGGCCGTGAGCGAACTGGCCGGCCGCCTCGATGTTCATTTCAGCCGCCCGGGCCGCGATCAGGGTGCGGTTTCCCTGATCCTCGTCCGGCGTCGCAATCAGCATCACGCCCGAATAATTGTACAGGCGATAGGCCCATCCGAACTTGAAGAAGGCGTAGGCGTAAAGCGCCATCAACAGGCCGGTCTTCACATAGAAGGCCGACCGGTCGATCACGACGTGGACGAAGGATTCCTCGAATGCGTTGATAATCGTGTCAGCCGCCGTCAGCAGACCAAAGCCCGCGCCCACGGCCAGAAGCGCCGTCGAAGCGAAGAACGAATTGGCCGTCTGCAGCCCGTTGATGATGTTGCTGTCAGCGGTGCGATTCAGCCGCGTCGCCATCACCTGCATCCACTGGCGCCGGTGCTCGTTCATCGCATGGCTCAGCGTCAGCTCGCTCCAGCGCGACACATCAACCAGCCAGTTCAACAGGCCCCATGCAGCCAGGAAAAATACCAATGCCGCTGCGTCCAGATAGGACATGTCTGGCTCTCCCGCGCCGTGAGTCGAAGGTTGCCAGCTATCCTAGCAAGGCGCGCGCCCGAATGCAGGGGCGGTTAGTCCTTCCGGCGGTATAGCCCTGTGAACCACGTCTGCCATTCGCCCGAGTCGGCGTCGTATTGCTCGAAATGCTGCCTGACGCTGCCGTCCTTGTTCGGCGTCCAAATTCCCCGGAACGGTGCGGTCGGGCCGCCATGATTGCGGATCTCACCTTCCAGCACCATTTCGCCCTTCTCGTTCAGGCCGCCGGCATAATCGATCACCGCCCCGGCCGAGACCCAGATCTGCCGCCATTGCTCCGTTCCCGGATCATAGAAATTGTAGCTTTGCCCGGTTCCGCCGCCGGCATTGGTCCAGCTTTCCACGATCAGGCATCCGCCCTCTTCGCTGGTGATCGTATTGTTCCCGGCGACTTGACCATCCCCCGCGCCGCCGACCTGTGTGACTTCCCACTCGCCCAACCAGAAGTCGAAGTCGCGATAGACGTCTTCCTGGCATGGCGGCGGCGCATTCGGCGTCTGGGCGATGGCCGGTGTGGCAGCCGCAGCAAGTCCAAGGCATGCCAGCATCGAGAAGGCCTGTTGCATTTGCTCTGCTCTCCAGTTCGGATTCCGCGACCAGCGCCGAAGCCTGCATCATCAGGCACCTATTGAAAAGCGCGGAAAGACAGGTCGATGCAGCACTTGCTTGCACACTCCACAGGGGGCTAAGACCTCCCCAGCGGAAACTGGAAGAACCGGTACGGGAGTGACCCAATGGCGTTCGTTCTGAGCGAAGAACAACAGATGCTGCGCGACAGCGCCCTGGACTTCGCAAATGAGAAACTGCCCGTTACCCAATTGCGCTCCCTGCGCGCCGCTGGCCCCGCCGCCGGCTTCGATCAGGATGCATGGTCGCAGATGGCCGAACTCGGTTTCGCCGGCGTCCTCGTCCCGGAAGCACATGGCGGTTCGGATTTCGGCTATGTCGGTCTCGGGCAGGTCCTGGAAGCTCAGGGCCGCACTCTCGCCGCGACGCCGCTGCTCTCCACCGCCATGACAGGCGCTTCGGCCCTCAACCTCGCAGGCAGCGAGGCGCAGAAATCCGCCTATCTGCCGAAAATTGCGACCGGCGAACTGATCACTGCGCTCGCCGTAGACGATACACCGCATCACGACCCCGCCTCAATCTCACTGAAGGCCGAAAGGTCCGGCGACGGATTCAAGCTTACCGGCGAGAAGCGCTACGTGGTCGATGGCGCAAAGGCCGATCTGCTCATCGTCGCCGCGCGCACGTCCGGTTCCGTCGGTGACGAGAGCGGCCTCACGCTCTTCCTCGTTCCGGGCGACGCAAAGGGCGTTACAACCACCGCGCTTGCCACGCTCGACGCCCACGCCGCCGCCAACATCGCCTTTGATGGCGTTGAGGTCCCCGCCGACGCCGTGCTCGGTTCAATCGACGATGGTTTCGGCCTTCTCGACAACATTCTTGATCGCGCCCGCATCGGCCTCGCCGCCGAAATGCTGGGCGCTGCGGACGCTGCTTTCGAGATGACCAACGAATACCTCAAGACGCGCAAACAGTTCGGCCAACTGATCGGTTCGTTCCAGAGCCTGCAGCACCGCGCTGCAATCATGTTCACCGAGCTTGAACTCACGCGTTCGTGCGTCGCCGCCGCCCTCAACGCGCTCGACGACAACGCCAACGACATCGCCGAAAAAGCCTCGCTCGCCAAAGCCCGCGCCGGGGAAACCCTCCACCTCGTCTCGCGCGAATGCGTCCAGATGCACGGCGGCATCGGCATGACCGACGAACACGACTCAGGTCTCTACATGAAACGCTCAACGGTGCTCGAAGCCCTCTACGGCGGCGAAAGCTTCCACCGTGACCGCTATGCGCGGCTGAACGGCTTCTAAGCGCGGCCCGAACCAGACATACAAACAGCCGGCCATCGCCATGGCGGGCGCAAGGGAGAATCCGATGATCGAAAACCTGTTCAGCCTCAACGGCCGCACCGCCCTCGTCACCGGCGGGTCGCGCGGCATCGGCAAGATGATCACGCAGGGCTTTCTGGAATCCGGCGCCAAGGTCTACATCTCCTCGCGCAAGGCCGACGCCTGCGAGGAAACCGCCAGGGAACTCTCCCAGTACGGAACCTGCATCCCCCTGCCGCAAGACGTCTCCAGCGTTGCAGGCTGCAAGGCGCTGGCTGACCAGATTTACGACCTTGAAGACGGCAAGCTCGACATCCTCGTCAACAATGCCGGCGCCGCCTGGGGGGCGCCCTTCGAGGAATTCCCAGAGCACGGCTGGGACAAGGTGATGGACCTCAACCTGAAGTCGC
>JBHIWT010000042.1:0-20527 GCA_041987265.1 Hyphomonadaceae bacterium
GCCGCTCCGCGTCGGTTCCCGGCGAAAAGCGTGTCTGCGCTGACCAGAACGCCTCGGTCTCGCCCAGCGTTCCAAATTCTCCTACGCCAACCGCAGCCAGCATCGCTGCCCCCAGGGCGGTTGTCTCGGTGTTCACCGGCCGAACCACCTCGATCCCCAGCACATCCGCCATGAACTGCAGCATCCAGTCGTTCCGCGCCATTCCACCATCAACGCGCAATCGCGCCGGAGCGACACCGTCCGCAGCCATCGCTTCGAGCAGTTCGGCCGTCTGATAAACAGCAGCTTCCAGCCCCGCGCGGGCGATGTGTGCTGCGCTCGTACCCCGGGTCAAACCCAAGATGGCCCCGCGCGCTTCCGGGTCCCAGTGCGGCGCGCCAAGACCGGCGAAGGCGGGTACAAGAACCACACCGGCCGTATCATCAACGCCCGCCGCGAGTTCGCCAGCATGGGCGCCATCGCGGATGATCCCTAGCCCGTCACGCAACCACTGGATCGTGCTTCCTGCCGACAGGATCGACCCTTCCAGCGCGTAGGTCGTCCGCCCGCCAACACGATACGCAATCGTGCCGAGCAATCCTGCACTGGATACTTTCAGTTCCTCGCCCGTGTTCAGGACCAGGAACGCCCCGGTCCCGTAAGTCGACTTGACGTCTCCTGCGTCAAAACAGGCCTGCCCGACCAGGGCGGCCTGCTGGTCGCCCGCAATCCCGCACACTGGCAGCCGCTCGCCGAACGCGGCGACCTCTCCATACGCGTCTGCCGAGCCGCGCACCTCTGGCAACATCGACATCGGAACGCCGAACAGCGCACACAACTCCTCGTCCCAGCGCCCGCTCAAGATGTCATACAGCGAAGTGCGCGATGCGTTTGTCGCATCCGTCGCGTGTATCCGCCCTTCGCTCATCCGCCACAACAGGAAGGCGTCAATCGTCCCGCAGGCCAGCTCGCCGCGTTCAGCGCGCGCACGCGCACCCTCCACATTGTCCAGGATCCACGCGATCTTGGTCGCAGAAAAATAGGGATCCAGCACCAGCCCGGTTCTGGAACGAACCAGTCCTTCGGCTCCATCGGCCTTCAGGCGTCCCACCGTGTCGGCCGTTCGCCGGTCCTGCCACACGATGGCGTTGTAGATTGGCGCGCCGGTCACGCGGTCCCACACGACTACGGTTTCGCGCTGGTTGGTGATCCCGATCGCGGCAATCGGACGGCCATCCAGTTTGCGAATCGTCTCCACCGCGGTTCGCTCGGTGCTCGACCAGATCGCTTCAGGGTCGTGCTCAACCCACCCGGAGCGCGGAAAAACCTGCGGAAATTCCTCCTGCGTGGACGCAACGACCGCCCCGCCCAGCCCGATCGCCATCGTCCGGCTGGACGTCGTTCCCTGATCCAGCGCCAGGATCACCGCCCCCTGATCGCTCACTTGCGCTCCTCCGCGAACACCAGCAATGCATCCGCTCCGGCGGCGCCCAGCCGCGCGATCACAGCGCTACGATCGTCAGACTTGCTGAACGCCGTCGCCGCAAACCGGTCCATGTCAGCCACGGCGACAAAGCCGTCGGACTGGGGCTCCTGCTTCACGAATTCAGCCGCCGACATGCGCAACGAACGCCTGACGATCAGCAAGTCATCGACATACGCCTCCATGCACGGGCCAGCGTCAAAGATGTCGACAACATTGTTGAACCGGAACCGCTGCGATTCCAGCATCCGGCGTGCGGGGGCCGCATCAGGGTGCGGCTTGCCAATCACTTCGCGCGCTTCCGCCGGCAGCAGGTCGGCATAGATCGGATAACGCGGCATCAGGTCCGCAATGAAGCGGTGATCGCGCGCGCTCATCACGTCCGCTTTCTGGTAATCGACACGAAAGAACTTCGCTCCAACCGCGTCCCAGAACGGAGAGCGGCCGGCTTCGTCCGTCCAGCCGCGCACTTCCGCCATCGCACGATGGCCGAACCTCAATGGATCCGCGGCAATCAGGAACAACCGTGCATACGACAGCAATTTGCCCCTGCCGCCGCCACGCGCATCCCGCCGCAGGAACAGCGTGCCTAGTTCAGTATCGCCGTGGTAGTCATTGACCAGGTGCAGGATATCCAGCTCGACCTTCACCCCGAGTTCCGGCGAGACCTTCGAGTCCCGGGAAATTCTGTAGGAATAGAACGGCCGCTCCTTGCCCAGACTCGTAATCAGGCTGGCCGTGCCAAGCAGCTGACCGTCCTCTTCCAGAACGAGGAAATAGATTTCCCCGTCCGGCGGCGCCGACGGTCGCCCGAACGCCGACAATGATTCCGCAACGCGCGCCGCCATCTGCTCACGCGTCGACGGCATCGTCAGCATCCCGCGATCAACACCGGCAATCAGCCCTTCGAGCTGGTCGAGGTCATCATTGCGTACAGGGCGAACAATAGCTGGCATGCGGATATGCTAGGGCGAGCCGCCTCGCCCCGGCAAGCCGTGCATCGGGCCGGTGCGTCAAAATCGTCCACGCAGTTCCGGCGTCGGTTCAACCACCCTGAACAGTCGCAGGGGCGACTCGCCAATATCGACCGGCTCCAACCAGTCCGGCGGCGTCTCGTTCGCCAGCGCATAGGCCAGTGTTTCCCCGCCAGCATCGCCAGCCGCCGGATGCGCGATGTAGAATTCCCCTTCCGGCAGCCCGTCGCAGACCAGAACATAGTCCGCACGCGCAGTTTTCGTCAGCTCTCGGGCGACATCAGGCGACGACCGGAAAGCATTGATCGCCGCCAGCGTCCCCCCGGCGTTCCGATGATAGGGCGCCGCTAGCACCGCATGTCGGCTTGCCGCCAGCACGCCAGACCCGATCGCGAACTGGTTCAGGATCAAACCAGGCGGCGCGTTGTCCAGCGCCCGCAGGCTCGGACCGTCAAAACATGCACGCGCGCCTGTCTCGTTGGCCGAGAAGTTTCGAAGGGCAGTTGCAGGCGTCGAATACTTCTGCACCTGCTGCCCGATCGCGCCCCAGGCAGCCGCTGTCGCAACCAGCGCAACAGCGCCAAACTGAAGAAGCGCGCGCGGCGTCACTTGAGCTCGATAAGCAGCGTGAGCGCGAGCAACCGTATATCCGCCGAACGGTATGGCGAACGCCGTAGCAAACGCTGCGCCGCGGATCTGCCAGACCATAATGACCACGCCTGCCAGCAGGAATGCGCCAACGATCCAGCCCGGCGCAAAGTCCGGCCGGCGCCGAACCATCACGGCGGCGAACACCAGCCCGACGATCGCCGCGCCCGAAACAGCGAAGAACAGCGCGATATTGTCCGCCAGCAACTGCATCAGCGGCCGCGCTTCAGAAACCTGCGCCATCCACAAGGTCATCATCTCGGGACCGACCGCGCCATACCCCCCGCCCAGGCAGGCCGGCGCCGCCAGCAACAAGGCGCCGCCCGCAACGCCACCGGACACCGTCGCGCAGACCATCCGAAGCGCCAGCGACCCTGTCGCTCGGGCTGGAAGGGCTCGCCCTAACACGATCGCAACATACGATGTCGCGGCGCCGATCGAAAGAAAGCTGGTCGACATCGCATCGCACCGGCTAGCCGACCATTGGGACGGCGGAACCAGAACAACAAAACTCGCGGCGGTCGCGACCCCGACGCCGACGCCAAACCAGAACAGACCGCGCGCATAGGTTCCTGGCTGCAAGAGCCACAACATGCCGGCCACAACTGCGCCAACCGCCAGGAACGGCGCGCCTTCGGCCGCCGTCGCCATCGCGAGCCCCAGCGCAGCGCCAGCTGCCGCGCCAAGCTGAGGCTTCCTGTCCATCCTGATCAGCGACCAGATCGCCGTCGCGACCAGAACGAGCTCGACATTGTGGTGGTCAAACGCGCCGGGAGCAAACCGGTCCAGCGCCGGAAACGCCATGGCGGCGACAATCGCAGTAGAAATTGAGACCCGTGTCCGTTCACTGTCCCCGCTCACGAATTCCCCCGCAATCCGCGTCATCAGGAACACGAACGCGGCCAGCCACGCCAGCGGCCAGGCGAACGCAACAAACACCTCCGCCGCCGCCGCTCCGATGATCGGGCTCAACAACGCAATCGCCGCCGCGATAGCTGCATCTACCCAGCGGGCCCAATGCATTTGCGCGCCCTCTGGCGGGTTCAGCCGATACTGGGTTAGGTCGAACCAACCCTGGCCGCCCAGAAGGTCGCGCACCTGCACCAATCGCATGGCGCTGTCCGGTTCACGGAAAGTCTGGTTCAGCGCATCCGCGCCAAACATCGCCAGCAGAATGACGGCGCCCAGCGCCCAACCCATCATCCATGGCGCGATGCTCAGGCCGGCCGGGCGAACACGCGGCGCCTCGTCAATCGTTCCGGAAACCGCCACGCGCCTACCATCGTCCAGCAAAACCGATAGCTCTCACTAGCAACCGCCGCTTAAGCAATTACAAAGGCGGAACTCCCCGGTTTCACGGCCATTCCGCTGCAACGCCCAACCGCCGCGTTTACCATTAGCGAAAGAATTGGGTCGCGCAGTTCACCGCAATTCAACGCTTGGCTGATAAATAGCCGCCACGTGATTGAAGGGTGACTGCAGATGGCAAAAGCCGCGTTTCACAAGAACCAGCGTGTCTATGTAAAGCCTGTCGGCACATGGGCTGTCGTCGAGCAGGTCCTGCCGCAATGGGTGAAGGGCCTCGATGAACCGCTCAAGGTTCATTACGACGTCGGGCTCGGACGCGAATTCGGCTCCAGCGAACTGGCTGCGGAAAAATCCGACCGCGACATCCACGAGACCGCAGAATTCGACAATTGGCGCATCACGCGCGAGCGCAATCGCTGGCGCGAAAGCCACGAGGTGCCGCATCACCCGCATCCGGGCACCTTCCCCGTGGTGATGACGGACGAAAAGGACTGGGGCGGCTGGCGGGTGCCGATTTCCGAATACGACCGCAACCCGGACAAGGCTGAATTCGAAGCAAAGATCATCGAGTCAGCGCCCTCCATGATGCGTATCTGTGAAGCCCTGGCGAAGCTGGGGGCCGAGAGCGCGGGCGACCTTCCGGAAGACCTGATGCTGCTCGCCAGAAGCGCCACCGCGCTGCTCCGTCGCGTCTACGATACGGAAACGCACATTCCCCAGGCGCACGCCGCAGAATAGGCCGGGGCGCCCCATTTCCCGGGGCGCAGTGGCTTTCCATTCCTGCGCTTACACATTAGGAACGCCGCAAGCGTCTGGCTGGCTGGCGCGACTAATGTTGGGACCTCATGCGCACTGAAACGCCGCCCGCCGTACGGCTAGAGGATTACAAGCCCTATCCTTATCGCGTGGAATCCGTGCGCCTGGTGTTCGACCTCGACGCCGCCGCAACCCGTGTCCGCGCCACGCTCAAGCTATCGCGCGTTGGCGACGAGCCCGCGCCCTTACAGCTCGACGGCGAACACCTGGATCTGGTCTCGATCGCGATCAACGATACCGCACTGAGCGCCTCCGACTATGAAAAGGATTCCGACGGACTGAGGATTCCTGATCCCGGCGCCAGCTTCCAGCTCACCATCGAAACCCGCATCGCGCCGGAGAAGAACACGGCGCTGTCCGGCCTCTACATGTCCGGCGGCCGGTTCTGCACGCAATGCGAAGCCGAAGGTTTTCGTCGCATCACCTTCTTCCCTGACCGCCCGGACGTTCTGGCGCCGTACAGCGTCCGCATCGAAGCTCCCGAAGCGTTTCCCTACCTCCTGTCCAACGGCAACCCTGTCACGTCCGGAAAGCTCGATGGCGGACGACACTTCGCCGAATGGGATGATCCCCATCCCAAACCCTCCTACCTGTTCGCGCTCGTCGCCGGCGACTTTGATGTCCTGCGCGACAAGTTCACGACACGGTCCGGTCGCCCGGTTGATCTCGCCATCTATGTCGAGAAGGACGACGCCCCACGCGCAGCGTATGCGATGGACAGCCTCAAACGATCGATGAAATGGGACGAGGATGTATTCGGCCGCGAATACGACCTCGACATCTTCCAGATTGTCGCCGTCCGCGACTTCAATTTCGGCGCGATGGAGAACAAGGGGCTCAACATCTTCAACTCGGCCTATGTCCTTGCGGATGGCAACACCGCCACCGACGCCGACTTCGAAGCCATCGAAAGCATTGTCGCGCACGAATACTTCCATAACTGGACCGGCAACCGCATCACCTGCCGCGACTGGTTCCAGCTCTGCCTCAAGGAAGGCCTTACCGTTTACCGCGACCAGGAATTTTCGCAGGACATGCGCTCGCGCGCCGTGCGCCGCATCAAGGATGTGATCCGCTTGCGTGCGCGACAGTTCGCAGAAGACGCTGGGCCGCTCGCCCATGCCGTGCGCCCCGACGCCTACGCCCGGATCGACAATCTCTACACTGCCACCGTCTACGAGAAGGGCGCCGAGATCATCCGCATGCTCCGCCTCGTGATCGGCGAAGAAGCCTTCTGGTCCGGAATGAACAAGTATTTCGACCAGCACGACGGCGACGCCGCAACGATCGAAGACTTCGTCGCCTGCTTCGCGCCGTTCACGAAGACAAACCTGGACGACTTCTCCCGCTGGTACGCACAGGCCGGCACGCCAACGGTCACCGCACAGACTTCGCAGGACGAAGCAAAGGGCGCCGTCACGCTGACATTGTCTCAATCCACCAAGCCGACTCCCGGACAGACCGAAAAATCGCCGGTCACGCTGCCCCTGCGCGTAGCCTTCTTCGACTCCAATGGCGCGAGGGTTGAAACCAGGATCGCCCGACGCACGGCGCATGAACATGTCGTGGTGCTCGACTCGCCGAAGGCCACCTTCACATTCACCGGCGCCAACTCGAAGGTTCAGGCATCCATCAACCGCGGGTTTTCTGCGCCCGTGCGCATCTCAGATGATATGTCGGAAGAGGAACGCTGCGCCCTCGCAGGCGCCGACGACGACGCCTTCGCCAGCTGGGATGGCCTGCAACGCGTTGCCCGCAGCATTCTGATCGACGCCGCCGCCACTGGCCTGAATATGTCGCGCGCCAGTAACTGGGCGGACGCCGTGCGCCGTTCGGTCGAAATGGCCATCACGACCGACGCCGACCTCGCCGCGCTTCTCCTTTACGTCCCGACCGTTTCCGAAATCGCACAGGAAATCGACGCAGCAGACCCTGACGCCATCCACAGCCAGCGCGTACGTCTGCGCCAGACACTTGCGCGCGAACTCGAACCGATCCTGGCCGAGCATGCAGAACGCCCCTCCGAAGGCGCGAACGCGATGTCTGCGGAGGCGACCGGCCGACGCGCCATGAAGTCCTCAGCGCTTTCGCTGTTGTCGACGCTCGACAACACGCACCAGAACCTCATCGTCAAGGCCTACTACACGTCCCGCACCATGACTGAATCGCTTGCGGGCCTGTCTGCGCTCTCCGGCATAGATTCTCCCGCCTTTGACGCGGCGCTGGCCAATTTCGAAGCCAAGTGGGCCGACATGCCGTTGATCATGGACAAATGGTATTCCGTGCAGGCCAGCGCGCCCCGCGCCGACATTCGCGAGCGCATCGTGGCGCTCGGGAAACGGGCCGATTATGACTTGCGCAACCCAAACCGCGTTCGCGCGCTGGCCGCCGCCTTCGGCATGAACAACACGGTCGCATTTCACGCCGCCGACGGCTGGGGATACCGCTTCCTGCGCGACGTCATCCTCAAGGTCGACGAACTCAACCCAGCGCTCTCGGCCCGCCTGGCCACGGCTTTCGAGAGCTGGCGCGGGTTCACGGCAGACCGCCAGGTGCACGCTCAATCCTGCCTTGAGGACCTCGCCAAGGCGAAGCTCTCGCGCAACGCACAGGATATCATCGACCGCGCCTTGGCCAGCGACTGACCCCGCGCCCGGTCATTTTTGATTAACCTCGAAATAATCAACGCGCGGTAAGCTGGACAAGTATGTGCTTGTAGAGTGAACACCCCGTTTATGGCGCTGACGCCCCCAGACAGCGATCTGTTTCGCAGTTTCGCCTTCGCAGCAGCCGACCTGCTTGTCTCGATTGATGCAAGCGGGCGGATTTTGCATGCGGCGGGCGATGCGCACCTCATGCACCACCCCTCAACCGACCGCCTCACCGGAAAGAACGCGCTGGATTTGATCAGCGAAGGGGATGCTGCGCGCCTGCGTCAGGATCTGTGGGCGCTGGGCCCGGGCCGCCGGCTGGCCTGGCAGGATGACCGTTCGCTTGCTGGCGGGCGCACCATCGTCGCGCGCCGCAATCTCGACGAACACGACCAGTTCTCACTGGCCATCTCGCGCACGCCGAACCTGTCCCGCGTCCACGGCGACAGCGCGGTCGACCTCTTGGCCGATCGCTTTCGCGACATGGTCATGAACGGCCGCCTTATGGCGGCCAGGCAACCCGTCGTAGCAACCCGCACGGGACAGATCAGCCACTATGAGGTGCTCGCGCGGTTCAACGGCGATGAATCTCCGTACGGCATGATCATGGCGGCCGAGAAAAGCGGCCAGATCAGTCACCTTGATTACATCATGGTCGCCGCTGCAGCCGCGCGCCTCCAGCATCACGATGACCCGTCTTTCAGGCTCGCCGTCAACGTCTCCGGTGAATCGATTCAGCATTCGTCCGTCATCGACGAACTGTGCGCGGTCATCAACGGCCATGCGTTCGATCGCTCCCGGCTGATCCTCGAAATTACGGAGTCGGCCGAGATCGAAGACATCGAAACGGCCTCCCGCGCCGTCGCCCAGATCAGAAACAGCGGCGTCTCCGTTACGCTCGACGATTTCGGTGCGGGCGCAGCCTCGTTCAGCTATCTCCGTTCACTGGACGTCGACGGCCTGAAATTCGACGGAAGCTTCCTGCAGGCCTCGACCCACAACAAGCGTACTCACGCCCTGCTGCGCAACATCTCTCGCATGTGCGCGGAACTCGACATTCTGTCCGTTGGCGAACGGGTCGAAACGCAGGGCGAACTGCGCGTTCTCCAGCAGACGGGCGTGCGCTACGCGCAGGGATATCTCTTCGGCCAGCCGAAGATCGACGAAGACTTTTTCGTGCGCAGACCCCTGTCTGCGCGAACCGCAGCTTAGCGACGGACGGCGACAATGGCCGAACGCAGAATGCACCGCCTGAGAGTGCTCATCGTCGACGACAACAACCACATGGTCAAAATCGTCAAGACGATCCTGCGCGGCTTTGGCGTGAAGGAACTCTTCGACGCCCGCGACCCCTCAGAGGCGAACGACCTCCTGCGCTCATCCGGTGTCGATCTGATCATTACCGACTTCGCGATGGAACCGGTGAACGGCTGTCAGTTCGTCCGGCAACTCCGCGCGTCCGAAGACCCCACCCAGAAGTTCGTTCCGGTCATCATGCTTTCGGCCTATTCGGAAAAAACCAGGGTCGAAGCTGCCCGTGATGCCGGCATCACCGAATTCTGCAGCAAGCCGGTGACCGCGATCGAACTCTACAACAAGCTCAACGCAATCATTAACTCGCCACGCTCGTTCGTCCGCACCGAGGTCTATTTTGGCCCCGACCGGCGCAGGCATTCCGCCGCCAATTTCAGCGGCGACGAGCGCCGAGACGCCGACCGGGACGAAACGGTCGAAACGCCTGTCAGTCAGGAAAAGATGCCCGCCTGATCCCGGCTTGGGATCCCTCGGCCGCCCCTAACGAAGTTACCAGCTAAAAGCTCCGTAATGTCAGGCTCTGGCGCTAACAGTTAAGCTCTGTTTAACCCTTTTGCAGCTTCTCGAATCGCAGACTGGTGGTTCAGTAGAGGACAGGGACAAGCCGTGGTCGGAGCGACCAGGAAAACTGCAAATGACCACGGCGCGCCGACTGCTGCAAAGCAGGTTCCGGCGGCGATGCTTGTCATCCTTTTTCTGGCGTTCGGCGGCGCGCTGGCCATCAAGGCCTACGAGGATTACCGGGCCACGAGCGAGCAGCAATTGCTGTCCAGCGTGAGCGCCTCGAAATCCCTTGCCGGCCAGATTGGCGGAAAACTCGCCGACCGGCGCACCCGGCTGGAAACCCTCCTGGAAGTCGGCGCCTCGCCAAGTCGCATCCGCGATCTTGGCGAATTCAACAGGGTCCAGAACATGGACCCGGGCGCGTCCGGCTGGGCCCGCCTGAATGATACCGGTGAGGTCGAAATCTTCGCGCGCAATGCCGACGGCGCCTGGACCAGCGCGGCGATACCAGTCGATGAGATCCTCGACCAGCCCGAAGGCTCCCGGGCCGCCCTGACCGATCGCCCGCCCAGAGCCTCCCTGGCGATGATCGATGGCGCACGTCACGCCTATGCCTGCTCACAGGTCCTCGATACGCGCCTGACGGCATGCCTCACCACGCCAGCCCCCCTCCTGACGCCCGCAAACCTCTATACGGTCTTCATCTACATCCTGCTCTTGCTGGCGCCTGCGCTTGCCGTCATGGGCCTCGTCCAGTCGCTGAAACAATCCTCCGGCCCGGCCCGGCCTTCCCGCGCTGCCGGCCCCGCCCTGCCATCACCCGACCAGGCTGGCAGCGCCAATCTGTCCGATTTCGAGGTCCCGGGTCTCGTGGGCTTCTGGCGCTACTCACCGCGTTCACTCGTCGTCACACTGGGGGATGAGGCCGCCACAATGATGGGCGCGCCCAGCGGCGGCGAACGTACGCTTGAAGATTTCCTCAGACTCGTCAGCGTCGAAGAGAGCCGCACGCTGCGCGAGGCGCTGACCACAGCGACCGCGATGGAAGACATCTCCGTCATCTTCACGATGAACGCCTCGAGCGGCAGGAAGCAGTACATCGAGCTGATCGGCGGCGCGAGCAGCGCCACCGAAAGCGAGTTCTCCGGCGCGCTCGTCAACGTCACCGATCGCATTCACGCTAAGCTGCGCTCGCGCATGGCGGAGGTCGTGGCCCGCGCAGCAATCGACGCACACCCCGGCCCGTTCGCGGTCTGGGACAGCCGCAAACGCCTGACCCACTGGAACTCCGCATTTATGCGCGATTTCAATCTGGAGAAGTCATCGCTCTATACCGGCGCCTCCTACGACTTCGTCATGGCCGAAGTCTCCCGTTTCGTTCGCGTCGAGCGCCCGCTGGGCGATGACTCAACCGCCCGCGAACTCTACCTGATTTCCGGTCGCTGGATCCGCCTCCTCGATCGCCGCACGTCAGGCAACGGCCTCATCACGGTCGGCCTCGACATCTCGAACCTCAAGCAGCAGGAACAATCGCTTTCCAAGTCCGAGCGAAAGCTGCGCACGATGGTCGCCGAACTCCAGCGCACACGCGGACAGGCGCAGGCGCTTGCGCGCCGCTACGCCGACGAAAAGTCCAAGGCCGAACGCGCCAGCCAGGCCAAGTCGGTGTTCCTCGCATCGATGAGCCACGAACTGCGCACGCCGCTCAACGCGATCAACGGCTTCTCGGAAATGATCGCCAACGAGGTCTACGGTTCGCTCGGCGACAATCGCTACAAAGGCTATGCTGAAGACATTCTGGAATCCGGCCAGCACCTGCTCGACATGATCAACGACATCCTCGACATGGCGAAGATCGAGGCCGGCAAGATGCAGATTTCCCGCCGCCCGATCGACCCGTCCGACGCCGTCGACAGCGCCGTGCGCCTGATCCGCCGCCGCGCCAGCGATAAAAAGGTCGCGCTCTCCTTCGATCCCGACGACGACCTTCCGGAAATCCAGGGTGACCATCTCGCCATCAAGCAGATGACGCTCAACCTGATCTCCAATGCTATCAAGTTTACCGACGAAGGCGGCCGCATCCTCGTCACCATCCGCCACGAGGACAGCTGGATCGTCATTCGCGTCACCGACACGGGCGTCGGTATTTCCGCCGAAGATCTGCCCCGTCTCGCCCAGCCATTCGAGCAGGCCTCATCCAACGACGGCCGCAACCTCAAAGGCACCGGGCTGGGCCTGGCCCTGACCAAATCATTTGCCGAAATGCACGGCGGCCGGTTCGCTATCGAGAGCACGCTCGGCGAAGGCACCACTGTGTCGATCTTCCTGCCTGTCAGCGAGGCTGAGCCAGCACGCCCCGTCGCCAAGGAAAAGGTGACCACGCCCGACGACCAGCCAGCCGAGTAATCCGGCGAAGCTTCCAGATCGCGTGTCAGTTGGTCGGCGAAGCGTCCTCGGAAGCCGGCGGCGGTTCGCCAAGGCGCAGCGGCGCCTCAACCGCAAGCTTTGAGCCCGCGCGACGCACCCGCGCGTTATAGGGCGTCAACAATCCAACCGCCGCGGTTGCGCGCGCCTCCGGCGGCATGTTTCCGAGATGACCGATCAGAATATCCTCGGCCCGGCGCTGCAGCCGTTGCTCGTTGTGCTGAAACAGCACCACAGCGTCGCGGATGCGTCCTTCGTCGTAGGGATGCGCCAACGCGGCCTCGTAGACAGCCTGCCCCGCATCCTGCAACCGCTCGCGCTCAGGCTCCATCGCCCGCCATTCTTCCCGCAATTGCTTTCCGAGTTCAGCCCGGTCCTTCTCGGGAAGCTGGTCCCACGCTGCCGTGACCACTTCGGATACCGGGCCATAGCGCTCGAATTCCATCTCCACCGGCGCCGGCCCGCGTTCGCCAAGCAGCCGCCCGCCGACAAGGCCTAGCAGGACTGCATTCACCGCCAGCGACACGGCAAGATAGAGGGATGTACCTTTCAGCATTTCGCCTCCCTCACTCCGCTCCGCCAACAGCAGAGAAGAACACTTCGCCAGCCCCAGCCTCTGTCAATGAAAGGATCTGGGCGTAATCGCCACCTGCCCGGTTGTCCGGCGGCGTGCCAGCATAGCCGACGACAAATCCAAGCCCCAGTGAAGCCGCAAGCGCGCCGCCCGCCATCCACTTGGCGGGAGCAATCTCCGGAAACCAGCGCCGGCGCGTGGTTCCTGTCCGCACGCCAGGCATGCTCCCAAGCACACGCCGCTCAAGCGACGCCGACGGCGCTGGCTCTGCGTCCAGAGCCAGAAGGCTATCGAAGAGCCGCTCGCTCTCCCACACATCCCGCAACCTGTGAGGCGCGTTGCGCATCATCTCTTCGGCCTGAGCGCGCTCATCGGCGGGCCAGCGCGTAAGATCCGCCCCGTAACAGCCGATCAGCGTGACAAACCGTGCTTCATTCATTTCCGGCGCATCTGACATTTCAGCCCGCCTCCAGTCCGCTAAGCAGGTCGGCGCGTTCGCTGGCCAGAATGGCCTTCAACCCTCGCCGCCCGCGCGCCAGCCGGCTTTCCAGCGCATCAACGCTGATGCCCAGTATCTCGGCCGCCTCGATGTTGGAACGCTCCTGAAAATAGCACAACACGATCGCAGCGCGCTGTTGCTCCGGCAGCTCGCCCAGCGCATCCCGAACCCGCTCGCTGCGTTGCTTGTCGTGCAGCGCGCGCGTCGCCGAAGCCTTCGTATCGACCGTATCCGGAGCGACCTCACCCACAAATCGTCCCGACTTCCTCAACCGGTCGAGGCACAGGTTCATGGCGACGCGATGCATCCAGGTCTCGAACTTCGCCCGGCCCGGCTCCCAGCGCTCGGCATGCTTCCAGACGCGCAGGAACACCTCCTGCGCTACGTCTTCGCCCTCTGTACGGTCGCCCAGCATCCGGCTGGCCAGGGCCACCATTTTCGGCAGGTGGCGCCGCGTCAGTTCGCTGGCCGCCAACTTGTCGCCAGCGCCAATCCTCCGAACCAAATCCTCGTCGGGATCCTTCATCGCACCCTTGCGGCTTACGGCTCTGGATGCGATCGACCTGGCGCCATCCCGCATCTCCGCCTTTAGCGGAACAACCCGCGCCCAATCCGGGCCGGTACGCCTATCATATGCACCGAACGATCGGGTTCGACGAGTCGCATTGGGACATGTTGCAGACATTCAGGGCGAAAACCCATTCACGATGTGTGTTACCTGAATGGATAAACGCGGCCAGCGGTCACTTCCGTCGGCTAGATACCCAGTTTCCGCCGCCTGACAGCCACCACTTCCGCCTGCAGGGCGGTTAGTCGGTTCTCCAGCGCCTCGAAGTCCCCAGCCCCCATCAGCCGCGCCAGCCAGGCCTTCAACCCGGCGGAAGCGCCCGCCGGCTCAAATGTCTCGCCGGCCGCGATCCGCAATGCCTGCTGCAGGTCCAGCTGCAGGCGCAACGCTTCCTCCAGCGCCCTCTGATCATCGGCGGTCAACCGGCCCGCCTTCGCCAGGGCGTCCACGGCCAGCCGGGTGGTCTGGGTGTGAGCCCCCTCAAAGTCATCGCCTGACTTCAAGAGATCGTGTTGGACGATGAACTCGATATCGACCAGCCCGCCATCGCACATCTTCAGATCCCAGTGCGATTTGGCCGGCTTCTCGCGCCAGAGGCGCTGGCGCATATCGACAACGTCCGCAGTCAGGTCGGCAGCGGTCGCCTTCGTCCGCAGCACATTGCGCCGAACCTCCAGCACCTGCGCCGTCAGTCTCTCGTCGCCCGCAACCGGGCGCAGCCGGGTCAGCGCCATGAACTCCCATGTCCATGCGTCGCTTTCGTAATAGGTCGCAAACGAAGAAAACTTCACCGCCACGGGACCCGCACGCCCGGACGGCCGCAACTGCATGTCGACCTCATAGAGCGAGCCCTCTTCGGTCGGCGCCGACAACGCCGCCACGAGACGCTGAACAAACCGCGCAGCAAGCTGCCCGCCTCCCTCTTCCGCCTCATAGATCAACATGAGGTCCAGATCAGACGTCGGCGACAGCTCCCTGCCGCCAAACTTGCCCAGCGCGCAGACAACCCACTTGCCGATTGTCCCTTCATACCGACCCAGCACTTCTTCCTCGGCGACCCACGCCAACCCGGCGACACAGGCGTCCGCCAGTTCGGCATACGCCGCACCGGCCTCCTCCGACGCGACCTGGCCGCGCAACAGCTGATAGCCTATGCGAAATGCTTCTTCGCGATGATACCGGCGCGCCACGTTGAGTCGGTCTTCGAAGTCGGATGCCTGGCGCAACAACCTGTCCAGCTCTTCCGAGCGCGCGCCAGGCTCATCCTGAGACAGGGGCTGCTGGAAATGCGGCTCCATCATCGAATCCAGCAACGCCGGACGCCGTGCAAGATCCCGGGCCAGCTGTGGGGCAAACGCCATCGTCTCGATCAGCTCACGCGTGATCGCAGGCTCCTGCAACAGCATCGACATCGTCTGGACGCCTGATTGCAGCGCCCCGAAGAAATCCTCGAACCGTGCAAACGCGGTATCTGGTTCGCCAACGTCAGAAATGACTTCCAGCAGACGCGGCCCCAGCGACGTCAGCAATTGCTGCCCGCGCGCAGATCGCGTCGCCGGTACGTTCCCGCGATGCCAGTTCTGGAACGCACGGATCACACGCGAGGGATCGTCGAAGCCCATCTCCCGCAGCGTCTCGACAGTTCCCGGATCCTCGTCGACGCCAGTGAACACCAGATTCCCGCCCACGCCCGAGAGCCGCTCCTCCTCCGCAAACAGGTCCGAATAGACGCCGTGAACGAACCGGCGAACCGCCATGACGTCCGCCTCGAACTGCGCCATGTCGTCGTATCCGTAGAGCGTCGCAACCTGCAGGCGCCGCTCCGGCGCCTCAGGCAACATGTGCGTCTGTTCGTCGTTGATCATCTGGATGCGGTGCTCCAGCCCGCGCAGGAAATCATATGCGCGCCCCAGACCATCGCGCACTTCCGGTTCGATCACGCCGGCGTCTGCGAGAGCGGCCAGCGCCGCCTTGGTGCCCGGCGTGCGCAATTCCTTGCGCCGGCCGCCGAGGATCAGTTGCTGGACCTGGGCAAAGAACTCGATCTCGCGAATACCACCCCGCCCCAGCTTCGCATCAAAAGCCTTCGCCTCCAGCGCCGCATGACCACCGTGGGAATGGATCTGCCGCTTGATCGAATGAATGTCGGCGATCGCCCAATAATCCAGATGCCGGCGCCACACGAACGGCTCCAGCTCGTCCAGATACCTGCGGCCCACATCCTCATCGCCTGCGCAAACGCGCGCCTTGATATGCGCCATCCGCTCCCAGTTCTGACCGACGCTCTCATAGTAGGTCGAGGCGAACTGGGTCGTGACGACTGGTGCAGTCGAGCCGGGGTCGGGCCGCAATCGCAGATCCGTCCGGAAAACATACCCATCCTCGGTTCGCTCTTCGAGAATGCGCACCAGATCGGTCGCGATCCGCATCATGTTCTGCTTCAGCCGCGGCCCGCTCGCCGGACAGACGTCCAGGTCGAACAACAGGATCAGGTCGACATCGCTGGAGTAGTTGAGCTCATGGGCGCCCATCTTCCCCATTGCCAGTGCAAACAGGCCGGGCAGGTCATCCCGCTCCGCCGGGTCCCCAAAGCGTCCCGCAGCCCAGCCCTCCCTCACTGCAACGCGCAGTCCCGCACGCACCGAGGCGTCGGCAAGCTGGGTCAGCTTGCCGATCACGACATCGACATCCCAAACGCCAGAGAGGTCAGCGGCGGCGATCACGCAATGAGCCGCCTCTTTCGCGCGCCGCATTGCCGCCATCGCAGACGCCATGTCAGGCGCTTCAGCGGCGCGGTCCATGTCATCCAGCAACGCACGCAGCAGAACTTCAGGCGCGGCTTCGGACATCCGCTCCAGCAGTTCTGGCCGCCGCGCCAACGTTCGCTTCAGGTAAGGCGCCGCCTCGCGCGCGCGCGATATCGCCCCGGCCGGATCGCCAGCACACCCCGATACGGGGCCGCACTTCAGGTCTTCAAGCGACAACGTCGGGTTCCCGCCGGATCAGCTTCATTCGGCCGCCAATCGCCGGCTTGCCCGTAGCTGCCGGCAACACCAGCCGCACACCAAGACCCGGCGCACCATTTACGCCAATCCCCTCGCCCAGCCGCAACTCACCGCGATGCGCTTCAGCAACTGCGACCGCCAGGCTTAACCCCAACCCACTCCCGGGCTGGCTGCGCGACTGTTCCAGCCGCACAAACCGCTCGACGACGCGCTCACGATCGCTCTCCGGAATACCCGGACCTGAATCCGCGACGATCAACGCCACGCCGCCTTCCTCGCGCGCCACCCGCATCTGTATCCGTCCGCCGACCGGCGTGTATTTCACGGCATTGTCGAGAAGGTTCGCCATCGCCTGCGCCACCAGGTCCCTATCGGCCCTTACCCAGAACTCGCCTTCCCGCACATACTCGAACGTCAGCCCCTGCTCCTCGCAGACAGGTTCATAGAGATCCGCCAGCTCGTCAGTGATCTCGACAACGTTCAACCGCCGGAACGAACCTGTCGCTCCCGCCTGCACGCGCGACAGCCTCAAAATCGCGTTGAATGTCGCCAGCACCCCGTCAACATCGTCAATCGAACGCGCCAGCGCCGCAACCTGCGCTTCCGGCTCGGTCTCCTTCAGCCCGGCCTCCAGCCGGTTCCGCAGGCGCGTAAGCGGCGAACGCAGATCGTGCGCGATTGAATCGCCAGCCGACCGGGACGACACGACCAGCCGCTCAAGCTTAGTCAGCATGGCGTTCAGCTGTTCAGACAGGCGATCGAACTCATCGCCAGAGCCGGCCACCGGCGCGCGCCGCGACAGGTCTCCCTCCATCACACCTTCAGTCGTGCGGGACAATTGCTCTGCGCGCCGGGCCGCCGAACGGGAAATCACCACCCCGCCGACTAGCGACAGGGCCAGGCCAACCAGCGCCGAGCGCCAGACAACCGTGCTGACACGCCGGTTGATCTCGCCAAGCTCGCCGACATCGTAGGCGACAAGCAACACGCCGCCCTCGGCCAGCCGCTGGATCCGCCCCTCCGCAGAACGCCGCGCAGGCACACCCTGCGGCGTGCGCGCATCATAGTTGAACTTCACATCCACCACCTGCCCCGCAGGCGGCGCAGCGGCCGGAAGCACGTCGAAGTCGCCCGAACTGCGCACGCCGTCCGCATCCTGCAACAGGTAGAAGAATTTGCCACGCGCTTCGGAGCGCTCGATGATCGCCTGGTTCAGGCGATCAAAACCTCCGGCGCGATTGGCCGCCGACAATTCCTGGAACTCGGCATTGAGTTCGGCCGTCGCCTGACGGTCAAGCTGCCCGGCCGTCTCGTAGTAGAGATAACCGAGCAGCGAAGCCGCGAACAAAATGAAGATAGACGCATGAACAAGAGCCAGCCGGAACGTGGTCGTGCGAACAAGCGCCGGCAGCCGGCCCAGATTCATGCTTCAAGCCGATATCCTGCGCCGCGCACTGTGTGGAGAAGCGGCTTGTCGAAATCCTTGTCGATCTTGCCACGCAGCCGCGAGACATGCACGTCGATCACATTGGTCTGCGGATCGAAATGGTAGTCCCACACCTTCTCCAGCAACATCGTCCGGGTCAC
Source organism: Hyphomonadaceae bacterium (assembly GCA_041987265.1). Classification (GTDB taxonomy): domain Bacteria; phylum Pseudomonadota; class Alphaproteobacteria; order Caulobacterales; family Hyphomonadaceae; genus IH12. Next base: position 18,335 of record JBHIWT010000042.1, read on the forward strand.
TACCTGACCGGCGTGGCGCATCAGGAATTCCAGCAATCGGAATTCCCGCGGCTGCAGATCAATCTTTGCGCCATCACGCACCACCGTCCGCGCAAGCAGGTCCATCTCCAGCCCGCCGACTGAAAGCTTGGTCGCAGGCGCTTCATGAGTCGAACGACGGCCCAGAGCCTCAACCCGCGCAACCAGCTCGCTCGGCGCGTAAGGTTTCACCAGGTAATCATCGCCGCCAGCCTGCAATCCTTCGACGCGGTGATCGACCTCGCCAAGCGCAGAGAGGAACAGCGCCGGCGCTCGGCCGCCGCCATCGCGATAACTGGTCAGCAGTTTGATGCCGTCCATGTTCGGCAGCATGCGATCGACAACCAGCGCGTCATACTCGCTACTGCGCGCCTGGTTGAGACCCGAAGCGCCATCGCCGCAGACGTCAACCGCATGTCCCGCATCGGAGAGCACGCTGCGGACAAACTGGGCGGCGTCCGCATCGTCCTCGATGACAAGTACTTTCATCAACTGACTACCCTACCTGATCTTGACCGGCAGCAGCAGCGCGCGTTCGCCACAGAACTGTCGGTTACAAAAGCCCACCAGCATAACAACATCTTCCCGGCCCGCCTGTTCCGCGTCAGCGACCACCTTTTCCAGGTCCGCAGGCGTGAACAGATCGGTTCCATTGGCGGTCAGCAATGCATCGCCAACCCGGATCCCGGCTTCTTCCAGCGCCCCGTCGCGCTCGATCGTCACGACAAGCAGGCCGCCTTCTTCATCAGCGTAGGCGAAGCGCTCGGTCTCATCCTCTCCAAAGGCCCGCACGGTCGCGCCAAGGATTTCGACATCGCTGTCCTGCGACTCAGGACGCACGAACTGACTGTCAGTCGCCGGCTCAGCGGCGCCAAGCCCCGCATCGCGTTCCGCGACCGTCACCCAGATCGTCTGCTCCTTGCCGTCACGGATCAGTTTGAACGAGTTACGCGAACCAGCCAGCAGGCTGCCGACCTTGCGCGTCAGGTCACGACGGTCCTCGACCTCCTGATCATTGACCGCAATGATCACGTCTTCGCGCTTGATGCCGCTCGATTGCGCCGGACCGCCATCGGTCACGCGCGAAACCACGGCGCCCTTCTCAACGCCGATGCCCCAGGCCTCGGCAAACCGAGGGCTCAGGTTCTGGATCTCAACGCCGAGCCAGCCGCGCGTCACCTTGCCGTCCTTGATCAGAGCGTCGGAAATCTTCTTGGCCATGCCGGCCTCGATCGCAAAACCGATACCCACGCTTCCGCCCGTTTCCGAGAAGATCGCGGTGTTCACGCCAATCACTTCACCCTGCAGGTTGAAAGTCGGTCCGCCGGAATTGCCCCGGTTGATCGACGCATCGACCTGGATGAAGTCGTTGTACGTCACATTGTCCAGCGTCCGGCCGTCCGCAGAGACGATCCCCGCCGTCGCCGTCCCGCCAAGCCCGAACGGGTTGCCGACCGCAACCACCCAGTCGCCGACACGCGGCTTGTTGTTGGTCACGAAGTTCACATGCGGATAGCTGCCCGACCGTTTGACCTTCAACACCGCCAGATCGGTGGCCTGGTCGCTGCCGACAATTTCCGCTTCCAGCTCTTCGCCGTCATTCAGCACGACCACCACTTCGCGCGCATTCTCGATCACGTGGTGATTTGTGACGACATAGCCGTTCGACGTAATGAAGAACCCGGATCCAAGCGAACGTCCTTCGCGGTTGCGTTCCGGCTCGCGCTCGTCGTCGCCATCCTGTTCGCCGTCTTCGTCAAATTCATCAAAACCCGGAAGACCGCGAAACGGATTCAGTCGCTCAGCCAGCCGCGAAGTGTCGATCTCGGTCACAACCTCGATGCTCACCACAGCCGGGCTCACCTGATCGACCAGATCGGCGAAGCTCATCGGCGCGCCAGCCGGCGGCGCCACGGTGATCGCGCGATTGGTCTGCGCAAGCGCGCCCGGCGCACTGACGAGCCCGGCGCTCCCGATGGCCATCGCCATCCCGAGCACGCCCGAAAACTTCATTGCCCGTCGTGTCATTCCTGAACGCATTGCGCTTCCATCTTTTCATTGGACAAGCGCCGCAACGCTCATCCCGCCACTTCAGACCGCCCGGCGTTCATGCCGCCAGACCGCTCAGACTGCGCCGCAGAGCCGACCATCAGGAATCGGCAATCTCAGGCGCAC
>JBHIWT010000043.1:0-20521 GCA_041987265.1 Hyphomonadaceae bacterium
GCGGTGGAAGGTCGTTCCGGCGTCCATCTCCGACAGCGCGGAGATCGCCCGCTTGTGCCGCAACAGCGACTTCGGCGTCATGATGATCAGCGGCTTGCGGAAGTCGCGATGGATCTGGCGGCGCAGGATGTGGAAGTAGTTCGCCGGCGTCGTGCAGTTGGCGACCTGCATGTTGTCCTGCGCGCACATCTGCAGGAAGCGCTCAAGGCGCGCGGAGGAGTGCTCCGGGCCCTGCCCCTCATAGCCATGCGGCAGCAGGCAGACGAGGCCGGACATGCGCAGCCATTTGCGCTCGCCGGAGGAAATGAACTGGTCGAACACGACCTGCGCGCCGTTGGCGAAGTCGCCGAACTGCGCTTCCCACAGCACCAGTGTGTTCGGCGCCGCCAGCGAATAGCCGTACTCGTAACCCAGCACCGCCTCTTCGGAGAGCAGCGAGTCGATAACCTCGTAATGGGCCTGGTTCTCGGAGATGTTGTTGAGCGGCGTGTAGCGCTCCTCCGTTTCCTGATCGATCAGGTGAGAGTGGCGCTGAGTGAACGTGCCACGGCAACTGTCCTGTCCTGACAGGCGCACCGGGAAACCTTCTTCCACCAGCGTGCCAAAAGCCAGATGCTCGGCCATGCCCCAGTCGATCCCCTCGCCGGTCTCGACCATCTTGCGGCGGTTGGCGATCGTGCGCCCGACCGTGCGGTGGACGTTCACGCTGTCCGGGATCTCGGTGATGCGATAGCCGACGCCGCGCAGCTTATCGAGCGCAACGCCTGTCTGGCCGCGATTGTCGTCGTCCTTCGGCAGGCCGAGACCGGCCCACTTGCCGTCCAGCCAGTCGGCCTTCTCGGCCTTGTAGATCTTGCCCTTCTCGAACTCGCGATCGAGGAAGGCGTCGACCTCGGAAATCGTCTGGTCGATCTCTTCCTGCGTGACCAGTCCTTCTTCGACCAGACGCTGGGTGTAGATCTCGCGGACCGAGGGGTGACCCTTGATCTTCGCGTACATGATCGGCTGCGTCATCGTCGGGTCGTCACCCTCGTTGTGACCGAACCGGCGGTAGCAGAACATGTCGATCACCACGTCCTTGCCGAACTTCTGGCGATACTCGGTCGCCACTTTCGCGGCGTGCACAACGGCTTCCGGATCATCGCCGTTGACGTGGAAGATCGGCGCCTGGACCTGCAGGGCGACATCGGACGGATACGGTGAAGACCGCGAATAGTGCGGCGCGGTGGTGAAGCCGATCTGGTTGTTGACGATGAAGTGGATCGTGCCGCCGGTGCGGTAGCCGGTCAGCCCCGACAGCGCGAGACACTCGGACACCACGCCCTGGCCTGCGAAGGCCGCATCCCCGTGCAGCAACAGCGGCATCACCATGGCGCGCTGCTTGACGCGGTCTTCCTCGAACTTGTCAGCCTGTTTCGCCCGCGCCTTGCCGAGCACGACCGGGTTGACGGCCTCAAGGTGAGACGGGTTGCCGGTCAGCGACAGGTGAACGCGATGATTGTCGAACGTCCGGTCCGAGGAGGCGCCGAGGTGATACTTCACGTCGCCAGAACCGTAGTCTTCCGCGCCCTGCGTGTTGCCGCCCTGAAATTCGTTGAAGATCTTGTGGTAGGGCTTGCCCATCACCGCGCCGAGCACGTTCAGGCGTCCGCGGTGCGGCATGCCGATGACGATGTCTTCCACGCCCAGCGCGCCGCCGCGCTTGATGATCTGTTCCAGCGCCGGGACCATCGCCTCGCCGCCGTCGAGACCGAAGCGCTTGGTGCCCGGATAACGCTTGTGCAGGAAGCGCTCGAAGGTTTCCGCCTCGACCAGCTTGGCCAGGATCGCCTTCTTGCCCTCTTCGGTGAAGGTGATTTCCTTGTGCTCGCCCTCGATGCGCTCCTGGATCCAGCTCTTCTCATCCGGATCGGAGATGTGCATGAACTCGACCGCGAACGTGCCGCAATAGGTGCGCTGCAGCAGCTCGATCATCTGGCGCGGTGTGGCGTATTCCAGACCCAGCACATGGTCGATGAAGATGCGCCGGTCCAGGTCGTCCGGACCGAAGCCATAGCTCGCCGGATCGAGTTCCGGGGACTGGTTGCCCGTTTCAAGCCGCAGAGGATCGAGATTGGCCGCAAGATGGCCGCGAATGCGGTAGGCGCGGATCATCATCAGCGCACGGATCGAATCCTGCACCTGCTGGTGAATGTCCGCATCGGAAACGGCCGCGCCGGGCGCAGCCGCCGCGCGCGCGCCGATCTTCTCGGTCAGTGAGGATTCAACCCCGGCCCAGTTACCGTCCAACGCCGAAACCAGCTCGCCATTGGCCGATTTCGGCCAGCCCGGCTTGCGCCATTCAGGACCGCGGGCGACCTTGCGCACCGCATCATCGGCGTCGTCGACGCCCTTGAAGAAGGCCTGCCAGCTGGCCGGAACCGAAGACGGGTTCTCTACATATTTTGCATGTAAATCAGCGATGTAGAGGGCGTTCGCGCCGTAAAGAAATGCAGTTCCGAGCAGATCCTCGTTTTCCTGGGATCGCGCTTCCTGGCCTTTGGCCTCGATCGTCATTTCCATCGCCTTTCCTGGCGCCTGACCACAGCCGGCCGGGCGAGCGCCGTCGCACGGCGCCTGACGGAGAGATGACCTTTTTCCGCGGGCGACTCAACCGTCCGGCGAGGCCAAATCTCACAATTCCGCACGTCTGACCGCACAATGTGCCGGTCGTTCGTTAAGAGATTGGCAATCGGGCGAACGCTGGCGCGTCCGTCCTAGCCCTTGAGGACTTCCGTCATGGTGACGCCGAGGCGCGCCGGGCTCGGAGACACCTTGATACCGGCCGATTCCATGGCTTCGATCTTGTCTTCCGCGCCGCCCTTGCCGCCGGAAACGATCGCGCCCGCATGGCCCATCGTGCGGCCGGCCGGCGCGGTGCGTCCGGCGATGAAACCGACCATCGGCTTCTTGCGGCCCTTCTTGGCCTCGTCCTTGAGGAATTGTGCGGCTTCCTCTTCGGCAGACCCGCCGATTTCACCGATCATGATGATCGACTGGGTCTCGTCATCGGCCAGGAACATCTCCAGCACGTCGATGAATTCGGTGCCCTTCACCGGGTCGCCGCCAATGCCGACAGCCGTCGTCTGGCCGAGGCCTTCGTTGGTGGTCTGGAACACCGCCTCATAGGTCAGCGTGCCCGAGCGCGACAGCACGCCTACCGAGCCCTTCTTGAAGATCGAACCCGGCATGATGCCGATCTTGCACTGTTCCGGCGTCAGAAGCCCCGGGCAGTTCGGCCCGATCAGGCGCGACTTCGACTTCACCAGCCGGTCCTTGACCATGACCATGTCCATCACCGGAACGCCTTCGGTGATGCAGACGATCAGCGGGATTTCCGCTTCGATGGCCTCGATGATGGCTGCGCCCGCGCCCGCCGGCGGCACGTAGATGACGGAGGCGTCGGCGCCGGTCGCTTCCTTGGCCTCGCCCGCATTGGCGTAGATCGGCAGTTCGGTCCCGTTCGCCGCGGTCCATTTCTGGCCGGCTTTCTTCGGGTGCGTACCGGCCACCATCTGGGTGCCGTAGTATTCCAGCGCCTGGCTGGTGTGGAACGAACCGGTGTTACCCGTCAGGCCCTGAACAATGACCTTGGTGTTCTTGTCGATCAGAATGGACATGTCGATCAGGCGCCCTTCACAGCGTTGACGATTTTTTGCGCGGCGTCGTCCAGGTCATCGGCCGGGATAACGTTGAGGCCGGAATTGGCGATGATTTCCTTGCCCTTGGCGACGTTGGTGCCTTCCAGACGCACGACCAGCGGCACAGCAAGGTTGGTTTCCTTCACCGCCTGAAGCACGCCCTCGGCGATGACGTCGCACTTCATGATGCCGCCGAAGATGTTGACCAGGATACCCTTCACGGCGGGGTCCTTCATGATGATCTTGAAGGCGGCCGCCACTTTCTCGGCGTTGGCGCCGCCGCCGACGTCACAGAAGTTGGCCGGTTCTTCGCCGTACAGCTTGATGATGTCCATCGTCGCCATCGCGAGCCCGGCGCCGTTGACCATGCAGCCGATCGTGCCGTCCAGCGCGATGTAGGCGAGGTCCCATTCGGCGGCCTCGATCTCTTTTTCGTCTTCTTCGGTCTTGTCGCGCAGCGCCTGGATGTCCGGGTGGCGGAACAGCGCGTTGCCGTCGAACGACAGCTTGGCGTCGAGCACCCGCAGGTGACCGTCTTCCATGACGATCAGCGGATTGATCTCCAGCATCGACATGTCCTTCTCGACGAAGGCCTTGTAGAGGATCGGGAACAGCTTCATGCCGTCCTCGCGCGCCGCGCCGCTCAGCTCCAGCGCATCGCACAGTTTCGACGCGTCCGCTTCGGTGACGCCGGTCGAAGGCTCGATCTGCACGGTGATGATCTTGTCAGGCGTGTCGTGGGCCACCTGCTCGATGTCCATGCCGCCCTCGGTCGAGGCGACGAAGGCGATCTTCGAGGTCGCGCGATCGACCAGCAGCGACAGGTAAAGCTCCGTGGAGATGTCCGCCCCGGCTTCGATATAGAGGCGGTTGACCTGCTTGCCGGCCTCGCCGGTCTGGGCCGTCACCAGCGTCTTGCCGAGCATGGCTTTGACATGCTCAAGCGCTTCTTCCTTGGAGAAGCCGAGGCGCACGCCGCCCTTTTCGCCGGCTTCGGGCTCCTTGAACTTGCCCTTGCCGCGGCCGCCCGCATGGATCTGGGACTTCACCACCCACAGAGGGCCCGGCAGGCTATCGATCGCCGCCTGCGCCTCATCGACCGAAAAGATCGCAACGCCTTCCGCCACTGGCGCGCCGAATGCCTTCAGCACTTCCTTGGCCTGGTGTTCGTGGATGTTCATGGATCAAGTCTTCCTGTCAGGAATCGGCCGAATAGCCCCAAGCGGGCTGGCGATAACCCAGCATGTCTCACAAGGCAACGCCGCGCAAAGTCGCGCGCGAAAGACGCGGGGGAAGCTGCGCTCAGGGTTGAATTTTGCCGTCTTCGTCTGCGGCGCGCTGGTTCTCTTCCGCGATCTGTTGCTCGACCTCGCCATATACGACCGAAGTCGCCAGAACCGGCGCAAAGGGCGTGCGCTCGACTTCCTTTGGCCTGCGACGCATCGCCAACCGGCCGACATTGGCCACGACCAGTCCGGCATAGGCGAAGGCCGACAACAGGAACACGCCGGGCTGGCCCAGCGGCGAAGAGGCGATCAGGCCCGAGGCCACCGGTCCCAAGACCGACGCCAGCGCCCAGCCGAACATCATGGCCGACATCACTTCGGCGATCTGATCCAGCTCCACCCGATCGGTCGCGTGGGCTGCGGCGACCGCATAGAACGACATCGACCCCCCGCCCCACAGCGCCGCCAGCGCAACGGTCGCCATCCATCCAAGCCCGCCGCCAGTGAGGAACAGGACGATCGCCGCGACGCCGGCCAGCATCGCCAGTCCGGCCACGACCAGCCGCCGGTCCATCCGGTCAGAAATCAGCCCAGCAGGCCATTGCGTCACCACGCCGCCCATCCACGCCGCAATCGCCAGCGTGGCGGCGGCGGACTGCGCATCGGCGGGCCGCAATTCGGAAGCAAACAGCGGCAATTGCGCCATTACACCTCCGTTTGCGAAGCCCGCGACCATCGCCCCGATCATCGCCGAGGGCGCCACGATGCTGACGGAGGTCCAGGTCAATCTGCCCTTCGACGGCAGCACCGGCTGGGCTTTGCGGGTCGCGCACAGCGGCACAATGGCCAGCGCCATCAGGATGCCGGCCACCAGGAAGGGCGCGGCGCTGTCCGGCGCCATGTCGACCACCAGCAGCGGACCGACCGACATCGCCGCCTTGATCAGCACCTGATAGAGCCCCATCACCGCGCCGCGCTGGGCCTTGGGAGTGGAATCCGCGATCCAGCTCTCCGCCGCCGTGAACATCACGGCTGACGCCGCGCCCTGCGCAAACCGCAGCACGCCCCAGTAATTCGGATCCAGCAACAGGGGCATGGCGAGGATGCCAGCGGCATAGATCGCCGCTGCGGCGGAATACGCGCGGATATGGCCGATATTGCGCACCAGGTCCGGCGACGCCCACGCGCCCAGCATGAAGCCCGCCGCGAACACAGCGGCCACCACGCCGACGCCGAGCGCATTCGCGCCCATCGCGTCCAGCGACAGGGGCGTCAACACGCTCAACAGACCGGCTGCGGCCTGCAGCAGCATGGACGTCAGGATCAGCGAGGCGACGTTTCTGTATGCAGTCATCTATCCATCACGAAAAAGGACGGCGGTCTCCCGCCGTCCTAGTCCGTTTCGCCGCCACTCGTCACCACAGGACTTTGCGTCTCTTTTTCCGGGCAGCAGCGCTTCGGGGAGATTGTCCCGCCGTCAGGACGCCCACGTACCGTGGAAGCCCAGCGGCCAGGTGTATTCAGCGCGCCAGATCGCCGCCGGCCCGCCCGAGACATCGGCGGCGTCGAACACGAAGACCTCGTTTGCGTCCTCCTGTACGTTCAGCGCCGTGCCGATCAGCCAGTTGTCGCGTTCGCCCGCCCCACCCGGCTTGGGTACGACCAGAACTTCCTCGACGAGATGGCTGCGGCCGAACTCGAACGCGTCGCTGCGGCCGGATTTCCAGTCATGCAACGTCACGCCGGTTTGTCCGGGCCGGTCAGGCAGTTCACCCGACGGCAGAACGACCAGGTCATGCCGGGCCCCGCGCACGCGCGGGTCGACCTGCGGGAACTCGCCGACGACGTCGGTTCCGATAATGCGCGCATCGCCGGACTTGGGAATCTCGACCATCGACAACTCGCCCGTCGGATGCTGCGCCGGATCGAACTGACCGGTGATCAGGTCGACGCCGCCTTCCGGGCCCAGTTCCGGCTTCATGTAGAGAACGACATCGAACCGGATGGTTCCGTCCGCGTCCTCCCATGCCGAGCCGGTATGATAGAATGAACGCGCCGGCGCCTGCGCCCAGCGCGTGTTTGTGAAATCGTCCTTGTCGACGATCACCATGCGCAGACCATCCTGCGGACGCCATTCGAACCCGTCGATGAAAGGCGGCGTCTGGGTCGTCATCACCCAGGGCTGGACAAGGATCACCAGATGGCGGGCGGTCATCGTCCAGTCGTGGATGTAGGCCGCCGAGCCGATGTCGACGACGCCGAAATCGGCCAGCACGCCGTCGCCGCCGATGCGATAGATCGCAGCCTTGGTTCCGTTGACGCCGAGATTCCACACCGTGCCGTTCGGCTCGCGCTTGGGGTGGGCGAGGAAGGGCATGCCCCTCAGATCATCGCGCCACGTCTTCGGCCCCTTGGTCTCCAGCGTCACCGGATCCAGCTCGATCGCAGAGCCGGCTTCCCACAGCGCATAGAGCTTGCCGTCGATGACAATCACAGAGGTGTTGGCGGCGTTGGTGTCGTCCGGTCCCTGCACCGGGAAGTCAGGATCGGCGTGGGTGCCAAAGCCCGGCGCCATGAACTTGCCGGCGCCGTACTCGATCTCGCGCTTGTGCGTCTGGACGAACTTGCCGGAATGCACCGCCCCGCCGTCGCCAATCGCGATGCGATGGACCAGACCGTCGCCGTCGAACCAGTGCTGGGCGTGCGATGCGCCATAGTGCAGTTGCGCCGGGCCGTTGCGATAGAACGAGCCTTCCAGCCCCGCCGGCGCCTTGCCGTGCACCAGCTTCATGCGCGCTGGTGCGAAACCCTGCGCCGGGGCGTTTGCGAAGCCGTCGCGCCAGTCGCCCTTGGCCACCTTGACGCCGCCGCCGGTCTGGCAGGCCGCCAGCGCCATGGTCGAGGCCCCGGCCATGCCGCCCAGGAACAGGCGGCGCGAAAGATCAGGCGTGTGCCGTGTCATCGTGTTTCCTCCTCGTGCTCTGTCAGGGCGCTTATTTCAGGCTGATCGACTGGTCGCCGCCGCCCGCGCCCAGCGCGAACTTGGCGTCCGCCCATTTGGCGGGACCGAACTGGCCCTTCGCATTGTTGGAGAAGCCATAAGGCTCGGTCGGCAGGCCGAACGGGTTGGTGTCCATCTCGCCATCGCCGTCGACATCGTGGAACAGCTTGATGGCGTATTCCCCCGGCGCCAGCCCCTCGAAACTGGCGGTGGCGGTATCGCCGGTCACCGGCAGGGCGGTCGCCGCCTTGGGCTGGCCGTCATAGCCGGCCTCGTCGTGGACCGCGATCATCAGCGAACCCTTGTGTTTGGCGATATCGGTTACCGTAAGCGTCAACTTGGCGCCCTCCGCGTTCGCTGCCGGATAGGGAACGATTGCGGCCAGCGCAGAGGCGAGGACGGTGACGGAAAGGGCGGTGAGGCGTTTCATGGTGACTTCCTTTTGGGTTCTTGCTTCGCATCATTCGCGGCTCTTGCCGGCCGCAGAGCCAATTTCCGTCCCTCCCCGCCTCCCCGCCAGCGAGATTGCGCAGAACGCCTGTTTTGCTTCGTGAAAAGACCCCCTAGAACACTCGCGAAGCGCGAAACGTCACTCACGAAGCGCGAATTGCAGGCCCGATGAACCAGCTCAGCGCCACGATCATCCGCTATGTTCTGATCACAGCCGTGCTCGGCCTGCTGTTCTCGTGGTTCGGCGTCTATGACACTGGGAGCATCGCCTTCCCGATCCGCTACGCCTACTGGTGCACCACGATCGGGGTCGGGGTCGCGTGCTCGGCCTGGCTGATGCCGGAAGTGTTCGAGCGCCGCTTCGCCGACCAGCATGTGGCCGTCAAAATCGTCATCGCCGCGCTGGCGGTTTCGATCCCGGTCACACTTTGCTTGCTATTAATTCACGAATACGGATTCGGCGACGATATCGCCCCTGCCGAATGGCCGCTGCAATTCGCCTATGTGCTGGTCGTGTCCCTTGTCATCACGACCGGCTTCGCCTTCGCCGACATTTTTGCGAAGACTGTGGCCACCTCGGCCGCCGAAGGCGCCGGCGCGCCCGCTCCCGCGATCATCGAACGGCTGCCGGCCCGTCTCAGGTCGTCCGACATCTACGCGGTATCCGCCGAAGACCACTACCTGCGCGTCCACACCAGCGCAGGCGAAGAACTGATCCTGATGCGCCTGTCGGATGCGATTCGCGAACTCAACGGCATCGAAGGCCTGCAGACCCACCGGTCCTGGTGGGTCGCCCGCAACGGCCTCGCCGACAGCCAGCGCGAGAACGGCAAGCTCGTTCTGAAGCTCAAGTCCGGGGCGGAAGCGCCGGTCAGCCGCACCTACCAGAAGTCGGTGCGCGACGCCGGCTGGGCGTGAATCACCAGTTCAGGCCGACTGCGCCTGTTCGATGAACGCGTTGAACGTGGCATTGCCGCGCAGCATCTCGAAATCGGTATCGATCTTCAGGCCGCTCTCGACCGGCTTCGCACTCAACACATCCGCAGGCTGGAGATTGTCGCTCTCACAAGCGCCGCCGCCAGGCGTTCTCGCCAGCTGGTCGCGCGCCAGTTTGACCAGCGGCTCAAGCCGGGCGCTCTCGGTTCCGGCATAACGACGGATCACGCATTCGCTGAATGCGCGCGAGCGGGCGAACTCGGCCTGGTCGGACAAGACTTCCGACAATTCCACGAGCGCGGTCGCAACCTGTTCGGCGACCTGCGGGTTGGATGCGCCGCGGTGATTGCGGTCCACCGCGGACAGCACCGCAACCGCTTCCTTGGTGCGGCCCATCTGGCGCAGCGCCCGGCCCCTCAGCACGCCGATCGCGGCGCGCCAGCGGGCCAGTCTCGGATCATTCTCCAGCGACGTCTCCAGCTGTTCGGCGACCTCTTCGCAGGCCTCAAGCGCGGCCTTGGGATTATTCATCGCCAGCAGGCATTCGGCGCGGGTGAAACCGGCTTGCCCGATCGCTGCGCGGAAACCCGGCTCGGCGCGCGTCGACAGGCGCGCAATCATGTCATTGCAGACGCGGATCGCGTCATTGACGCGCTCGGACTGGCGCAGCAACGCCACCCGGGCCTCATCACCGGCGACCAGCTTGGCCGCCACTTCGATATCCTCAGACGCGCCGAACTGGCGCACCATGTCGCCCCACGCCGTCAGCGCATCCGCTGTCCGGCCCTGACGCTTGCGCAGCGCGCCCGTGGCATAGAGCGCGGCTGCAGCCTGACGCTCAAGATGCGCATCCTTCCAGCCCGTGGCCATGGCCCAGCCAAGGTCGAACGCCGTCAGCGCCTCGTCGATCCGTCCGGCAAGCGCCAGCGCCCGGCCGCGCCGGTTCTGCGACATCGCAACCAGCGCCACGATCTCGGGCTCGGACGACATCATGAAACGGCGGATCACTTCGTCGTACGTCGCCAGCTCTTCCGCCCCGCGTCCCAGACGCGACAGGACGATCGCCTTTGAGACCAGCGCCCGGGCGACTTCGGCCATCGCTGCTGGATCCTTTGAATCCGCATGCCGTGCGACCACTGCGTCCAACGCTGTGATCGTCGTGTCGTGACTTGTGGTCTCCTCGGCGGCTGGCTGCGCCTCGTGCGTTGCTTGCACGTCTCCGAACATTCGCCCTGCTCCGGTTGCGTTCATTCCCGTTACAGGTGTGAAAGCAAGCCGTGTGCCTCGCCGATCAGGCGACTGGCGCAGATTTCAGAAAAATTTCTCTGGTCCTAGCTTTTCGCCGCAGCGTCAGCGCCAGAGAGCTTGTCGACGAGGTCGGAAACGAAGCGGATATGGTGGCGAAGATGGTAAAGATTGTCGTTGTACGACAATGGCACTTCCACCTCCCCTGTCTCCGCCTGCAGCTCCGCCAGCTTGGCGCGCACCGCGGCAAGCTCGGCGTCATCCTTCGCCGCCCGCGCCTCAGCCTCCAGCTCGCGCAGGTCGGAATACCAGACATAGATCTTGCGGCGGATGCGCCAGCGATAGAGCGGCGGCGCCGCCTTGAATAACGGATAAGCCAGCGTCAGCAGCGGGATCGCCAGAACCCAGGCGCGCTCGAGGAAGTTGGCGACGTCAAACGGGAACAGCCGGCGCAGGAAGGTCGGTCCGTCCTTGTAATAGCGCCGCGCTTCTTCCGACAGCTCGACATCGGCAAGATCCGGAGTTGGAAACGCGCCGGGCTCGGCGAACACCGACCCGCCCGAATAGCTCGCGAAGCTCGCCTCGATCAGCAGCGACTGGATCGCCGGATGCAGGTCCTCGCGCACAACGATCTCCGCCGCCGGCGCAAGCATCAATACGTCGCGCTCGGGCAGGCCCGCTGCCGGATCGATCACGCCGGCATAGAGCGTCACCGTGTCTAGATAGGGATGGCGCCGCGAAAAGGCGGGCGCGCGGTCGAGCGAAACCAGCTGAATGTCGGGGTCGGCGACCAGATCGCGAATCCATCCGGCGGCTGCGCCCGACACCGCCACCATCGCATCGACCTCGGCCGCCTTCAGCGCAGCGGCCGCGTCCGCGCCGCCCACTGGGGCCGGCGTGTACTGGCCTCTCGCCAGCCCGACTTCCGAGAGCAACAGGTTGGCCAGCGCGCGCGAGCCCGATCCGTCCTCGCCAACGGCAATGCGCAGCCCGGCGAGGTCGCGCAGGTCGGCGAACGAATCGCCTGAACGCACGAACACCCACAGCGGCTCGTAGAACACCGCGCCGATCGAGCGCAGCCCCTCCCCGCCCTGAGCGTCGAGCAATCCGGTCTGCACGATCGCAATATCGGCAAGATCGGCGCGCAGGCGTGCGATGTTGTCGATCGAACCAGCGGTAGAAAGAATGGTCGGCGTCACGTCTTCGGCGTCCAGCGCCGCGCCCAGTTCCTCCGCCGCAGCAGCATAAGCGCCGCCCGCCCCGCCGCCGGCGATCGTCACCGATTTCGGCGGCGGCGGCCCCATGACATAGAAGGCCAGCGCGAAACCGACGATCACCAGAATCCCCAGCGGCCCCAGCCATTTCAGTGCGTCGCGAATCTGCTGCATGGCCGCATTCCCTGAATCGTCGTCAACAAGCCGATGTGTCTAGCATGGGAAACCGACGTGAAAACAGCGCTCCTCACCGCCGCGATTGATCGCAGGCAGGCCCTTTCTGCGCCCGATTTCCGCCGCCGGGCGCGCTCAGCGTATAATCTCGCAAACAATTAGACCGAGGCCGGACGGCCAGGGGACGACAAGAGGGACACAATGTCGGACGAAACCACGAACCCGCGCCAGCCCGGCGAACGGGGCGGCGACTACACGCGCTACCTTCCACAACGCTCATTCGGACTCAAACTCATCCTTGTGTGCGGACTCGCACTGCTAATGGCGATCCCTGCGGGATTTGTCTGGGCGCTGATCTATGACCGGTCCAACGACGCACAGGGCGCCGTGTTCGAAGTCTCGCAATTGCGCGGCGGCGAACAGACGCTGACCGGACCGTTCATCGTTGTGCCTTATGAACGTGACGTCCTGATCGACGACAAGGTCCAGACCCAGCGCGGATCCGTCACGCTCTATGCTGAAACCGGCACGGCGAACGCCACGCTCGCAACCGAAACCCTGCGCCGCGGCCTGCACGACGTGCCGGTCTACTCCGCCGAAACATCCTACGCGGCGCAATTCCGTCCGGCGCGCATCACCGAGGCCGCGCCCAACGACGCCCGCATCCGCTGGCCGGACGCCCGGTTGTTCATGACGATCACCGATGCGCGCGGCGCACGCGTCGTCCAGATGTCGCTCGACGGCCAGGCGCTTGAAGCCGAACCAGTAGACAGCGTCGCCAACGCCAATGGCGGTTCGATCAGCTACCAGCGCCTCGTCGGCGCGCGGATTCCATGGCTGCAGGAACAGGCCGATCGCACCTTGGAAGCGACCGCCAACTTCACCGTCACCGGCGCCCAGCGCATCGGCTTCGCCGCCTTCGCCCGCGACACCACGATCTCGCTCACCGGCGACTGGCCCTCGCCCAGCTTTGAGGGCGGCGTGCTGCCCGATGAGCGCGAACTGACGGATGACGGCTTCACCGCCACCTGGCGCATCCCCTATCTCGCGCGCGGCGCTGCAGGCGCCGGAGCCGACATCGTTGTCGACGGTCTCTTCGACCTGTCGCCCGCCGTCCGCCTGCTGGATGAAGCCAACCCCTACCAGTCGATCCAGCGCGCGCTGAAATATGCGCCGATGTTCCTCGGCCTGGTCTTCCTCACCTACTTCCTGTTCGAGACGACTTCAGGTCGCCGCGCCCACCCGGCGCAATACATCCTCGTCGGTCTCGCTCAGCTCGTCTTCTATCTCCTGTTGCTGTCGGTGTCCGAGATCATCGGCTTCACGCCGGGCTTCCTGGTCGCCGCCATCGCCACGGTGCTCGCGATCTCGCTCTATGCCGGTTCGGTGTTCGGCTCGCTCGGCGCCGCGATGAAGGCGCTTGGCGTGTTCACCGTGCTCTATGCGCTGATCTACACGCTGCTGCGCCTGGAAGACTACGCATTGCTTGCAGGCTCCGTCGCTTCGTTCCTTGCGATCGCCGGCACGATGTACATGACGCGCAACCTCGACTGGTACGGCGTCGGCAAGAGCGATGCGAAACCGGCGATGTGATCGGGACTAGCTGCCGAACTTTCGCTCAGGATCGTTCGGCAGCACTTCGGTCACGTATTCCCGCAACCGGTCGGTCATCTCCTGCGCGTCGCCGGCCAGTTCCTCCGGCGCGATCTGCGGGCCGAAGGTCAGCTCGAAGACATCGCCCTGCTTGTTCAGCAATTCATGAAACAGGGTGATGTCCTTCAGCTCGCGCGAGATCTTTGAGAAGAAGTAGAACAGGTTCGAATTCGACGCCTTCACGTTCAGCGGCGTCACCGGCGCCTTGTTCTTGCGCGCCAGCGAAACGGCGGTTGAAAACCAGTCGCGCTCGACCAGCTTGCCCTTGTCCTTCAGCGCCAGCCGCCCGGACGGAAAGATCAGCAACAATCGCTCGGCGCTGAACGCCGCCGCCGCGCGCTTCAGCGTTTCGCGTGTCTTGGCGGGCGAGCGTTTCTCCATCACCCATTCCACCGGAATGACGATGTCGGCGAACGCCGCATTAACCCGGCAGGCGTCGGCGTTGGCGAACACCTCGATATCCGGCCGCACGCTATTGAGCGCAGACAAGGTCGCCGGACCATCGGCAAGGCCGGTCGGGTGGTTCGAGATCACGACCGCGCGTCCGTCTCCCGGCACATGCTCAATGCCGCTCACCCGCACGTCCAGCTCCAGCGCCCTGTCGAGGTATTCGAAACACGACGCCCCATCCGGCAGGCGCGCGATATCATCCGCCCAGCGCACCGCCTTCTTGTAGCCCAGCGCCTGATAGAGGACGGGACGCACGACCGGCCACGACCAGTGCGCGACATAGCTCGGGCACCGCTCCTTGATGAGCACGTCGACAATATGATTGTCGCCGCGATCCTCAGGAACGAAAGCCGCGATGCGCGGATCGATCGCAAGCGTGGGTTTGGTCGCCACGTTTTCCTCCAGCCCACATGTTCTCGCGCATGGCGGGCCTAGTACAGGTTACATTTCGCAGCGAATCACCAATGATCGCCGCACCGACGCCTAGCTCAGGTTAACCCTGTGGCGAAGCGAGTTAACGCTTTGTTGGCGTATTGTTAGCACGCTCTTTGAGGATCAAGGGGGCGGACAAATCGTCAAAGCAGGCCAGCTGACGGCCAAGGGGTCCGCGACTATGAAAATTCTCTGGGTGGAAGACCACTCACGGGCGAACGAATTGCTTGTCGCCGCCGGCGCCGCTGCATCGCGCCAGCGCCTGGGAATGGATGTCGTCGTCGCCGCCTCGCTGATGGAAGCCGAACGCAAGCTGCGGCTGGAAAAGTTCGATCTTGTCATCGCCGACCTCTTCCTGCCCGACAGCGCCGATGAAGACGTCACCGTGACGCGTCTCGCCAATATGGGCCAGTTCCGCGTCGCCGTCGTGTCCGCTTCCGACCGCCGCCAGGAGGTCGTCGAAAGCCTGCGCAGCGGCGGGGTCGACTGCGCGCCGGTCGCCGTCGGCAAGCAGGATCTCGACCTCGGCGACTTCGTTCGCGACCCGCCAAAATTCCGGGCGTTCATCGACTCGCTGATGGCGGATTCAGGCGAGCAGCTGCAGGCGAGCTGAAGCCTGCCCCGCGGCACTTCCCTTCCGGGCGCATTCGCGGCATCAGCGCCGGCATGATCTCCCTTTCGACCCTCTACGAACAACGCATCGCCAGCGGCGAGATCGCGCCGGACGCCGTGCAGGCGCGCGCGATCGAACGCCTGTCGCGCCTGGCTGGCGAGCTTGCGCGGCCTGGCGCTTCGGGCGGGCTGTTCGGACTGGGCCGCAAACCTGAAACGCCGGAAGGCGTCTATCTGTGGGGCGGCGTCGGACGCGGCAAGTCGATGATGATGGACCTGTTCTTCGAGGCGGCGCCCACCAGTCCCAAGCGCCGCGTCCACTTCCACGACTTCATGCTCGACACGCACGCCTTCATCCATGACTGGCGCCAGAAGTCGCAGGACGAGCGCCGCAAACACCCCGCCCATGTGCGCGGCGCGGGCGATGACCCGATCCCGCCCGCCGCAAAACACATCGCCGACCGCGCCAGCCTGCTCTGCTTCGACGAATTCCACGTCACCTCGATCACCGATGCGATGATCCTGGGGCGCCTGTTCGACCAGTTGTTCGATCGCGGCGTGGTCGTCGTGGCCACGTCCAATCGCCACCCCGACGACCTCTACACTGACGGCATCAACCGACAGCTCTTCCTGCCCTTCATCGCGCGTCTCAAGGACAAGCTCGACATCATGCAGATCGACGCGGAAAAGGATTACCGCCTCGAACGCCTGTCGGCTGCGCCGGTCTACATCACCCCGCTCGGGCCCAATGCGGACACCGCAATGGACGAGACTTTCCAGCGTCTCACCGGCGGCGCGCGCATCGAACCTGTCGAACTCCACGCCCAGGGACGCACGCTCAACGCCGCCAACACCGCCCATGGCGTCGCCCGCTTCACCTTCGCCGAATTATGCGCCCGCCCGCTCGGCGCAGCGGACTACCTCGCCATCGCCCGCAACTTCCACACTGTGCTGATCGAGAACGTTCCGCTCCTGTCGATGGAAAAGCGCAACGAGGCGGCGCGCTTCGTCACGCTGATCGATGCGCTTTATGAATCGAAGACCAAACTGGTGATCTCCGCCGCCGCCGAACCGGATGACCTCTACCCCGCAGGCGACGGCGCGTTCGAGTTCGAACGCACGGCCTCGCGGCTGCATGAAATGCGGTCGGACGACTACCTCGCCGCCGAACGCGTGGATGTCGCCGAGAGCGACTAGCCCGGAATGCGGTCCACCCGCGCCGCGTAACAGCCATGCATGGCGTTGTGGACGTGCAGGTAGGCGACGGTTTCGAGCGACAGCAGGGCTTCGATGACCGGTTTCACGTCCGCGCCCATCGCCATGCCGGCCTCGACCAGCATGCCGTCGGCGTCGAACGCGCGCACCGCCAACGGCCGGCCCATGAACACTTCCGGCAATTCGTCCGGCGCGAGGCGCGCCTCTTCCGCTCCTTCAACGACATAGATCGCGTAGTTCGAGCGATAGGGTGACGCGGCGGGCTGGTGCTGGAAGTTCACCAACAGCGCGCGCTCGCCGGGGCGCGCGTCGCGCAGGCTGATCCGGCAAGGCATCCTGTCGCCCGCGGCAGCAGTCTTCACGACCACGCCGCGCGCTGCCAGTTCATCGTCAGGCAATCCGAACAGGTCGGCAAACCCGGCGGCGGGCAAGGGCGAAATCTGAAACATGGCGGCTCTCCATCTGGTGAGCCGTCATCATCCCCGATCCGCCCTGCCCGCGCCGCCAGAATTGCGACACGGCATCGAGAAACCGGTTATCCCGGCTTGCGATAGCGGTGAACGAAGCGGTCGGTCTGACCGACGATCGACGGATCGAACACGCCCGCGGTCAGCGGATCGTCCGGGTTGCGCAGGAAGTCAGCTTCCGCTTCCAGCACCAGGCCGGCGGCTTCGGCTGCGGCCTGCACATGGGCCGGATCGATGCGGTGGGATTCCCCGCCGGTTGTCGGCGGCGAACCTGCAGCGGCGACATGGTCGATCGCCACGAAGGCGCCGCCCGGCTTGAGGATGCGCGCGATCTCCGCATAGGTCCCGGCGACATCGCCAAGCCCATCGGGCGCACCGTCCGGCATATAGTAGAGTTCGTGCGGGCCCATCGACCAGGTCACGACATCCACGCTGGCGTCAGGCGCCTGCAGGTCGTCGAACTGCGCGGTGATCACTTCGCCGTTCGACAGGCCTGCCGCGATGCGGTCGGTCAGCGCCGTGCCGATGAAGCCGGAAAACGCTTCCGGGTTCTGCATGTAGACCTTGCCTTCCGGTCCGACCGCAGCAGACAGCAGCGCCGCCGTATACCCGCCGCCGGATTCCATGTCGTAGACCGTCATGCCGGGCAGGATCTGCGCGAACGCCAGCGTCTCGGCCGGCTTGCGGCTACCGTCGATTTCCACGTCGGTGGCGACGCGGCCCGGATCGGCGACAATCGCCGCGTAGTCTGGCGTTGCAGGCGCAGCAGCGCCGGGTTCAGCCGCCGGCGTTGCGGTTTCAGCTTCCGGCGTTTCAGCAGGTTGGCACGCGGCCAGCGCGGCAGCCATCATCACGGCAAGCGCCGGACCAGCTAGGACTTTCATGGATACACCCCATCAATCAGTGTCAGCGGCGAGTTTCTCGCCCTTCACACGAACCTGATGGCTCAGTCATGGCCGGTCAAGATGACGCCCGTGAAACCTTGGTTATGGGCGCACCGCTTTCAGCGTACAGGCTCTGCGCGCGCCAGATTTCGCAACGTCCCGGCGTCTTCGGGCGTCACGAACCGCTCGGCGATCAACTTCTCAAGCCGCGCGTCGAACGCGGCCTCATAGGCGTCCCGGCTTTCATACAGCCGCGCACGCTTGTCGGCGCCAAACGGAACTTCATGCCCGGCGATCCTGCAGAATGATTCCCCCGTCGAGTTTCCCGCCCACGTCGCGGTCGGCACGTCCAGCAATGGCGAACGCACGCCGCCCTTCACATTGCCATGTTCATCCATCGCCGGCTCAGCGCCATCCATCTCGATGCGCTGGGAAGGCGGCGGCGGCGCGCCGTCCTCGACCCATGTCTTGAGGTTGCGGTAGATCGCGTTGAACGGAACCGCGTTCGGGAAGCGGCTGCGCGGCCCCTCGTTGCAGTCAAACGTCGGCGGCGTGCGGCCCGCCATTTCGATGTCGGAAAAGCGCGGCCCGAACCACAGCTCATCCGGCGTCGCGTGTCCTGCGCCGGCCAGCTCGTAATACCGGAAGCCGTCAGCGCGCGTATCCCCGTCCTCGCGACGCGTCGGGCCGTAGGCGCGATAATCCGACTGCGTCATCACATGGACCACCGGCACGCCGACATCGCGAAACACCCGGCGCGGATCATCGCCGGTTATGCGCGGCGCACACTGGTTGATCGGCGTCAGTCCGCTGGTCACCGCAACCAGATAGCCATCGAACACGTCCATGCCCGTCTGAGCCCTCACGCGCGGATGCAGCGCCTGGATATAGGTCGAGATGAAACTGCCGGTCTGCGAATAGCCCCAGCCGTACAGACGCTTCACCCTGCTCGCATCCGCGCCCGTTTCACCATAGCGCAGCGGGTTGCTGGCGTCGGAGCTGCGTAGCCAGAGCGCCACGTCCGTATTGATGTCCCAGACCAGCCCGTTCTCCATCTCGCGGCTGTCACTGCCGCGCACCTCGCAATTGCGCGCATCGTCCAGCGCCAACGGATTGTCCCACGACAGCGCGCCGTAGCGTTCCGGGTTGAACGTCTGCAAAGACGTCACCGCGACGGGCTTGGCCGTGATCCCGATCCACGCATCCCCGGAACGCACGATCTCGTCATGATGGATGGCCCAGCCGATATTGAGATCGATCAGGTTCGACGGGTTCATCATCTCCACGACGACCCGGCCTGAGAAATCCTCGCCGTTCACCGGTCGCCGCAGCAGGACGCGCGTCGTGTAGGGAACATCGCCTGATCGCACCTCTACCGGTCCGGGCTCATCCCATTCGTAGACATTCGCTGTCCCTGAGAAGAGGAATTCCTCCTCCACATAGCCCTGGGCGGCGAGGTCCTCCGCGCGCTCGGTATAGGCCGCACCGCCAAAGGCGTGGTCCTCTTCGCTCTGCGGCAGCGGACCAATCACCTCGACCATGCTTGCCGCCGCGCCGGGTTCCTGCGCCGGCGTCCCGGACTGGCATCCCGCCGCCAGCAAAGCAGCAAATGCACCGGCAATCAGGCTGCGCGCCATTGTCATGTCGTCTCTCCCCTGTCGGCCTCATTCTCACCCTCGTCCAAGGCCGGGCGGGAGGCTTGTTTGCCACGTTGTCCCGCATTGCCCCCGACCTGTCCATGCGGTAACGAAGCGCCAGATTCTGCAGCGGCCCGTCGGCCGCGCCTTCGATATCCCAAGGAGAAACCCCATGGCCCGCAAGAAAATCGCCCTTATCGGCGCCGGCATGATCGGCGGCACGCTCGCCCACATCTGTTCGCGCGAGGAGCTGGGCGACGTCGTGCTGGTCGACATGAAAGGCGGCATCGCCAAGGGCAAGGCGCTGGATATCGCCGAAGCCTCCGCCGTCTACGGCAAGGACGCCGCCATGTCCGGCGCCTCGCTCGATGAGTATGCCGAGATTGCCGGCGCCGACGTCATCATCGTCACCGCCGGCGTGCCGCGCAAACCGGGTATGAGCCGCGACGACCTCATCGGCATCAATTTGGGCGTGATGAAATCCGTCGGCGAGGCGATCAAGACGCATGCGCCCAAAGCCTTCGTCATCTGCATCACCAACCCGCTCGACGCCATGGTCTGGGCGCTGCAGAAATTCTCCGGCCTGCCGACCAGCCACGTGGTCGGCATGGCGGGCGTGCTCGATAGCGCCCGCTTCGCCTACTTCCTCTCGGAAAAGACCGGCGTCTCGGTTGAAGACATCGAAGCCTGGACGCTGGGCGGCCACGGCGACGACATGGTGCCGATGATCCGCTATTCCACGATCGGCGGCCTGCCGCTGCCGGAATGCGTCAACGCCGGCTACTTCACCCAGGACGAGCTCGACGCGATGGTGGTCCGCACCCGCAAGGGCGGCGGCGAAATCGTCGGCCTGCTCGAAACCGGCTCGGCCTTCTACGCCCCGGCTGAATCCGCCGTCGCGATGGCGACCTCCTACCTCAAGGACAAGAAACGCGTCCTGCCGGTCGCCGCGCATCTTTCCGGCCAGTACGGCCAGAACGACATGTATGTCGGCGTCCCCGTCGTCATCGGCGCGGGCGGTGTGGAACGCGTCGTCGAATTCCCGATGGACGCCGGCGAAAAGGAAATGTTCGCCAAGTCCGTCGCCGCCGTGCAGGGCCTGATCGCGGCCTGCAAGGAACAGGAACCTTCGCTGGCGTAAGCCGGCCGGTGCCGAAGCTCGGCGCAGCAATCCCCGTCATCCGGGTCACCGACTCGGAGGCGGCGCGCGCCTTCTATCGCGACCTGCTCGGCTTCACCGAACGC
>JBHIWT010000044.1:0-20365 GCA_041987265.1 Hyphomonadaceae bacterium
GTCACCGGGCTCGATCTCGCACGCGACAGCAATGCGGCCGTTCGGAACTGGATCTACCGCACGGTGCTGGACCACGGCGTCCTGGTCTTCCGCGGCCAGGACCTCGACGCCCCGGCCTTCCACGCCTTCGCATCCGGCTTCGGCCCGTTGCAGCGTCACGTCCTGCGCAAATACAGGCACGACGATTTTCCCGGCCTGTCCTGGCTGACCAACGTGGAAAAGAACGGCTCGGTCGACCGCTTCGGCGTGAAACGCGCCACCGAATGGCATACCGACGGGAGCTATACCGACAATCCCCCCGCACTCGGCATCCTGCACGCGCTGGAAGTCCCGTCGAAAGGCGCAGGCACCCTGTTCGTCAACATGCGGGCCGCTTACGACGCGCTGCCCGATGCGCGCAAAAGCGAGATCGATCCGCTCATCGGCCTGCACCGTCACGGCGCAGGCCCCGGCGGCGGTATGTACAACAACTCGCTCGACGACGACCAGGAAGAGAACGACAACGACATCCGCCATCCGGTCGTCCGGATCAGGCGCCTCCACCTTCACCGGCTCGCGCGATTCAGACGCCTGCACAGGCTCCGCCGCAACATCATCAACGTTCGATGGCGCCTCGTCCGCAGGCTTGGCTGGCTTGCGAGCCCGCGCCTCCTTCGACAGCCGCTTCACCGCCTCGCGCATGTCCTCGAGGCTCTGACCGGACGTTTCGTTCTTGTGCTCCGAACTCATTTCGCCGCCTTCGTCGCGCGCGACGCCTCCATCAGCGCCCGCGCGCGTCTCACATAGACATCAGCGAATTGTGCGTCCTGCCGAAGATCCAGCGCCCCGTCGCGCGTCAGCTCCAGCGCCGCAGAGAAGAAGCTCGCCACCACCGAACGGCGCGGCGCATCATCCGCCTCGCCCTCAGGCATGGACAGCGACTGCACCGCCGCCCAGTCGTCCAGCTCCTTGGCCAGTTCGACCAGCATCTTCCGTGCGCCGTCCAGCGACGCCACCGGCTGGCGCCGGATCACATGCTTGCGCATCTGGTGCTTGCGCAGGTTCACATCGCCAAACGCCTTCATCAGGTCGTGCAGCGAACATTCCCACTGCGGAATGGTGATGATCGACGGCAATTGCGGATCGCCGCGCCGGAACACGTCGCGCCCGTCCAGTTCGCCATCGAACAGGTCCTTCGCCGCGCCCCGCATCGCATCCAGCCGCGCCAGCTGGAACTGCAGGCGCCCCGCCAACGCGCCGCCGTCTTCTTCCTCCGGCTCATCCTGCTCGGCCATCAACAGCTTGGATTTAAGGAACGCCAGCCACGCCGCCATCAACAGATAGTCGGCCGCAATATCCACCCGCCGCTCGCGCGCATCCTTCACGAATTCCAGGTACTGGTTCGCCAGTTCGAGAATGGAGATGTGAAGCAGATCCACCTTCTGCTTGCGCGCCATGTCCAGCAACAGGTGAAGCGGCCCTTCATACGCGCCGAGATCCACCACGAACGCGTTCTGCGCATCCGCGTCCTCAGCGCCCGACCGGGCGCCTGCCAACAAATCGTCTTCGGATTTATCGCTCATGCGACGGGTCGACCGCCGCCCGCCAGCAATGCCTCGAAACGCGCCCAGCCTTCGGCGCGGTCAAACGGTTTCAGCCCCATGCTCGCGCGTTCAGCCGCGCGCGCCCGCTCCAGGGTCCTGCCGCTCATCACTGGCGCAGCTTCCGCCACTTCGCGCATCTCCTGCACAATCGCATCCGGCTCCTTCACGAAGCCGGAACAATGCAACACCACGTCGCATCCAGCGTCCATAGCGCGCTTTGTCCGATCCGCAAGGCTGCCGCCCAGTGCGTTCATGCCGATATCATCAGTCATCAAGAGGCCGTCAAAGCCGATCTCGCCGCGGATCATCTCGCCGATGATCTTCGCTGAAACCGTCGCCGGCGTCTCTCCATCGATCGCGGAGAACGCCACATGCGCGGTCATTCCCATCGCCGCATCCGCCACCAGCTTGAAAGCCGAAGCATCCTTCGCCAGCTCCGCGTGCGAGGCCTCGACAGTCGGCATCGCCACATGCGTGTCCTTGTCCACGCGCCCGTGGCCCGGCATGTGCTTGATCACGCCAGCCACGCCGCCAGCCGCCAGGCCCTCAAGCGCGGCCCGCGCCAGCATGCCGACCGCATCGGGATCGGAACCGAACGCCCGATCGCCGATCACCGAATGCGCGCCTTCATGAAACAGGTCCACATCCGGCGAACAGTCGGCGTGAATGCCCAGAACTTCCAGCTCTGCGGCGATCAGCCGATGCCCCAGCCAGGCCGCTTCCAGTCCCGCTTCCTCGTCGCGCGCATAGACCTCGCCATAGCGCGCAGCAGCGGGAAAGGTCGGCCAGTTCGGCGGCTTCAGCCGCGCAACGCGACCGCCTTCCTGGTCGATGAAGATGAGGATGGGCCGGCCGATTGCGCCCCAGATCTCGTCGACGAGCCCACGCACCTGTTCAGGCGATCCGCACGACCGCCCCATCAGGATCACGCCCCAGGGCTTGGTCTCGCTCAACAGCCTGCGTTCGTCCGCGGTCAGCGTCTGACCCGAAACGGATAGGATACAGGCTTTCGGTTCGCTCATCGCGTGGCTCGGTAACAGTCTCCGACTTGAGCCTTGTACGCCGAACAGAACGCGTTGGCATCCTCCGCACTGGCGAATGATCCGACCCGCACACGATACATCTGCGCGCCGTCCTTCTGGAACGGCAGCACAACCCGCTCAGCGCCCGCAAACAGGTCAGGCGCCAGCCGCGCGACCCGCGCAAATTCCGCATCCGCCTTTTCCAGGCTGTCCGTCGCGCCGATCTGCACAAGGTGCGCGGCGCCCGGAACGAATTTCGGCGTATACGCGCCAACCAGCGTCGGCCGAGGTTCAGGCTTGGGTTCAGGCTTCGGCTCTGGCTGCGGCGCCCGCAACGGCGTCGGCGCGTTCACAGGCTCGGGCGTCACAACAGGTTCCGGAGCCGGCGCGGCGGCTTCAGCAGCGCGCGGCGCTGGTTCGGGTTCGGGTTCAGGCTTGGGCTCAGGCGCCGGCTCCAGCGCCGCCATCTCGACCGGAACCGGTTCGGCCGGCTGCGCCTTCGCAACTGGCTGGCGGACAACAGGCTCCGCTTCCATCCGGTCGAACACTTCCGCGTTCAGCGCGCTTTCCACCGGTTCATCGCCACGCGCCGGACGCGTCTTGATCGGCCCGGAAGCGCGCAGCATCGGCGCGGTCGACGCTTCGGCGGACCGGATGCCGCCGCTATAGGCGTTCCACACTACCGCGCCAAACACGCCACAGATCACCACAATCCCGGCGAGCAGCGCCAGTCCACGCCCGTTCGCCGGCTCGCGCGCATAATCGCCATTGTCATCAGGCAGCGCCGCATAATCATCGCGCCGGCGTCCACGGCTGCGGCGGCGATCCTGCCGCGCACGCTCTACAAACCCGTCATCCTCGTCTTCGTCTTCCTCGTCGACGTCCGCGCCATCATGTGCGAGCTGGTCATATCCTTCCTCATGATCGCCAAAGACGAGACGGTCGAGGTCGCGGCCATCCTGCGGACGACCGGGAATCACGGCGCGGGCATAGCGTGGCATGGCTCAACTTCCGGCATTCTTCGCCGCTTGATACGCATCCGTACGGCCAACGCGGCGCCCCAACAGCCGACGGAAAGCAGCCCACGCACACCCTGCGCGCGGCCACGCTCGCATCAACGCAAGAAAACCTTAAGGAATCAGTAACCGCCTGAACAATCTGCGCCCGGCGCTCAGATCCAGCGTTCCAGGTTGAACAGCTTCCGATGCTCTTCAATCGCGTAGGTATCGGTCATTCCGGCGATGTAGTCGCACACCACCCGGGCCTTGCCCGCCAGATCGTCCTTGGCGCTGGTGCGCTCGCGCCATGGCGGCGGCAAGGTGTTCGGCTCGGTCAGGAACAGTTCGAACAGCTCCAGCACGATGCGCCGCGCCTGACTCATCATCCGGTTCACCTTGTGGTGGCGATACATCTGCTCGAACAGGAACTTGCGCAGCGGCTTCTGCTCTTCCTCGATCTCGGCCGAAAACGCCCCCAGCGGCGCACCCAGCGCCCGCACGTCCGCCGCAGACTGGGGATCCGCCGCCTCCGCGCGTCGCCGGAACTCGCTCACCAGGTCCGCCAGCCACAGCGAAATCAGCCGCCGCACGGATTCCGAAATCACCCGGCTGCGCTCCAGCCCGGGATACTGCTCCATCACCTCCCGGAATTTCGGCCCGGCAAGCGGCACATCCAGCAGGTCGTCCAGTGAGAATAACCCCGCCCGCAGTCCATCCTGAATATCGTGGTTGTTGTACGCCACATCGTCGGCCAACGCCGCCACCTGCGCCTCAGGCCCCGCAAAGGTCTCCAGCTCCAGCGACTGCAGCGACTCATATTCGAGAAACGCAGCCGGCAGATCCTTCATCTTGTTGCCGGCGGTCACCAGCGGCCCGTTGTGCTTGATCACACCTTCCAGCGCTTCCCACGTCAGGTTCAGTCCGTCGAATTCGGGATATTTGTGCTCCAGCTTGGTCAGCACCCGCAGCGCCTGCGCGTTATGGTCGAACCCGCCATAGGGCGCCATCGCCTCGTCCAGCGCGGTCTCCCCCGCATGCCCGAACGGCGGGTGCCCGATGTCATGTGCAAGCGCCAGCGCCTCGGCGAGGTCTTCATCCAGCCCCAGCGACCGCGCAGCCGAGCGCGCGATCTGCGCAACCTCCAGCGAATGGGTCAGTCGCGTGCGATAGTGATCTCCCTCATGCGCGATGAAAACCTGCGTCTTCTGCTTAAGCCGCCGGAACGCATCCGCATGGATGATCCGGTCCCGATCGCGCTGGAACTCCGAGCGTGACGGACTGGCCGGCTCCGCATGCAGCCGCCCCCGCGAAGCCGCCGGATCGCTTGCAAATACAGCCTTTTTTCCACTCACAGCGCGTTTCGCCATGCCCGGAACCTTTCTTTTAAGCTCTCCAAGACATATCTGAATCGCAAGAAACTGCGAAAACCGGAACGCACAACATGTCAGTCGACGCTGAAATCGCAGACAAGCCCGTATCGCTATCGGCCTCCGCAGCCAAGCGGATCGCAAAGATCGTCGCCGACCAACCCGCCGGCTCCATGCTGCGCGTCGAAGTCATCGGCGGCGGCTGCTCCGGCTTTTCCTACCGCTTTGGTTTCGATGACAAGGTCAACGACGATGACCTGTTGCTTGAACGCGATGGCGCCCGTTGCGTCATCGACGAGGCCAGCCTCCCCTTCCTTGAAGGTTCGGAGATCGATTACGTCGAAGAACTGATCGGCGCCTCGTTCAAGATCCACAACCCCAACGCAACTGCGGCCTGCGGCTGCGGCACCAGCTTCTCGGTCTAACAGACCTTCCGACGATCGGGGCCAGACGGTACAGGGCGGGCAACATGAAAAAATGGTTGATCGGCATCGCCGCGACAATCCTCGTTGCGATCGGCGCAGGCGGCTGGTTCGTCTACGACAATTTCGTCAAGACCGTCGCGCCGCACGACACCCCGGCCAGTCTTGAAGCGCTGGTCGACGACTGGGCCGCGCTGTCGGAAGTTCCCGGCGCCATCCTCCACATCGAACGCGGCGGACTGCCGCTCTTCTCCCGCGCCGCCGGTTCGCTCACGCGCAAGAACAAGCTACCCGCAACCGTCGCCTCGCCATTCCACATCGCCAGCGTCGGCAAGCTGTTCACCGCGACCACCGTCCTGCGCCTGTCTGAACGCGGCGTGATCGACCTCGACGCGCCAATCTCAACCTGGCTCGACAAGACCGTCACACACGATCTCAACGTGGTCGACGGCGAGGATGTTTCAGCCGACATCACCCCGCGTCTCCTGCTCGCGCACCGCTCGGGTCTCGCCAATACCGACGAAGACATCAACTTCTTCATTGGCGTCCTCGGCAGCCCGCAGACACAGCGCACCCCGCTCGACCTGCTCGACTACGCCCGCAAGGCAGGCGCGGTGGCGCCGCCCGGTGAAATCGAGTCCTACGCATCTCCCGGCTATTTCGTGCTTGGCCTGGTTATCGAGGCGGCTACCGGCAAACCCTACCACGAGGCCGTTCGGGAAGAGGTGTTCACGCCGCTCGGCATGGACCAGACATTCGAAGCCAACCACGAATGGTCACGCGGCAACAACGAACTGCACCACTATGTCGGCAGCTACGACCTCTGGACCTTCAACCCCAGCTTCGAATTCGCCGACGGCGGCTTCGTCACCACCGCCACTGATCTGGCGCGTTTCGGCCGCGCGTTCATGAAGGGCGAATTGTTCGAAGACCCCGACACCTACAATCAGATGATCGCCCCGCCCGAAGACGTGGACCCGCTCCAGCCACACTTCTTCCATGGGCTCGGCCCGCAGGTCTGGCGCACGCAGGACGGCGTCGACATGCTGATGCACATGGGCTTCTGGGGCGTCATGCTGCTGATGGTTCCCGAAGAAGACGTCGTCATCGTCTCGACCACGTCGCAATCGGCGTCCAACATGTCGGCATGGCTTCAGTCCGTGCTCGATTTGTCAGAAACCGAACTCGGCCTGCTTCGCCCCGCCAACGAGCAGAGCGCATCCCCAACCCGGTAAGTACCGCCTATTGCGTCTTGCCGTCGCCAGCATCCCCAGCGGGATTTGGCAGTTCGGCATAATCCGGCATCGTCGAGATCGAACGGCGTTTCATCATGTGCGCGAGGCCCAGACCAAGCACCAGAGCGATCGGTAGGCCGGCCAGAACGACTGTCATCATGCTACGCCCTCCACTGGATTCGCCTGTCCCGAGAGTAAGACGGGCGCAGGCCCTGTGCGTCAATTGACAAAATAGTTCATGTTTCGCTGCGGCCTCGCCCGAAACCGCACCCCATCCGCACTGGCGCCGCGCGATCCACGCCCTAGACTGGTGGTTTCGCAGGAGATCACATGTCAGCCGCCACCGTTACCGAAGCCGTCCGCCAGCGCATCTCGACCCGCGCCTTCCTGCCTGACCCGATCTCTCAAGCCGATCTCGCCGACCTGCTCGAAACCGCCCAGCGCGCGCCCTCCGGCGGCAACCTCCAGCCCTGGCGCATGATCGCCGTCGCAGGCGAAGCCAGGGACGCCGTCATCCAGCTCGCCGCTGAAACCATCGCCAAGGACCCGATGGCCCAGATCGAGCTCGAACGCCCGGTCTATCCGGACTTCAAGGCCATCGACCCGGTCTACAACGAGCGCCGCAAACGCGTCGGCGAAATGATGTACGAGAAGATCGGTATCCCGAAAGAAAACCGCGCCGGCCGGCTGCAATGGTTCGCGCGCAACTACCAGTTCTTCGGCGCCCCGGTTGGCCTGTTTCTAGTCATCGACAAGCGCATGGGCCACGGCCAATGGGCGCATATGGGCATGTACATGCAGACCATCGCGTTGCTGGCCGAAGAACGCGGCTGGGGCACCTGCATGCAGGAATGCTGGGCCCGTCTGCGCACGGAACTGCACGAACACTTCAATCTCGGCGAACACGACATGCTCTACGCTGGCATGTCGATCGGCAAACCCGACAAGTCCCAACCGGTCAACGACCTCTACGCTGAACGCGCGCCGCTGAGCGAAATCGTGGAATTCAGGGGTTTCTGACGTCGGGACGAGTGTCCGGACAGATTTTAGTCAGGCTGATGCATCCAACAGCGCGCAAATGACCCTCTCAAGAGTCTTACCCGCCGCTGAACTGGAGAAGCGCCTTGCGCCAGCCCTTCGCGACAATCCTCGCCACAATCGCCCTCGCCGCCTGCGCGCCCGAAATATCTCCTGAAACATCTCCAGCGCAAGTCCATCCCGCAGACGCCCTGCTGGCGGAAATACGCGAACGCGATGGCGGGCCCGGCGTCATGGCGGCGGTCGCACGCGATGGCGAAGTGCTATGGAGCGGCGCAACCGGTCATGCCGATCTCGAAGCCGGCATCCCGCTCACCCCCGCAACCCGCATGCGCATCGGCAGCGTCTCGAAACCCTTCACCGCCGCAATCGCGCTCCGCCTCGCCGAACAGGGCCTGCTCGATCTCGACGCCCCAATCGGCGGCGCCGTCCCGGAACTCGCCGCGCCAGGCGCTGGCGCCATCACTCCCGCCATGCTGGCTTCGCACACGTCCGGCGTCCGCCACTACGATTTTTCAGACTACCTCGAAGCAAACAACATCTACGTCTACCCCGCGCTCAGCGACGCCCTCGCCATCTTCGCTGACGACCCCTTGCTCGCGCCGCCCGGCGACGCGTTCGAATACTCCAGCCTTGGCTACAACCTGCTAGGCGTCCTCACCGAACGCGCTGCAGATGAGTCCTACCCCGACCTGCTGGCGCGCGAAGTGACAAGCCCGCTCGGGCTCTCCGGCACGACCATCGACGATCCGCTGGAGATCATCCCCAACCGCACACGCTTCTACACGCGCTTTCCCGACGACCAGATCCGCAACACGATCTGGCGCGACAGCAGTGATTTCTACCCGTCCGGCGGCGTTCTTTCGACAGCCGAAGACCTCGCGCGCTTCGCTTCAGCAACGTTCGGCGGCGAATGGCTGTCGGCAGAATCCCTGACGCGGCTGACAGCCGAAGCAACGACAAACGCCGG
This sequence comes from Hyphomonadaceae bacterium, assembly GCA_041987265.1. Lineage (GTDB taxonomy): Bacteria > Pseudomonadota > Alphaproteobacteria > Caulobacterales > Hyphomonadaceae > IH12. The sequence continues at coordinate 8,636 of JBHIWT010000044.1, forward strand.
CGAACCGGTCGGCTACACATTCGGATGGCAAGTCACGCGCAATGAAGCGGGCGAGGCTGTCCGCTATGAACACGGCGGCGAGACGAACGGCGCTTACGCCTTCGTCGGATACGACCCGCGGACGCGCCTCGCCGTCGCCGGCGTCGTCAACGCCAACTTCGCTGCTGGCGAACCTTATTTCTTCGAGGCAATCTCTGATCGCCTGCCGCTTCTGTTCGCGCTAGACGCTGAGGAATGAACCGGCCCTACGACTTCTACGCCCGCCAGTACGAACGCTTCAACGCGCCGCTCGCCGCCGAGATCCGCCTGGAAATCTACGGCGAAGATATCGGCCAGCAGGGCTGGCGATCCATGCGCGAACAGGACGAGATCATCTCCCTGATCACCAACACGCCAGACTTCCATCTCGCTGACATCGCCTGCGGCTCCGCCGGTCCGTCCCTCGCCATCGCGGCCAACACGCCCGTGCGCCTCACCGGGGTCGATATCGAAGACCACGCCATCGCCAAAGCTGACCGTCGCGCTCAAGAAACCGGCTGCGCAGAGCGCACAACCTTCATCACCGCCGATTGCAGCGCCACGCTCCCGTTCGAGGACGACGAATTCGACCTTCTCACCTGCGTGGACGCCATCCTCCATCTCGGCGACCGCGCCGCCCGCCTTACCGACTGGGCCCGCATACTCAAGCCGGGCGGCGCGCTCTTCCTCACCGACGCCGCCATCCTCACCGGCGCTGTCTCGAAAGCTGAGCTGGACATCCGCGCCTCGCAGGGCGGATTCACTTTCGTCCCGCCCGGCGTCAACGAGATCGCCATCGCCAACGCGGGCCTCCAGCTCCTTGATGTACGCGACACCACCGACGAAGCCGCTGACATCGCGCGCCGCACATACGCCGCCCGCGCCAGGCGCGCTGAACAACTCATCCCCGAAGAAGGCGACGCCTGGTTCAACGCCCGCCAGCAATTCCTGGAAACAACAGCCAACCTCGCCGCCAGCCACCGCCTGTCACGGTTCCGGTATATTGCGAGAAAGCTGGGCTGAGGTTTACGGGCCAAACGCAGGCGGCGTGTGGCGCACGGGCGGGATGGCGACGCCTGCACTTTCCGGAGCACCAGCATACTCTCGACCGGCGCATCCCGCGGACACGCGCAATCGGTCCCCTTCGTCCAGCTCCGGCTAAGTTGCGTACTCGACGCCAAACCCGCCTTTCGCTGGCTGCTTTCAGCCAGCGCCACGAGGCGTCGGAGCGTTCAGCGCGCCGAACATCATCGGGTTCGCTCTACTCGCAGGTGAGCGTTCCGGCGCCTGACGTGATACTAGCACGAACCAGCCTCGCCGCCGAACGAAACCGTTTCGTTTCCTGATCACATTTTTGCCCCGGCAGAACGCCGCCGCCAGGCGATCCGCGCTTGAGCCGGGACAATTCCTCGCCCAATCTGCCTGCTGTTACACAACAAGAGGCGCAAAGCCCCATGAAGATCGCAAGCTGGAACGTCAACTCCATCAACGCCCGCCTGCCCACCGTGCTGGACGTGCTGAAAGACGCAGACGCCGATGTCTGGTGCTTGCAGGAACTCAAATGCATGGACGAGAAATTCCCGCGCGAGGCGCTGGAAGACGCTGGCTACAACTGCGCCGTCTATGGCCAGAAAACCTACAACGGCGTCGCAATCCTGTCGCGTCATCCGATCTCAGATGAAGTGCGCGGGCTCGAAGGCGAGCCGGAAGACGAACAGGCTCGCTACCTCGAAGCGCTGATCGAATGCGAAAATCCGATCCGCGTGGCCTCGATCTACCTGCCCAACGGCAATCCAAGGCCGGGCGAGAAATACGACTACAAGCTCCGCTGGATGGACCGCCTGATCGCACGCGCGGACGAACTCAAGGAAAACGAAGAGCCCATCGTTCTCGCCGGCGACTACAACTGCATCCCGCGCGATGACGATTGCTGGGACATCCAGGTCTGGGAGGAGGACGCGCTCGGCTACCATGACACCCGCGCGAAATACCGCCAGCTCCTCAATCTTGGCTATACTGACGGTTTCATGGCGCGCGACGCCCGCATCCAGCAATACACCTTCTGGGACTATCAGGCCGGCGCCTGGCAGAAGGACCACGGCATCCGCATCGACCATCTCGTCTGCTCGCCGCAGGCCGCCGACCGCCTGCAGAGCGTCGAGATCCATCGCCTCGCCCGCTCGATGGAAAAGCCGTCAGACCACGTCCCGATCATCGGTACCTTCGCGGACTGATCCGCCGCGTTCCACCCGCCCAATTCCCGCCGCAATAAACCACCAGCCGGTCACCTTTGGGTCGATCCCGCGCCTCCATGCGCGGCGAGAACAGCCTCACATTCTCTCCCGAATGACAAACCTTCAATCCCCGCGCCTCGGCGCGGGGTTTTCTTTGTCCGGTCGACCGCTCCGCATACGGAGCCAAGTCAACTGACCTTACTGTGACCAGCCTCATGCATTCATGGGGCTGACCCCGCCGCTCAACCGCTGTAACCCTCCTTACCAACAAGTAAGAATTTCAGTCGGGGTATTCGGCATGTTGCGAAGATTGGCCGTGGCGTCCGCCGCGCTGGCGCCCGTATTCCTCGCGCCCGCCTTCGCCCAGACCTCAACCGGCGCAAATGTCTTCGACGCCGACTACTTCAAGCCGTTCAGCCCGACATCCGCCCACGACATGGTGCGCCAACTCCCGGGCTTCACCATCGACGGCGGCGAGGAGGTGCGCGGTTTCGGCGGCGCTGCCGGAAACGTCCTGATCAACGGCGAGCGCCCGGCGACCAAGGAACGCATCGAAAGCGTCCTCCGGCGCATTCCCGCCTCCAACGTCGAACGCATCGAGATCGTCACCTCAGCCAGCGGCGCGCTCGACATGCGCGGCCAGACCAAGGTCGCCAACGTCATTGTCACCACCGACAGCTCCGAGCGGGCGCCGGTCAACTGGCGGCTGTTCCTGCGCCACATCCAGGGCGGCGTCGTCACCGCCCAGACCGAAGCCAACACAAACCTGTCGGTCTTCGGCGGCGATCTGGCGCTCAGCATCTCTGCCGGCCAGACGCGCCTGCAGGGCCCCGGCTCGGGCACGCGTGACTACGGCAGTCGCGACTATTTCAACGGCGCCGGTGTCCAGTTCGAACAGCACAGCTCGCTTTATCACAACGAAGACCTCACCATCGAACCGGCCTTCCAGTTCAGCCGCAAGTTCGACTGGGGCGCGCTGCGGCTCAACGGCAAATACGACGGCTGCTGCGGTAGCGGCGACAGCTTCGTCACCGTGCGCGCGCCAGACGCGAACGGCGCGATCATCCGCTATGAAGCCACGGATTCGGAAAACGACTCGCCATCCTGGACCTTCGGCGGCGACATCGAACGCAACATCGGGTCGGGCGCATCCGCCAAGCTGATCTTCCTCAATGACCGAAGCGAAAAGAATTCCACCAACCTGTTCGAGTACTTCGACAGCGCCGGTGACTTTGACCGTTCGGTGCTGGTCGACTCCGACAACGCCTCGGGCGAAACCATCCTGCGCGGCCAGACGCAATGGAAACTCGGCGACAACCACGATTTCGGCGTCGCCCTGGAAGGCGCCTACAACTTCCTCGACAGCACTCGCACGGTCACGCTCGACACCGGCTTCGACGCCACCCCGCCCGGATCCGACACCATCGTCGAGGAATTGCGCGGGGAACTCGAACTGTCGGACATCTGGACAATTTCGCCGCAACTGACGCTCGAACCCATCTTCAAGTTCGAAGTCTCGCAGATCCGTCAGGAAGTGCGCATCAACCCGACCACCAGCTTCATCGAAGAGCGCGACTTCACCTATCCCAAGCCGGGCGTCTCCGCGACCTGGCGTCCAACCGAAGGCAAGCAGGTGCGCCTGTCGTTCCAGCGCGAAGTCGCCCAGCTCAATTTCAGCGATTTCGTTTCCTCTCTGGAGGTCAACAACGACTTCGTCACCAGCGGCAACACCAATCTCGAACCCGCCAAGACATGGGCGCTCGACGGCCAGTACGAAACCGATTTCTGGGGCGACGGCGTCCTCACGTTTCGCGCCTCGCACGACTGGGTCGAAGACGTGCAGGATCTCGTCTGCGTTGTCCCCGTAACCACCGGCCCGCCTGACCCGACCCCGTGCATCCAGCGCACCGATTCCTTCGACGGACCCGGCAATATCGGCTCCGGCACGCAATGGTCGGCAGGGGTCAATCTCTCCTTGCCGCTTGAACGCTTCGGCGTCAGCGGCGGACGGCTGACCATCGACTATCGCAACGGCCAGTCGTCCGTCACGGATCCTGTCACCGGCGAAACCCGTCGCTTTACGAACGCCTTTGGCTGGCGCGGGATCAATCTGGAATTCCGTCAGGATCTGCCGTCGCTGCAATTCTCCTATGGTTTCGACCTTAGCGACGATTCCGGCGCCACAGCCTACCGCCTGCGCGAAACCTTTCGCCGCGAACGCACCGGCACGAGCCTTGACCTCTTCGTGGAAACCACGCGCTTCTTCGGTCTCAACATCCGAGCCGGCTACAACGACGTTCTGGAGACCGAATACCAGTCCAAACGCGTCGTCTACGATGCGCCGCGGTCCTCCGGCGTCCCGGTCCTCTTCCAGAACGGCTACGGCCGGAACGGCCCGTTCGCCTATATCCGCTTCGCCGGCGCGTTCTAGGCGCTGGGGCCTTTCAACTCGTCCGGCGTATAGCGCTGACCCATCGCATCGATCAGCAGGAAGACTGCGGCGAAATCCTGCAGGATCTCCCGCACCCGCGCCAGATCATCCATCGGACGGAACATCGACCCCGCCTCGAACAGATTGCCGCCCTCAACGGCGACATACATCTCTCCGGCGGAAAACGCGCAGCGCAGTTTCTTGCCATGGAATGTCGCCTCAAGATTCAGTAACCGCTCCATGAAGTCCGGCGTCAACAGATACCGCGCCTCCACCTGATCGGTTGAATAGACCTCGAAAGCCTTTTCGAATTTGGGATCTTCCAGTGCCACGCGCTGGTGATTGCCGAATGAATGGCCCAGCTTGACGAACGAATTAAACATGCCCGCATCGCGATAGACGCGCGTCGACCCCTGAAATGGCCTTGGGAAATGCGCAACCAGGCATTGCCCCTCGAAAACCTTCACCCAGCGCGTGCGCGATCCGTGCTTGCCGTGCGAGCGTTGCCGTTTCTCCAGCTTCGCCTCGAAGAACTCGAACGGCACATCCTTGCGCGCGCCGGTCAGACAATCCTCGAAACGCGCCCGGTCCCAGCCCGGCGCCAGCCCCATCGACTTGAACCGATGGATCACAGCCGGCTCGCTGACACGGTGACTGAAATCCATGCCGAACTCTCGCGCCACCGGATCGACCAGCATCAGCTTGGCTTCCTCCTTCAGCGCATTGAGGTCCTTCTCGCCCCACGCCCAGACGCCGCCGCCCGCGATCACGCCAACGATCGCCACAGCCGGATGCCCGAAAAACATGAAGCCAAGACCAGCGATCAAGATCGCCGCTACCACCGCATAGATGCGAAAACTCTTCGCACGTTGCGCCGCCGCGATGCGCGCCTCCTCGCGAAACCGCAGGTCCGGCTGAACGTCCTTCTCCCAGCGATCACGGAAGAAATCGAACTCCGCCGGCATCCCCTCCATCGCTTCGTCCAGCGTCAGGTTACTGGCGTCCTTGTCCGGCATTGGATCACTCGTCGCTCGCGTTTCCCGAAACACCTTTTGCGACGGTTTCCTTGAATTGGCGTGAACGCGGACACCGGAATGTCAGCGCGCCCCCGCTCGTTTCCACGTCAATGATCCGCGAACCCACACCAAACCGGTCCGAAACACCCGTTACATCCGTCAGCCGCAACGCGATCGCGTCCAGCCCCTGGGTCGTCGCCCGGTTCATCGCGTTCGGCAGGAACATGATCCGATGCGTTGTCAGGATCACGCGCCCGCCAACCCACAGCCCGCCAGTCAGTTTCTTGATCAGGAAGAACGTACCGCCAGCCGCGACATCAAAATCCAGCGTCGTCGCCAGCAGCCTGTAGAGCTCGTTCGGCTCAACATCCGTCAGCCGCGCATTCGCGACGCGATATTCGACGACCGCTTCATTCGGCGCGCTGGAGGTGACGAACGCGAGATCATCCCCCTTCGGCTCGGCAATCTTGCCCATGCCGATCGAAATCAGGCTGAACACGACCAGCAGCACCACAATCAGCACCGCCATCAAAGTCGCAAAATACGCCAGCTCGCCCATGCCGCGCCCCGGCTCCGTCGCTAGATATCCGGATAAGCCTTCCGCTCGCCGCTGAACCCGGGCTGGGTCACCGCACCTTCATGCGCAGGCCCCACCTGCTGCGCGAACTTCCACAACGCGCCGGAACCATAATCCGTCACCCGCGGCTTCCACGCTTGTCTCCGCTCGGCCAGTTCAGCGTCAGACACTTCCAGTTCGATCGTTCCGGCCTCTGCGTCGATCGAGATCATGTCGCCGTCCTTGATCAGTCCGATCGGCCCGCCTTCCTGCGCCTCCGGCCCGACATGCCCGATGCAGAACCCACGCGTCGCGCCCGAAAAACGCCCGTCGGTGATCAGCGCAACCTTGTCGCCCATGTCCTGACCGTAGATCGCCGCCGTCGTCGACAGCATCTCGCGCATGCCCGGACCGCCCTTCGGCCCTTCATAGCGGATGATCAGGACCTCGCCTTCCTTGTAGGCGCGCTCCTGCACCGCCTTGAAGCAGGCGGCCTCGCCGTCGAACACCCGCGCGGGCCCGCGGAATTGCTGCTTCGCCAGCCCCGCCACCTTCACGATCGCACCATCCGGCGCCAGCGAGCCCTTCAGGCCAACCACACCGCCTGTCGGCGACAAGGGCTTGGTCGCCGGATGGATCACGCGCTGGTCATCCCGCCACACCACATCGGCAAGGTTCTCGGCGATCGTCTTTCCCGTCACCGTGATGCAGTCGCCATGCAGCAGACCGGCGTCCAGCAGCGTCTTCATCAGCATCGGCACGCCGCCAGCCTCGCCCATATCTTTCGCCACGAACTGCCCGCCCGGCTTCAGGTCGGCCAGGTAGGGTGTTTTCTTCATGATCTCGCATACGTCATCGAGGTCGAACTTGATCCCGCACTCATTGGCCATCGCCGGCAGGTGCAGGCCCGCATTCGTCGATCCACCTGTCGCCGCAACGATCACCGCTGCGTTCTCGAACGCTTCACGCGTACAGATATCGCGCGGCCGCAGGTTCATCTCGATCAGCTTCATCACCGCTTCGCCCGAAGCGCGTGCATACTCGTCACGATCCTTGTAGGGCGCCGGCAACGCGCTCGACAGCGGCAGCGCCAGACCGATGGCTTCCGACACACATGCCATCGTGTTCGCCGTGAACTGTCCACCACACGCCCCATCACCCGGGCACGCCACCTTCTCCAGCGCATGCAGGCGCTCGCGCGGATACCCGCCGGCTGCGTGCGAGCCGACCGCCTCGAACACGTCCAGCACCGTCACGTCGCGGTTCTCGAACCGCCCCGGCATGATCGAGCCGCCATAAAGGAACACGCTCGGCACATTGAGGCGCAGCATCGCCATCATCATGCCCGGCAGCGACTTGTCGCAGCCCGCCACACCGACCAGCGCATCATAGCAATGCCCGCGCATCGTCAGCTCGACGCTATCGGCAATCACCTCGCGCGACACCAGCGAGGAGCGCATCCCCTCGTGGCCCATCGCGATCCCGTCAGTCACCGTGATCGTGCAGAATTCGCGCGGCGTCCCGTGCGCAGCCTTGACGCCCTCCGACACGACATGCGCCTGACGCATCAGCGCGGTGTTGCAAGGCGCCGCCTCGTTCCAGCACGACGCAACACCGACAAACGGCTGCTCGATCTCTTTCGTCCCCAGGCCCATCGCATAATAGTAAGACCGGTGCGGCGCCCGCTCCGGCCCTTCCGTCACATGGCGCGACGGCATTTTCGACTTGTCCCAGGTCTTCTCAGCCATTGTTTCCCGAACTCCCTCAATTGTCCGGGGGCTATAGCATGAATGCGAAGGCTACAGGCAAGCTGCAACCTCGAGGCGTTCACGTCCGCGGCAGGGTCAGATCACCTCGTCTTCGTCGAACATAGGATCTGCAAGCGCCGCCTCGGTGATTTCGTCAACGCGCTCCTTGGCGGTCGAAAACACCTTCACCTCGGCAATATGCATCAACGCATCGCCCTGATTGACGACCGGCAGATTGGTGCGCCCGATCACCACGCCGTCCGCCTTGGCTTCAACCGGAATATCGACATCCCCGAACGGATCGGAGAGATAGCCCAATACGTCCCCCTTGCGCACCGAAGCACCCGACGCCTTCAAAGCCCGGAACAAACCGCCCTCCGGCGCCCGCACCCAGTGCGTCCGTTTCGAACGGATGGGCAGCGGAGCCCTGCCCGACCCCTTTCGCGCACGCATGCCGAGATGCGCCATGACGTTGAGAATTCCCTTCACGCCGATACGGATGGCGAGTTCATCGAAACGCAAAGCCTCCCCGGATTCATAAAGGATCACGTCTACGCCAGCCTCCGCAGCCGTCAGGCGCAGCGACCCCTCCCGCAGAGGCGCCTGGATAATGGCGGGCGCACCGAATGCATCGGCCAGTTCAGCGGCCTTCAGCCGGTCCTCGCTGATGCGGATCTGGGGAAAATTGGTCCGGTGAAGCGCGGCCGAGTGCAGATCAATCCCATAGGCGCAGCGCTGAATGATCTCCTCCATGAAGACATGGGCAAGCTGCGCGGCCAGCGAACCGGTTGTCGAGCCCGGAAAACTCCGGTTCAGGTCGCGTCGGTCCGGCAGATAGCGCTGGTGCTGGATAAAGCCGAACACATTTACCACAGGCACACAGATCACGGTTCCCGCCAACGAGCGCACCGAGAGCTTGCTCAGGACCCGGCGAATGATTTCAACACCGATGATCTCGTCGCCATGAATGCCGGCGCTGATGAAGATCACAGGCCCGGGGCGCGCGCCGTGCAGAACGCGAACCGGAAGCGTCATCTCGGTGTGGGTCGACAGCCGGCTGATCGGCAACTGGACCGTCTCCACCGCCCCACGAGCGACCTGAACGCCGCCGATCTCGAAAACATCCTCAGCCGCCTTTTTCTTGGCGGGCCTGATACCGTCAACCTTTTCCACGAGTGCGCGTCTTCCCAGCGGCTGCAGTTTCAGCGGGAAAATCGATGATCTTTCCGGCCACGTCTATACCCGTGACGCCATCGACGCCTGCCAGTCCGCTGATCTCTAACCGGCTCGCGCCGCGATCACAGCTTCCGCCATCGCCGGACAATCGACCACAACCCGCCGGTCCGAACAGAAATCCGGCCAACGCCCGTAGCTGATCCAGAAATCGACCAGCCCCACGCGATCCGCCTGCCGCCAGAAGTCCGGCGTCGTCCGCATCTCGGCCATCTCCGGATAGAAGAAATGGATCGTGCCCGCGCGGTGGCCCCTTTCCTCGGACTCGTCGATCCCGCGCCGCGAATACTCCAGAGCCAGATCGACCTGCCCCAAGGCGCCATGCAGGCGCGCCCTGAATTCCGGCATGTTGTCCGCGCAGACCTGATCCGTCAGAGCGCCATCGGCCTCGATCCGGCCAAAACGCGCAAGCAGGTATCGCTCCCAGCACGGGAAATCTGCATCCTTGCCGGGATAGAGACCGTCTCGGGTCTGCGCCAGCGCCAGCTCAGCCTCAGCATCATCCCCGTGAAGCGCCAGCACATTGAACCGCCGCCAGTAGGTTCCGTTGTAGTCGGGATACAGACGAATGGTTTCATCCAGCTGAGCCAGCGCGCGCCCGCGCATCCCTGCAGTAGCCATCAGCCAGGCTTCTTCCGACAGATGCTCCGGCGCCGGCGCACGCGCAGCCCGGAAACTGGCGTGAGTCAGCGCTTCGCCGAGATATCCCGCCGTCCGCAACAGGAAATATGACAGCGCTTCGTCGCTGCCCCTGCTCACCGCATTGCCGCTGTTCAGGGACTCAAACGCGCGCTGGACGACTTCCCAGGACCCGAACGGCTCGAACGAAGCCAGGACAAACAATGCATCCACGTTGCCGGGATCGAGTTCCAGCGTGCGGTTGGCGGCATCGTCGGCCCGCTGGGCCCAGACCGATGCGTCATTGTTCTCCATGGTCGATGCATGAGCCAGCGTCGCGGCCGACTTCGCCAGTGCAGCCTGCGCCGGCGCCTCATCCGGCGACAACGCCACCAGGCGTTCCGCCGTATCGAACGAGCGCGAAGGATCCTCGCTCCAGACATTGTTGCAATGGCGCATCCATTCCGCCAGCACGTCGCTGCCCATTGCGCCGGTATACTGCCCGCGCGCAGATAACGCGCACTCGGCCACGTTCGCAGCGTGCGCCACCGCTCCCTCGACCAGCGACGTTCCATCCGCGCCGGGCCGCGTCTGCTCATCAGCCCAGATCACAGCGCCCGTCTCGAAATCAGTGAAGGCGATCGCAACAACCGTGTTCTCACCCCGCCGCCGCACCTCGCCGCTGGCCCTGAACTCTGCGCCCACCGGACCGGCATTTTCGCGCGCATCTACCTGAAGAACCGAGGGAATGCCCCGCTGGGCGAATGCCGACGCCAGGGCCCGCGAACCTGTTTCGGAGATATCGGCAAGGCCCGACCGCGACTGCCAGGGGGCGATTGCAAACCGCCCGGCCCCGGCCGGACTGGCCTGCGCCAGCGTGCTCCCGGCCTCCGCCGCGCGCCCGCCGCTCCCGTACCACGCCCAGATGCCTGCCACAGCGGCCACAGCGACCGCCGCAGCCACCCCAAGCCGCTGAATGCCGAGGTTTTGAATGAGGCCCGGCCTCGCCGCCGCAATACGCGCAGCCGATTGACCCGTGACGCCTGTATCCGGGCGCACGTCCAGGTTCAGCCGATAGCCGCGTTTGGAAAACGTCTCGATCGCCCGGCGCCCCTTCGGCCCGGCCTCCAACGCCTTCCGCAACAGCGAAATCGCCCGCGTCAGGCTTTCATCCGCGCCATGCTGAACGCCCCAGACGGCGTCGATCAATTCCTCGCGCGAGACCACCTCGCCCTGCCGGTCACACAATTCCAGCAGGACATCCATGATCTTGGGCTCAACGCTGCGCGCGCCATCGGGTCCTGTGATCGTGTTCGCACGCGGATCCACCACGTGCGCGCCGATCGCCAGCTTGTCCGTCCGAGACGCCGGTCTCTCCGCCTGAACTCCTTCCATGACGCCGTCAGACCCTCGCTAGCCGTCCCACAAGCGTCCCGACTTTGACCGCAGATTGAGACGAGAACGTGGAAGAATTTCCCCATTCACGATTTTGCGTCGATTTTTTCTCCTGCAAAATCAGCGACCTCAGATTCCTCAGAAAACCTCCAGCGCAACATTCGGCCCACATCAGGCGGAACGAAGGATCATCAGCACGATCTGCGCTCGAGTTTGCTCACGGCGAACGCAACCCGAATCGCCGCCAACAAACTCAGGAAGGAAAACAGCTCATGTTTCGCCAGATCACCATCGCAACTATCACCGCCGCCACCATGATCGGCGCCGCCGCCCCGGCCGTCGCGGAGAATGAGTTCCGTGTTTCGTTTGAGTACCCCGCCGGCGCCAGTGACAAGGAAGTCTACGCGTCCTTCAAGGAAACGGCCGAGCGCGCCTGCAACACCGACCAGCGCCGCGCCGGAAAAATGAACATGAGGTCCGC
>JBHIWT010000045.1:0-20220 GCA_041987265.1 Hyphomonadaceae bacterium
TTCAACACGCGGGCGGAACCGAGACTGAGCCGCAAGTCATCGGCGAACAGCCGGACGTCAGCCTGCCCTTCTGCTCGCCAGCCGGCCACAATCGCATCAAGCTCCTCGTCCTGACCGACACGCCCGATCACCCTAAAACGCAGGCCTGACTCGGCGTTTGGGTCGAACTGGATCGTCCGCTGCGCTGTCTGGCTGGAGAGGGTCGCCTTGAAGCTCGCACGAAGCGCCGGTGGCGGCTCCACAAGATCGAGCGCGGCCGCCAGCGATTCCGCGCTGGGCATCACGAGATGAAACAACAGGTGCATAGCGCCGGGCGCCATTGCCAACCGTCCCCTGAGATTGAGTCTATCCGTCGGCTGATGCTCCAGTCCGATTGTGGCCGGATTTGGCCGACAGACCTCACGAGTGCAGTTGGCCCTGGAACAGGTCAGTCAGCCCAGGCCGGCTTACGCCCTTCAAGGAAAGCGGACAGTCCCTCTCGGCCGTGCTGGCTGACCCTGATGTGTGCAAGCCGTTTCGCCGTTAGCTTTCCAAGGCCGGCGTCGATCGGCTCGCCGACAACCGCATCGATCAGGTCCTTTGTCGCTGCGATCGCAGCTGGCGAGGCCTTGAACGCGAGAGACGTAAGATGCTCGACCATCTGGTCCATTTCGTTTTCATCAGCAACGACATACTGCACCAGCCCAATCTGATGCGCGAAGGCGCCGTCAAAACTTTCGCCCGTCGTCGCCAGGGCGCGCATCCATCGCGGCCCAATCGCGTCGATCACAAATGGCGCGATGGTCGCTGGCATGATCCCCATCTGCACTTCGGCCATCGCAAACATTGTCGACTTCATCGCAACACACACATCGCAAGCCGCGAGCAGACCAATGCCGCCGCCCCTGGCGGCGCCCTGAGCCAGGGCGATCGTCAACTGGGGCATCTCACGCAGCCTGCGCAGCATCTCCGCGGCAGCAAGCGCGTCTTCCTCATTTTCATGGGCGGTGTAGTCCGTCGCCGCCCGCATCCATTCGATGTCAGCCCCCGCCGAGAAAATCTCACCGCGGCCTCGCAACAGGATGACCCTGACTTCCGGCGTCTTCGCCAGAACCTCCATCGCATCGACAAGCTCGGCGATGACCTCTGCGTTAAGCGCATTCTGCTTGCCCGGGCGATTCAGCCGAAGGACAGCAACTCCAGCCCGGGAAACGTCCAGTTCGATCGTCTTGTAGGAGGACATATTGGTTTTCCTCGTTCAGTTGGCTCGTCAGGGAGCATGCGTTTACCCGCCAGGCTGCGGGTGAACAGACGGATGCGCGCATATCTTGCATGCAATATATGCCAGAGCCTACCAAGTGTATGACAGAATCGATGTCGGCGCACCGAGCCGACTCAACAGGAGATGACAGCCGCATGGCGTTCCGCCTGAAGGGCAAATCCGAGAACGGGGTGGACGGCGTAACCCCTCGTCTCAAGCAGATCCCCTTTGTCCGGGACGCGCCAGCACGCGCGCTCAAGGCGGCGGAAAAGGAAGTCCGCTGGTTCTCCATACCCGGCGGGTGGAAACTGTTCGACGTGGGTGAGTCATCCGAAGAGATCTACTTCGTGCTCTCCGGCTCGCTTGGCGCATTTCGTCAAAACTCCAGCGGCGCGCCAGAATTGGTAGGTCACATTCGCGCCGGCGAACCAGTCGGCGAAATGGCCATGATTGCCGGCGAGCCGCACGAACGCTCAGTCTACGCATTGCGTGATTCCGAGGTGATCTCAATTTCTCGCCCGGGCTTCATGCAGCTGGTCAAATCCGATCCTCGCATCCTGGAACGACTGACGCGAGTCATCATGGTTCGATTGCGCCAGGCGCGCCGTCGAACCGCGCGGGCTTCAGAACCACGTGTATTCGGCTTGTTATCAACCTCGCCGACAATCGATTTGAAGCTGCGCGCCAAGGCGTTGGCAAGCGAGCTGCAGGCTATGGGGCTGCGCACCGCGATCGTCGGTGAAGAAGCGGTCGGCATGCCGCTTGGATACTTCGACGAACTGGAAGCGCGCAACGACATCGTCATGATGTTGTCCAGCATCGGCAACACGCCGTGGTACAAGCTGGTGCAGCGCTTTGCCGACCGGCTTTGGCTGTTCGCGCGCAATGACGCCCGTCCGTCAACTCCGCTTCTGCCTGACGACCCATCCCCGGCCCGGCAGTTCCGCCTTGTGGACGTGGTGCTTCTCCATCATCGTGGCGCCCGAAAGGCCGCAGAAACGCTGGAGTGGAAATCCGCCGCCGGGGCCGCGCGCGTCTTCCACTGGGATGGGATGGACCGCCAGGATTCGCGACGCATGGCCCGGATCATGGCCGGGCGCTCAGTCGGCCTCGTACTCTCAGGCGGCGGCGCGCGCGCATACGCCCATATTGGCGCGATCCGCGCACTTCGGGAGATGAATTGTCCAATCGACTTCATAGGCGGCGCCTCAATGGGCGCCGTTGTCGCCGCCTGTGTCGCCAGCGGTTGGGATGACGATGAGATTGACCGGCGTATCCGCAAGGCTTTCGTGGAATCGAACCCCCTGTCCGACTACCACCTCCCGGTCGTTGCGTTGGTGAAGGGACACCGGGTCGACAATCGTCTGCGCGAGCACTTCGAGGATCGCCTTATCGAAGAGCTCGAGATTCCATTCTTCGCCGTATCGACCAACCTCACTCAAGGCGCCTTCCGTGTGCACCGGGAAGGCATGTTGCGGAGCGCGCTTCGCGCAAGCATTTCCTTGCCCGGCATCCTCCCGCCAATCGTGGTCGACAACCAAGTGTTGGTGGACGGAGCAGTGCTCAACAACTTTCCGGTGGACGTTATGCGCGACCTGCACCGCGGCCGCATCATAGGTGTTGACGTTGCGCAGGCGCCGCAGGGCCTGTCGGCAGACGAATTTACCGATCCGCCAAACTTCTTCGGCTGGACCTTCTCCAATGGCCTGAGTTCCGCACCGCCTATCGCAAACTTGCTGATGCGCGCCGCGACTGTTTCGGTTAACCCGCTGGCGCACCGGGGACTGACCGACGTGTTGGTGACCCCCCACCTTGAAGGGATCGAACTGCGTGACTGGAAGTCCTACGATGTCGCTGTCGAGGCGGGTTACAGCGAGATGGTTCGCGCCCTGAATGACTCCAACGGAGAACTCGGCGCTATTGTCTCCGGCGCGGGCTCCTGGGCGGAGACCAGCTAGATTTCCGCCATGGCCCTGGCTGACACGACACGAGTGATTTTCTGAACCGAATCGGCTCCACCACGGGCAAAATCTGGTCTACTCAAAAAGATGGAGCTTCCCGGCCAGGGCGGCCGAACGAGTCGGTTTGAAGGCGGACGGGTGAAAGACAACAGGACATGCCCTCACCCCACGCCATAGCCGTCATTTTCCTCGCCATAGGCACGTTTGTCCTGTTTGCGCAGGGCCGGTTGCGCGTGGAGGTCATTTGTCTCGTCCTCATCGCGTTGCTGGCTCTGGGCTTCTACTTCTTCCCGCTTGAGGGCCGGAACGGCATGGAGATCGCCTTCGGCGGTTTCGGCCACGAGGCGCTGATTACAATCTGCGCGCTGATGATTCTCGGCAGAGGCCTGGTGACCACAGGCGCGCTTGAACCTGCGTCGCAATTGCTGGTTCGATTGTGGAGTTATTCGACCCCGGTTGGCATGCTCGTGTCATTGGTGCTGGTGGCGATCCTGTCGATGTTCGTCAACGACACGCCAGTTCTCGTCCTGTCGATGCCCCTGTTGCTCAACCTGGCGGCCCGAACCGGCTATCCGGCCTCGCGCACCTTGATGCCTATGAACTTCGCAATTCTGATTGGCGGGATGGCGACGACGATCGGTACGTCTACGAACCTGCTGGTCGTATCTTTGGCGAGCGACAATCTGGGGCTTGAACGTTTCGGGATATTCGAATTCGCAGACGTCGCGTTAGCCGCAGGACTGGTCGCCCTTCCCTATCTCTGGCTGATCATGCCGCGACTGCTTCCGGCGTATAACTCGGTTGCGGAAGAATCGCCGCGTCGTTTTTCCGGCTCCCTGTTCATAGATCACGGCTCTTCTGTTATCGACATGACTCTGAGCGAACTCCGCGAGCGGATAGGCGAAGGGCCGGAAGTATTTGGCGCCACGCGGCGCTACACACACTTCCGCCGATCGAACCCAACTATCCGGTTGCAGCCCGGCGACGTCGTGCAGATCGAAGGTTCGCTCAGCGACCTGCGCCATGCTGCCGACCGTGCGAAAGCACAGCTGGCCCACCCTGCCATCATGCGATCCACCAAGATGGATCCAGGAGAAGACCAGATCATCGCTGAGGTCGTCGTTGGCGCGGATTCCAGCCTGCTTGGCCAGACCATACGTTCAGCACAGATCGCTGAGCGGTATGCCGCCGCTGTGATCGGGATCTTCCGGCCGGACCGCACATTCCACCACGAAGTTCTCGATACCAACGATGAGCGCCTTGAAGTCGGCGACGTCCTGCTCATTCAAGGCGCGCCGGACCGCCTGAAACACCTGCAAGTCGATCAGGGCGCGATGGTGCTCGAAGGCGCATCAGAAATTCCCCGCACCGTAAGAGCCCCAGCAGCCATCGCCATCGTCGCCACAGTTGTGACTCTTGCTGCGCTGCGCATTGTTCCGATCTCGGTTGCAGCACTCGCCGGAACCATAGCCATGATCGTAACCGGCTGTGTCAAATTCGACCGTGTCGGCCGCGCGCTAAACGCTGAGGTGATCGTTCTTGTCGCCGCAAGTATCGCACTGGGCCGCGCGATGCTCGAAACGGGTGCAGCCGCCTGGCTAGGTCAGGCGTTGGCGATCGGCCTTGAACCTGTCCCGCCGGCGGTCGCTCTGGCCGCCGTCATGTCCTTTGCCGCCCTGGTGACAAACTTCTCGTCCAACACAGCCGCCGCCGCTGTTGGCACGCCGATCGCCGTGAGCGTTGCTGAGCAATTGGGCGTAGCCCCGGAGCCGCTTGTGCTCGCCGTCCTGTTCGGCTGCAACCTCTGCTACGCAACCCCGATCGCCTACCAGACCAACATCCTGATCATGTCGGCGGGAGGTTACCGCTTCAAGGATTACGTGCGCGCTGGCCTGCCGCTGGTCGTTCTGATGGTTGTGACATTGTCGATACTGTTGGTGGCCAAGTACGACCTGTGATCCTCGACTAATCCTCGTCCGACAGCCTCGAGACGATGTAATAACCGCTCATCGCCAGCAGAAGCCCAAACACCGCGATCATCGTCGGAGCCGCACCGCCGAGCAGATTGTCATCCGGCCGCTGCGCGGCGCTCTCGACGACGGCGACGCCAAGACCAAGCGCACACAGGATCGCGATCGCAAACCACGGCGCCAGCGCCCAGATGCGTCGCGCGCCTGGTGAGACGCCGTTCTGACGTTGATTGACCAGCCTTTCCTGTTCAAGCGCGGCCGCGAAAACATCATCAACCGATCCCGCAGGCGCCACGATCTCGGTGTCATCAATGGCGACAGGTTTGCCGCTGAAATTTGATTGGGTTGGGCCACCGTTGAAGTCCGGCAGATCCTGAGGGACTTCATATGCCGTAGCGACCGGACGGCCAGCGCTGTGACCCGCCGCTTGCTGCGTCTTCGCACCAAGGGAGCCTGCCGTCGTTTCGCCCTCGACCCTCGCAAGAATTCTCGAGAGTCGTTGAGCCGCAATGCTCGCGGGCGCGGAGGTCTGGCCACGATCGCTCGGCGATGTCTTGCCAATGCTGTCCAGTCGACCTGCGAGGTCGGCGACGGCGCGTGCGATATCTGGCGCAGCCTGTTCAACTGGCACCGCGTCGTCGACATCAGCCTCATCGTCAACTTCAGGATTGTAGGGTTCGGTCCCTTGTATCTCCCGGACTACAGCCGCCGGAGAACCTCGATCGTAGACCGGGGTAACGATCGGCGTCGGGGCCGACGGCCGTGCGCCCGTGGGCTCCAGGAATAGCGCCTTCTCCGCGGCCCGCCGGCGAACAAGCGCATCCACAATAATCATGCGTCCGTTGACCCGCGCCTTCCGCCAACCGTCAAACCCGGCGGCGGCTGCAATCTCGTCGCCCGCATTGATCGCCTGCAGAACGTCGCTTTCTTTGAACTGGCCAAGCGAAATATTGAATGCAAGCGACGCCATTGCATCGAACTGGTTCTGGTTAACCGGCGCATAGAGCAATGCGCGAAGACCATCTTCGATTGGCTTGAGATCATGCGCCAACAATTCCAGCGCGTCGGATTCACTAATGCGGATACCCTCGCGCGCAGTGCGCACGTGTCCGTACCCCACGGTCCAGCGGCCGTCGGGCAGGCGAACGGAGGTTTCACGAAACCCCTCAAAGCTGCGGATCAAATCCAGACCCGCGCTTGATGTGCGCATCTGTTCCGTCATCTGATGGTCCGAACTGGCACACGCGGCGCCGTCACTCGCCTAGGCGGTGCAATCGCGACGCCAATGTCGTCAGAGAAGGATAATCGTCGCAAGACCGAGGAATACAAAGAAACCCATCAGGTCAATCGAAGTCAGCACGAAGACGCCGGAAGCTACCGCCGGGTCGACCCCCATGCGCTTGAGGACCAGAGGCGCGACAATGCCCACAAGTCCGGCCCAGACGAAGGTAAACAACAGAGCGGCGCCAATTACGACGCCGAGCATCACATCGTTGAACCAGACCCAGGTAACCAGAGCCGACAGGATTGCGATGATTGCGCCATTGGCCAGCGCCGTCAGCGCCTCACGACGAATAGCACGCGCGACTAGCGGCCCTTCCATGTCACGCTCAGCGATCGCACGAACAGCGACCGCAAGGCTCTGTGAGCCTGCATTCCCGCACAGTCCGGCGACGACTGGCATCAGGATGGCGAGCGCGACAATCCGGTCGATCGTGGTTTCAAAGAAGGCGACAACGGTTGATGCCAGAAACGCCGCGACCAGCGTCGCAGCCAACCATGGCAGGCGGGCTCTGACCGCAGAGAATACGGACTGGTTAACACCGGCCTCAGACACACCCGACAGGGCAAGCAGGTCTTCCCGGTTCTCTTCCTGGATAACGTCGACCATGTCATCAACGGTAATCATACCGGTCAGCCGCCCGGCTTCATCAACAACCGGAGCAGAAGCGAGGTTGTATTGCTGGAAGACGTAGGCGACTTCTTCCTGGTCCATCTCAGGCCGGATCGAGACCGCTGCGTCCTTCATCAACTCGCGCAGAGTGGTTTCGCGCGATGAACGCAGGATGGTGGATAGTGAAACCGTTCCCTGAAGACGGAAGCCCGGATCGACGGCATAGATATCGAAGAACGTATCCGGCAGATCTTCTTCATCCACCGAACGAAGGTGATCGATCGTCTGTCCCACAGTCCAGAAAACCGGTGCGGCGACAAAGTCGCGCTGCATCAGACGGCCGGCGGATTCCTCATCGAACGACAGCGATGTTTCGATCGCCGCCCGGTCGGTGGCGGAAACCTTGGCGAGGATGTCGGCGCGACGGTCTTCATCGAGGTCGTTGAGAATGAAGCTGGCGTCGTCCGAGTCCAGCTTTTCGGTCATCGCGGCGATGCCGCTGTCAGACAGGATGTCCAGCGCGTCCGCCCTGACATCATCAGCCAGTTCGGTAACCGTCTCTCCGGGCAAATGCTGGTCGAGCAGCTCGATTGCGCCCCTGAAGGCGTCGGGTGGCAGCTGCTCAAGAAGGTCGGCTGCGTCAGCGGGGTGAAGCTCTTCGACCGTCCGACGAACCGCATGCAGGTCGCGATCGCCAACAGCGCCGACTACCTGAGCAATCAGTTGCGGCGTGATAACCGGCGGAGTTTCGACAGTATCGTTGTCGTGGTCTTGGTTTTCCGCTGTGGGATCAGGGGCGTCAGTCATTATGAGCTCCCTTTGGCCTTATCGGCGTCCCTTCAGACGGTGGAAAACGGATTTGCTGGTGCGGTCGAGAAGACTCGAACTTCCACGGGTTGCCCCACAGCGACCTCAACGCTGCGCGTCTACCAATTCCGCCACGACCGCAAGCCTTGGCAAGCGCGCACATATACCTTCTAAGGCCCGTTTGTGAAGGGCGGAAAAAGTAAAGAAAACCAGTCTGGAGCGGTCAGGCGGAACCTGCGAAATAGTCTTCCACGGGCGCAGCGCGGGTAATGTTGACCTGCACCCGATCGCCCTCGATCACCAGATCACCCTTGGCGATGGGGTGATTGTTGGCGAGAATCCAGACTTCGTCATGTTCCTGAGTATCAAGCTGAATCACCGCCCCCCTGCCCATTCGCAACAATTGCTGCATAGGCATATTCGACCGGCCCAGAAGGACGGTGATCTGGACCTCGACTGCGCCGAGCTGGGAATCCACGAAAGACACTCCAAATACGCACTACAGCCCTGCATAATGGGGCAATTCGCCTTGCCTGAGAGTTAAGATGCCGACCCAATGGATCATCCAGCCCGGGCTGACGCCCTATGACGCCGCCGTTGACGTCATGGAGGCCCGCGCCACGGCGATCGCAGGGGGGCTGGAGGATGAGTTGGTGTGGCTGGTGGAGCACCCTCCCCTCTATACCAAAGGCGCAAGCGCGAAGGATGGCGACGTTCTCGACCCGAATCGCTTCCCGGTCTTCGAAACGACCCGTGGCGGGCAAGTGACCTATCATGGCCCCGGTCAACGCGTGGCTTATGTGATGTTGGACCTGACCCGGCGTGGGCGCGATGTGCGCGCCTTTGTCTGCAAGCTCGAGCAGTGGGTGATCGACACTTTGGGCGAGTTCAACATCAAGGGCGAGCGGCGGGATGGCCGCGTCGGCGTCTGGGTCGATCGCACACACCCCGGAGGAGAAACGCGAGAAGACAAGATCGCGGCCATCGGTGTCCGCCTTAGGCGTTGGGTTTCATTTCACGGGATCAGCCTCAATGTGGATCCCGATCTCGCCCATTTCGACGGCATTACTCCATGCGGGGTCACCGATAAGCGCTATGGCGTCACCAGCCTGGAAGACTTGGGCTGGCCGGTTCCCATGTCTGAAGTCGATGTCGCTATGAAGAAGATGTTCGTGCGTGGGTTCGGGGGAGTGGAACCCGCAGCACCGCTGGAGATCGGCTAAGCCCTGATCCTATCCGCCCGCCTTGGGAACAGCGGCGCCGGACCTTGAACCGTCCTTCGCCCGTTCTTCCTTGGCCGCTTTCGGCTGGGCTCCGCGCGGGTGAGGACGCAGCCCAAACGCCAGTCTGACCGGCGGAAACGGTCGAATAAGGAAATGGTGGATCGCCAGCGGCAGCGCGAGTGCGGCGCAGAAGATCACGAAGAATTCGAGCGCCAGCGGCAGGTGAATGTCAAGCAGGCGATCCGCCACCAGAACGATAACGGTCTGGTGCAATAGGTACACGGGCAGGATCGCATCGTTGAAATAGTGGAGCGCCGGAGACGGCTTGGTCAGCCAGCGCGCGCCAGCAGCAAGGATCGAAAAGATCATGACGCCAGAGTAGAGGCCTGGCGCGCCAAGCATGATGTAGATCCAGTTTGGCCCCTCACCCAGATCATACTGGATGCGCTGGGCAGTCGCGATGAGCGTCGTGATCAGAAGAATCGGCGCAGCAAGCCACAGCATGTAGCGAACATCCTGCAGGCGCTGCCAGAACGAGTCCGACTTGGCTACGAACAGGCCGATCAGAAAGATCGGGAAAAACCGCATCGCGTCCATCAGGTCGCGGATCGTACTCTCTTGCCAGCCAAGGCGCAGCAGCATGCCGTGGTCCGAGAACATGTAGGTGATCGAAACTGTAAGAAGGAGAACAGCGATCGGCGCGACACCCACGGCCCGTTCTATCCGCGTGAATACAGGTCGTGCGAAATTCCAGACAATCGCTGCGGCGAGCGCAAAGCTGAAGAGATACGGCAGGAACCATGACGGACCGAAGTCCGGTAGCCACACGCCGAACATCTGGTTATAGGCGCGCCATTTGGTCGACAGGAACTCGAGATAGGACATCTCGGGCATACCGAGATTGTCGAGGCGCACGTAATTCATCGGTGGAATGATCAGAATGATCGAGACGATGAACGGCAGGATCAGTCGATGAAGACGATTGGTCGCGAAGTCAGCAAAATCGAACTTGGTCAGTAAAAACCGTGTCGCGACCCCACCGATCAGGAAGATCAGGCTCATCCGCCACGGAGCCATCACCATTACAGCGATATCGCCCCATTCCCCGCCGTGCGAACTCTGCATCCGCCAGCCGTTTTTGTAGAGGAAGCTGGTGTGGGTGACGATCAGCAGGAACATCGCGATGATGCGAAGCCAGTCGATATCTGTGCGACGAGCGCTGAGGGATGGAGCTACACTGGGAACGTGGGAGGACTTCTGCTTTACTGGTCGGCTGTCAGTAGCCATGACAGGTCCCTGGCTCGGCATGCCGGCACGCAGGCGACCCTACGCAATACCCGCACTAGCTGTTCTTTGAGCAGGCACGCTGCTCGACGGAAGTCGCCCAAATCATGCGAACTGTTTGCCATCCCACCCGGAAGAACCGGAGAGCGGCCAGACGCAACAAGCGAATGATCGTTACAGTGGAGCAACCTAACGGCTACGCAGCAACCGCGACACGAGATTCACCTCATTGGGGTACGCGGACGATTTTCGCGCACGCGTGACAGACCACGTGAGGCAAGCCACTCACCGACTGCACGAACCCCTGCGTAAAGCGACACAACGGCGCCAGCCATGCCAGGCACGCGTCGCGTTCATTGCGGGGCGCCTATGGCCGCGGAAGCAGTTCAGACTGAAACACTTCGCCTGAACCCTCAGGCAGATCGATACGGAATCCGTCGTAACCGGCGACCCATTGATCGGCCGGACGCACGTCGTTGACGCCAGCGAAGTAGAGCGGGCTGGAGACCTGCGCGGATGGGATGTGGTGGGTGAAGACCAGCAGGCTCACGCCGGCGGCGTTGGCCATCTCCGCGGCTTCGACCGGGCTGGCGTGATAATCGGGAATGTCGCTGAGAATTTTGGCGGCGCGCGGATTGTTCTGCGCCTGCGCTTGTCGCGCGCCGAGCGCGATCAAGTTGTTGGCGATGGACTCCGAAACGAGGACGTCAGCGCCTTGCGCGTTCTCAACGATGTTTTCGGACATGGCCAGATCGCCGGATATGACGACCGAGCGGCCCTTCCAGTCGAAGCGGTAACCCACGGCGGGGCGGACCGGATCGTGGTCGACCTCAAACGCCGTGACGGTGAGGTCGCCATCGCTAAGGACGACTTCTTCTTCCGTCAGCTCTCCCTGGAAGCTCGCGCCGAACGGCTTGGCGATCATCGGCGAGGCGGCAAGGTCGATGATGCCGTCGCCATGGTGAGCAAAGCGCAACTGAGCATCATCTTCAAACGCCATGTTGAAGCCATCGACAATCCGCGTAACGCCCTGCGGGCCGTAAACGGGAAGCATCGACCGGCGGCCGGCGACCATCGTCTGCATGCGGAACTGGCCGAGCGCGCCGATATGATCTGAGTGGAAATGGGTAAGAAACACGCCCGCGATCCTTTCGCCGGGAAATCCCATACGCGCGATCGGTTCCCAGCTCTCCGGGCCGGTGTCGATGACGTAGGCCTTATCGCCCGCAACGACGATGGTGCAGGCGTTGGCGCGATCAGGATCAGGCAGTGGTGAGGAGGTGCCACACAGGATGACGCGCAGCGCCTTGCCGTCAAACACTTCGGCCATAGCGGCGCTGAGCGGCGCTTGAGGGAGTTGTTCGACCGTGGGGGAGGCTGGAGCGGTGGTCGCGGGTGGCTGAGCCTGTGTCGCACAACCTGCAAGAGCGATAGAAGCAGCGACCGCAGCGACAGTCCTGACCATGGCTAGCTCCAACTTCCCCAATCCCAACTCACTCTCCCTATACGGAGAAACACCGTGTTTGATCAGCCCAACATAACGCCTCCATCCCAAAGAGGCAGGATGGGCAGAAACGCGCTCAGCCGGACGAACGGCTAAGCAAACTCCACCAGCACCTCGTCGGCCGCAACGGAATCCCCTGCGCCGACATTGACCTTGGCGACGACGCCGTCGGCTTCGGCGCGGATGATGTTCTGCATCTTCATGGCTTCGACGATGCAGACGGCTTCGCCGGATTTGACTTCCTGACCGACCGCGACGTCAACAGAAACCATCAGGCCAGGCATCGGGCTCATGATCAGCTTGGACGTGTCCGGCTTCTCCTTCTCTGGCAAGCGGGCATGGAGCTCGGCGGTAGCCGGGGTGCAGATGATGACCCGCGCCGTGGCGCCGAGACGCTCGACAATGAACCCCTCATCAGTGGCTTTGAGCGTAAGCGCGAAGTCGCCCTTGTCGAACGTTCCTTCCATCAATCCCGAGCCGGGCGTCCAGTCAGTCTTGATGTGCAGGGTCTTGCCCGCATCGTCAAAATGGACGTCAGCGCCGCCATCACCCAGCTCAAGCTTGATTGCAATCGCCTTACCGGAAATCAAAGCGACCCACTGGGTGCGTGGCGGGCGAATTGGCTCAGCGCGACCGGAAATGCCGGACACGCGCCGGGCCTGAACGCCATGCGCAAACGCGGCTGCGGCGACCATGAGGCGCTCGTCCTTCTCGGACATATCGGCGCCTGCAAAGCCATCCGGGAATTCTTCCTTGATGTAGTTGGTGGTGATCTTGCCGGAGCGAAAGCGCTTCTGGTTCAAGACGGCGGCGAGGAAGGGCGAGTTGTCCTGGATGCCTTCCACTTCAAGACGTTCGAGCGCCTTGACGTGGGTGTCGATGGCGGCGTCGCGATCCTTTCCGTGCGTGATCAGCTTGGCGATCATCGGATCGTAGAACATCGAGATTTCATCGCCCTCGCGCACGCCGGTGTCGATGCGGACCTCGCCCTTATCGAGCTTGCCTTCGGCCGGGAAACGCATGCGGCGCAGGCGGCCGATGGAGGGCAGGAAGTTGCGGTAGGGGTCTTCGGCGTAGATGCGGGTCTCCACCGCCCAGCCGTCGATGCCGATGTCCTTCTGCTTGAGCTTGAGCTTTTCACCGTAGGCTACGAGCAGCATCTGTTCGACGAGGTCGACGCCGGTGGTCATTTCGGTGACCGGGTGTTCGACCTGCAGACGGGTGTTCATTTCCAGGAAATAGAAATTGCGGTCGCCGTCGACGATAAACTCGACCGTGCCGGCGCTGTCATAATCCACAGCCTTGGCCAGCGCGATCGACTGCGCGCCCATGGCCTCGCGAGTCTTCGCATCAAGGAATGGCGACGGCGCCTCTTCAACGACCTTCTGGTTGCGGCGCTGAATCGAGCATTCGCGTTCGTTGAGATAGATGCAGTTGCCGTGCTTGTCGCCGAGGACCTGGATCTCGATGTGGCGCGGCTGGTCGACGAACTTCTCGATGAAGATACGGTCGTCGCCGAACGAGGCGATGGCCTCGGCCTTGGCGCCATCAAAACCCTCCTCGGCCTCCTTGTCGTTCCAGGCGATGCGCATCCCCTTGCCGCCGCCGCCCGCGGACGCCTTGATCATGACAGGATAGCCAATCGACTTGGAGATCTTCACTGCTTCCTTGGCGTCCTCGATCAGGTCCATATGACCCGGGACGGTGTTGACGCCGGCTTCGGCGGCAAACTTCTTTGAGGTGATCTTGTCGCCCATCGCCTCGATCGCCTTGGGATTGGGACCGATGAAAACGATCTTTTCCTTCGCGAGGCGTTTGGCGAATTCGGGGTTCTCCGAAAGAAATCCGAAGCCCGGATGTACAGCCTCCGCGCCAGTCTCACGAACAGCGGCAATGATCTTATCCTGGACCAGATAGCTTTCGGCGGCGGGCGATCCGCCTATGAACACGGCCTCATCGGCCATTTCCACGGCCATCGAGCCAGCATCGGCCTCCGAATAGACAACGACGGTCTTCACTCCCAAGCGCTTGCAGGTGCGGATCACCCGGCATGCGATTTCGCCACGGTTGGCGATCAAAATCTTGGAGAACATCAACGACCCCGGACAGCCCTACTGAAAATGTGACGGCAAACTGACGATTGGCGGGCCAAGGTCAAGGCCCTTCGCGCCGGTGTGGATCGCTCGAACGGCTTCGTCCGTCGAGGCGGGCTTCCAGAAGCCCCATTTTGGCGGTGACGGTAACCATGAACGCGGTCGACCAGCCGATAAGCAGGAATCCGTGTGCGCCTTCGGTCGCAGCTAACAAGCGCCATTTGTCAGGCAGGACGAGGTCCCCGAAGCCGACCGTTGAGAAGGTCGAAGCAGAGAAATAGACTGCGTCCATCAGGTTCCCGTCAAACAGGCCCAGCCAGAGATAGAGCCCGGCGAACATCCAGATTTCCAGGGTGTGAAGGCCCGCGATGGAGACCACCACCAGCACGATGATGACGGCGCTGTGGATCGCCCGTTCGTGATTGAGGCGTCCAACGAAGGTTGATCGCATCAAAGCGATCAGGGCCGAAAGGCCCAGGAAGTGAACCAGAATGGTCGACAGCACCATTGCCGTCGCCGCGACCAGGTTATCGACCAGCATGTCCGAAGCCCTTTCCGTTCCGGCCTCGCCACGAGGATGCCGAGACCAGCATTAGCAAGTCATTAACCACCGTAATCGGAAGTTCATCGGCCAGACGAGACCCCACGGGAGGGATTCGCGATGATGTTCTTCGGATTGCATAGCTGGCGCGGATATTCGGGCCAGCGTTACCTGTTCAAGACAGTACTGACCAAGCATGGCCTGCCCGACGATAGCGGCGGGATCTACATCTTCGTGCGCCGGCGCTGGGCCTTTTTTCTGGAGCCGCTTTACGTCGGCAAGGCCGCCAACCTGAAAGACCGCCTGCTGGGCCATGAAAAATGGGGCTCGGCTTGGTGGGTGCACGGGGCGACAGAACAGCACGTGAAAGAAATCAAGTCCGAGGCGGAACGTCGGGTCGTCGAAGAAGATCTGATCCGGGCCCTACGCCCAAAAATGAACGACATCCACATTCCCCGAAGCGCGACGGATGCACCGAACGAGGAGAGCCTCCAGCAAGTTTGGAACTGGACAAAGAAGTTCAAGCGCAGAAGCGCGCAGGCCTGACCTCGGCATTGCTCTAATTCAAAACTGAAACCCAGGACCATCAGGGCCGTCATGCGACGGCCCTGAATTGTTTATGGTCTCAGTCGTGCTTGGCGGCATCGGCGGCGTGACCAATATCCCGCCCGCGCGTTTCAGGCAGGAAGAAGAACGCCACCACAAACGTCATGCCGGCGATAATCACCGGATACCAGATCCCGGAGAAGATGTTTCCAGTCGCCGCAACGATGGCGAACGCCGTCGTCGGCAGGAAGCCGCCGAACCAGCCATTACCGATGTGATACGGCAGCGACATTGACGTATAGCGCACCCTGGCCGGGAACAGCTCCACCAGCATGGCCGCAAGCGGGCCGTAGATCATCGCCGTGAAGACCTGCGTCAGCACAATGATCAGCACGACCAGCCAGACATTGATCTCGTCGCGCGCCGCTTCTGCAGGATAGCCCGCCGAGGCGATCTCCGCGCCGAGAGTCTGGTTGAAATCAGCGACCGCACTGGCCCGCTCGGCGTCATCCATGCCCTCGACCGGAGGAACGTCGAAGCGCTGACCGCCGACGGTCACCCATGCCGCCTCGCCCGTCGCCAGTTCCTCATTGTCGTAAGGCAGGCCGGAATTGGCGAGATAGGACTTCGCGACATCGCAGGTATTGCTGTCGAACCTCGTCTGCCCGACCGGATCGAACTGGAACGAGCAGGTAGCCGGATCCGCATGCACCACGATCGGCGCGTTCTGACGTGCCTCCGACAGCGCGGGGTTCGCCGCATCCTGCAACAGGTTGAACATCGGGAAATAGAGGAAGACCGGGAAGAACAGGCCCGCAAGCACCAGCGGCCTGCGCCCCACCCTGTCGGACAACCACCCGAAGAAGATGAAGGAAGGCGTACCGATCAGCAGCGCAATCGCAACCAGCCATTCAGCGGTAAATCCGTCGACCTTGAGAAAACGCTGAAGGAAATACAGCCCGTAGAGCGTACCGGAATACCAGATCACCGCTTGACCGGCGACGCAGCCAAACAGGGCGATGAGCACCAGTTTCAGGTTCTTCCACTTGCCGAAGGCCTCCGCCCAAGGCGCCTTGGAGATCGCCGCCTCTTCTTTCATGTTCTGGAAGACCGGGCTTTCGTTAAGCTGGAGACGGATCCAGATCGAAATCGCCAGAAGGAAGATCGACAGCAGGAACGGAATCCGCCAGCCCCAATCGGAGAATTCTTCAACCCCCATGAAGCTACGCGTGCCGAGGATGATCATCAGCGAGATGAACAGCCCGATGGTCGCGGTCGTCTGCAACCACGACGTAGCAAATCCGCGTTTTTCGGGATGCGCGTGCTCGGCGATATAGATGGCAGCGCCACCGTACTCCCCGCCGATCGCAAGGCCCTGCAGGACGCGCAGGCCGACGAGAATGATAGGAGCGAAGACACCCAGCACATCGTAACCGGGCAACAGACCGACCGCGAAAGTCGCAGCGCCCATGATGATCATAGTGACAAGGAAGGTGTTCTTGCGGCCCACAACGTCGCCGACGCGGCCAAAGACCAGCGCGCCAAAGGGACGAACGATGAAACCTGCAGCAAACGTCGCCAGAGCGAGAATGAACCGGGTGGATTCGTTCAGGCTTTCCGGAAAGAAGTGCGAACCGATATAGCCGGCCAGCGAGCCATAAAGGAAAAAGTCATACCATTCGAACATGGTGCCAAGGCTGGACGCCCCGACCACCATGGCCTGGCTGTTTCCCTTCTTTAGCGCAGCCTGTTCGTCCGCCGCTGGCGATTCATCCATGAAAACCTCCCGTTGAGCGCATCTTTGGCGTCTCTTCCTTACCGGTAGTGCTGCATGGGAATGCCGTAAAGGGCAAGTTCGTTCGCTCGCGGATACGTGCTAGTGTCCAGAAATCGCTGGTGTGGCAGCCGATCGAGAGGCGGGAATGGCGAGGTTGGGGCGGGTTCTAACAGCAGCTGCGCTGTCTGGCGCGATGATGACGAATGCCGCCGCCATGGGGCAGGTCAAGCCGCCGCCGGATGCGCCGAAATCGTGGATTCCTGAGCGAAAGACTATCGACGACGGACGCGCCGCGATTGTCGATCCGCCACTATCGGAGGCGGAAAAGCGCGAACTCGCGGAGCGGGAACGCCGTCAAGCGGCGGCAAATCAGCCAACGGATGATCTGGTCCCGCCAAATCTGCCGACGCCAGAAACGGTCGAGGCCAGCATTCTGGAATGCATGGCAGACGCTTCGGCCGCCACCGTCATGCGGGGAAATGCCGGCGCAAATTCCGACGCAGGCAAGAAGGTTTCGGGCCAATTCGCCATACCGTTCACGCAGGCGCGGGATCTGATCACCGAGAGGAAGTTCGCTGACGCTCTTCCCTTCATCACAGAGGCGTCGAACCATACAAACGGCGACCCAGGTCTGGATCTGGCCGTCGAACAACTGCGAACCGCTGTATTTGCGGGAACGAACAACCCGGCTGCGCTCATCCTGTCGCTGGAGCGCCAGCTGGCGACTGGCGCCGTCCCCTTGAATCAGGCCCGCGCGCATTGCGAGTCCATACAGGGCCTGAAGGCGTCACAGGGGCTGCCGCCTTATGACGCCGGGAGAGCGGATCGCCACGTGGCCGAATAGCCATGGCAGTGCTTCCGGCACTTGTTCTTCTGAACGCATGCCGACAGTATCACCGACGACAAAAGGTGTTGGAGAAGATCATGAGAGTTGCAGCAAAATCAGCGGTGATCGCCGCTGCCATGGCGATCGGGCTTGCGGCGTGCGGTGGATCGAGCGAGCCGGAGCCGGAAGAAATCGACATGAGCGATCCGGCGGCTGCAATGCGCGCGCTTGAATCGATGGCAAACAGCAACGGCTCGGCCAAGGCCTCTGGCCCTATGAAAGTCTATGTCGACGGCATGGACGACATCGCCGACGCCATCACAAGCATCAATTCCGAGGCTGACGCCCGCCGCGCGGCGCAGAAAATCGCCGACGTCGCACGTGACATGGAAGGCCTGCAGGACCAGTTCGAGCGCATGTCGGATCAGGAAAAGACCGCCGCAGCGATGGCCAACATGGGCGCAATCACCCAGTCCGGCACGCGCGTGGCCGCTGCGATGATGACGCTGCAGACCGAACACCCGGAATGGCTGCAGATCATATCCGACGAGATGGACAAGATCCCCGACATGAAGTGACGCCCTGAACGTGGAAAAGCCGCCCGCAGCGAGGGGACGTGCGGACGGCTCTCCAAAACGGCGTTGCTGACTCAGGGGGGACGGGCGCAACGCCGGATTCTGTAATGTTCGGTCAGGGAGCGATCGACGCTTCTGCTTCAGGCGTCAGAACCGCGTCCACGATGTGCATGACGCCATTCGTGGCCAGGATGTCGGCGGTGACTACTTTCGCCTCCCCCGCCTTCACCCCGCCGTCAGCCGTCACTTCGAACGCCAGTGGGTCGCCATGCACTGTGGCCGGCGATGGGATGTCGCGAGTGATATCTTCGGTCGTAACGCGCGCAGGCAGCACATGGTACTCAACCAGCGACGCCAGCTTTTCGCGATTAGCCGGGCGCAAGAGATCCTCTAGCGCGCCATCGGGCATCGCTTCGAATGCGTCATCAGTCGGCGCAAAGACGGTGAACGGGCCTGGCCCCTGAAGCGTTTCGGCCAGACCCGCCGCTTCGATCGCCGTGATGAACATAGTGAAGTCTCCGGACTTCCTGGCGATCATGATGATATCCCCGGTAATGGCGTCCGGCAGCGGCGCCGGCTCCAACGCCGAACCGACAGCAATCGAATTCTGGTCTTCAGCGCCGCTGAGATCGGGCTGAACGGTGTCGTACATGCCGTTGGCGGCAGCGGCATCTTCGCGGAGTGCTTCGCCGCCCTCCCCGCACGCGCCGAGCACAAACACGCAGGATGCAGCAAGCAGGGTTGAGGTCAGTCTCATCTCTCATCCTTGGCAGGGCCGGCAGAGCCGGCTTGGTCATTCGAAAGACCAATGCACAGTGATCGCTGCACGTTCCCCGGCTCTCGGATAATTAATCCGCACGCTTCCGCAATAATCATGGGGCGCCCGCAGAAAGCCCCGTACAGATGCTGGAATTCTACCCGTCCAGTTTCAATCCGATAACCGGCGAAGGCGGCTTCGAAGTTTGGCTACCGCTCGCGGACTGACCCGCAAGGCTGGACACGTGCAGCGCGTCCGGCCTACCCAGCCCACATGCCCCACCGGTCAGCCCTCTTCATCGACGCCGACGCCTGCCCTGTGAAGGAGGAGTGCTACAAGGTCGCGCGCCGCGTCGGCCTTGATGTTCACGTCGTCGCCAATTCCTTCATCCGCACACCACGTGAACCGGGCATCAATTTCGTGTTGGTGGACGCAGGCCCCGATGTCGCCGACGACTGGATCGCCGAGCGCGCCAGTAACGGCGACGTCGTCATCACTAATGACATCCCGCTGGCAGGTCGCTGTCTGGAGAATGGAGCGGAAGTCATCTCGCCGACCGCCAAAGTCTTTACCACCGACATGATCGGCACCGCCCTGGCGACCCGTTCGATCATGGAGCATCTGCGCTCGACAGGAGAAGCGACGTCGGGGCCGCCCCCGTTCTCACAGCGAGATCGCTCAAACTTCCTCAACGCACTCGACGCGGCGGTAAACCGTGCGCGACGAAAGCATGCGTGAGCGCATCTGAATTGCAGACGCTGCGCGCAGTTGCGTGGTCAGATTGGCTCGCAAACATTGCGCAAAAGCAATCAAAACCAAGCCTCAACTCTGCATCCGGATGCTTGTCGTCAGAGGACATACGTGCTGATTCAGCCGCGGCGAAACCGTGCGCAGAACGCAGATCGCCTGTTGCGCGAAATGCGCCTTCCTCTGGAACCAGTCTTGCTTTGCATCGTTGGTTTCTGCCGTAAGGCGGCGCACGCGCGGCATTCGCGGAATTGAAGTGCGACCCGTTCAGCGGTCGCGATTAGGAGACTGACTATGGCTAACCTCACCAGCAAACTCACTGGCGCTCGCGCCCTCGGCGTCGCCGCTCTTGCCGGCCTCGGCCTCTCGGCTTGCGCCACCAGCTACGACGAAGAATTCGCGGGCATCAACTCGCGCCTCGACCAACTCGACGCGCGCGTCCAGGCCGCTTCGCAAAACGCCGAAGCCGCCAATC
>JBHIWT010000046.1:0-20178 GCA_041987265.1 Hyphomonadaceae bacterium
AGATCGACTGGGCGGAACTTTCCAATGTCGAAATCGCCGAGCACCTCGCGGAACACTGGAAAGTGTCAGCCAGCTTTCTCAAAATCGTCGCCGAGGCGTGGCCGAATTGGCTTGCAGAACAAGGGGCTATGGACCCACTGGCACGTCGCCGCGCCGCCGCCACGGCGCTCGCTGAACGATGGGAGGCCAGCCCGCCGGATCATCCCGTGATCATTGCCGGTTCGACCGGCGCGACAGCAGCCTCCCGCCGGCTCATGCACGCCGTCGCGTCGCTTCCAAAGGGTGTCATCATCCTCCCCGGCCTCGATCTCGACCTCGACCAGCCAGGCTGGAACGCAGTCGCCCGCGCGCCGAGCCACCCGCAATTCGCCTTCGCGCGCACCCTTCGCACTCTGGGCGTTGAGGCCCGTGGTGTTCCACTCTGGCCCGGCGTCGAGGTAACGGCGGCACAGGCGGCCCGCCGCCGCCTGATCAACGAATCCCTCGCTCCAGCCGAAACGACGTCCGGCTGGACCCAGCGCCTCAAGACCCTCGCCGAGCCCGGCGATCCGAAGTCTCTGGTCGAAAGCGGCGTTTCCGGACTACGGATTGTCGAGGCCGAGGATGAGTCCGAAGAAGCCCTGATCGCTGCACTGCTGTTGCGCGAGACACTGGAAACGCCCGACCGCACCGCTGCGCTCGCCGCCCCCGATGGCGCACTTGGTCGTCGCGTCGGCGCAATCCTCGAACGCTGGGGGCTCGACATATCGCCCTCCGCAGGCGCCCCGCTCAACCGTTCGTTGGCCGGA
Organism: Hyphomonadaceae bacterium; assembly: GCA_041987265.1. Taxonomy (GTDB): domain Bacteria; phylum Pseudomonadota; class Alphaproteobacteria; order Caulobacterales; family Hyphomonadaceae; genus IH12. Next base: position 789 of record JBHIWT010000046.1, read on the forward strand.
AGCTTCATCCTGCTCCTGCTGCGATGGGCGCAGGATCCGGCCGACCCGGTCATGCTTCTCAGCGTGCTCAAACACCCACTTACAAGTCTTAAGCGCTCGCGGCCGGAGCTCGACGAGATCATCGCAGCGACAGAAGTCGCCGCCCTGCGCGGCCCGCGCAAATGGCGTGACCTCGAAAGTCTCGCGGTTCACATCCTCGCCCGGATCGACAAGCACACGCCGCCGAACCTCAGTCACAGGATCGAGACGGGCGCTGCGATCATCCGTGAGATTGCTGTCCATCATGCAAAGGCCGCGGAGGTGTTTGACGGTGAGCGGATCGAGGGCGCAGCTGCAGCGGAAGCCTGCTCCGTGCTCGCCATGTCGCTTGCAGTCAGCCCCGACAGCCCGGAAGGCGACATCGTCTGGGCTGGTCGCGAAGGCGCACAGACCGCCGCCTTTCTTGAACAACTCGCCACGGTCTGCGCAGAAATGGGCGGTGTCGATGCGGACTTCTGGCCGCAATTCGCCGAGGCTGTAATGCGGGGCATGTCTGCTGCGCCCGACGCTGCGGAGCACCCGCGCATCGCAATCTGGGGGCCGCTGGAAGCCCGTCTGCAGCGCCGCGACCGCATCATCATCGCCGGCCTCAACGAGGGCTCGTGGCCCGCCCTTCCCGGCGCCGACGCGTTTCTCAATCGCGCCCTGCGCAAGAAGCTCGGCTTTGCCGACGCTGACGAACGCGTCGGCTTGTCCGCCCACGACTTTGCGCAACTCGCCAATGCGCCTGACGTCATCCTCCTGCGGGCGAAACGCGTAGACGACAAGCCTGCCGTCGACTCGCGCTGGCTATGGCGGTTGCGCACGCTGGCGGCGGGCGGGCTCGGCTCGCGCGAAGCTGCCGAACAGGCCTTCTCTTCATCAGCAGATCAGGATCCCGTCCGCTGGGCCCGACGTCTGCGCATTGCGAAAAAGGTCGCGCCAGCCAATCCTCCCGAGCCACGTCCCGCAGTCGACGCGCGCAAGCTGGACAGTTTTTCGCCCAGCCGGGTCGTGCAGCTGATCCGCGATCCATATGCCGACTACGCAAAGCGCATACTCGGGCTTGAAGCGCTGCGTCGCGTCGGCGAGCCGGTCGACGCCCGGGAACGCGGCACCGCGGTCCACGCCGCTATCGAGAGATATGAGCGCGACGGAGGCGACCTTGAGCATCTCATCGTCGACGAACTCATCGCGGCAGGCGCTTCGGAGGAGCTGATTGCGCTTGAACGCACGCTGTGGCTCCGTGCGGCAGATGTGTACCTCGACTGGTCCGCGACGCGGGCGCCCAACCGCATCAACACCGTTCTCGAACAGACGGCCAAGCTCACCTTCGCGTCCGCGGCCGGCGAGACGACGCTGAAGGCTACCGCCGACCGCGTGGAACAGCTGTTTGACGGCACGCTCGCCATCATCGACTTCAAGACCGGTCGTCCAAAGACCGCCGCACAGGTCCAGACCGGCCTCGAACCCCAGCTCTCCCTCGAAGGCGCCATCGCCCAGAAATCCGGCTTCGGCGCTATCAAGGCCGCGCCGGTGTCGGAGATCATCTACTTCCAGTTCTCCACCTCCAACGCCGTCACCGACGACGCCAACGGTCAGCCCCTCGTCTTCGAAGACACAACAACCTCCGAAGTCGTCGAAGACAGTCTCAAGGGTCTCCACCGCCTGATCGGCGGTTATTCCAATCCCGATACGCCCTACCGCTCCAAGCCGCGCGCCGAATACGCATGGGATTACGGCGACTACGACCGGCTCGCCCGCCGCAAGGAATGGACGATCGAAGACGGAGGCGAGGAATGAGCCCGCCGCCTGACGACAACTGGCCTGAATACCAAGCAGCCGCCAAGGGACAGGCTGACGCCGCCCTCCCGGATCATTCCGTCTGGGTCCAGGCCAACGCCGGCTCCGGCAAGACAAAAGTTCTCATCGACCGCGTCGCCCGCCTCCTGCTCGAAGGCGCAAAACCTGACGCGATCCTCTGCGTCACCTACACAAAGGCCGCCGCTTCCGAGATGCAGGCCCGTCTCTTCCAGCGCCTCGGCGCATGGTGCGTCATGGACGAGGCCGCGCTCGTCGACGAGCTGAAGAAGCTGCAGGGCAAGCCGCCCGAAGACATCAACAAGGCGCGAGAGTTGTTCGCGCAGGCTCTCGAAACCCCCGGCGGGCTGCGCATCGAAACCATCCACGCATTCTGCGGGCGCCTCCTCCGCCGCTTCCCGCTTGAAGCCGGCATCCCACCCGGCTTTCGTGAACTTGACGACGCCGACAGCGCAGAACTGTGGGAGGCCGCCCTACGTTCCCTTGGCGGTCATGTCGTTCGCGGCGATCAGGAAATTCGCGAAGCCGCCCAGATCATCGCCGAAGGCGGCGCCAGGCTAGGTCAGCTCGGCGGCCTGCACGGCGCGCTGCAAGGCAATTACACGTCGATCCAGCATTTCGTCGAAGCCAATGGTGGGATCGAAAAGGCGATCGACCGCTTGAAGGGCCTCACCGGCGCCGGCGATGAAGACGCCGGCGACATCCTCGAACGCGCCATGGGCGCAGAGCTTCCTCGCGCCGACCTCACGGCTCTTGTCGACGCACTGCCCGCCAACGAACTTCAGGACATTCTGACGACGGTCCTCTCCGACGCGCCCGCCGAGGACCGTTTCAACGCCTACCGCCGGATCATCTACACCAGGTCAGGCGGTGTGCGGAAACGGAACATCTACTCCGCCGCCGACGCCAAGTCCTGCCCATCGCTCGTGGACATCTTCCAGCTCGCCAGCATTCCCGAGGGGTCAGAAATCAGCAGGCTTCTGGATGCAGAACGACAGATCGACGCCCGCAACCTTTACGACCGTTCCGCCGCGCTCCTGCGTCTTGCGAACCTGCTCTTTCAGGACTTCGAAGTCCGCAAACGCGCCCGCGCCGGCCTCGACTTCGACGACCTCATCGAAACCACGAACAACCTCCTCACCCGCGAAACCGCCGCCGAATGGGTGCTCTGGAAACTCGACGGCGGCATTGACCACGTCCTCCTCGACGAAGCGCAAGACACCGCCCCGGCGCAATGGTCCATCCTCCGCGCCCTCACCGACGACATCTTCGCTGGCGCAGGAACCGAACGCGACTATCTCCGCACCCTCTTCGTCGTCGGCGACCAGAAGCAATCGATCTATTCCTTCCAGGGCGCCGACCCCGAACGCTTCATGGAGGAAGCCCGCAACTTCTCCGGCCGCGCTTCCACCGGCGAAGTCGCCCACCAGATGCCGAACATGGAGATGTCTTTCCGCTCGGCCAGCGAAGTGCTAGATTATGTCGACGCCGCTTTCGACATCGGCGGCTTCGATGGCGACGCTCCATTCGCTCTCAATCCGCCCTCCGAAGCCGACGCTATCCGTCACACTGCATTCCGCGCGCAGGAAACGGGTTCTGTCGAACTCTGGCCCATCGAACCCAAGCCGGAAATCGTCGAGGGCGACCCGTGGGACACGCCGATCGGCCAGGCGTCCGACACCAACGCCAAGGCGCAACTCGCGGCGAGGATCGCCAGCTGGATCCGTACGCAGATCGACACCGGGGCAGCAGTCTGGGATGACGGGAAGCAGCGCCCCTGTGAACCCGGCGACTTCCTCATCCTCGTGAAAGGCCGCACGGGCGGCCTCTTCGACGCCATCCTCCAACAGCTGAAGCGCGCCGAACTCCCGGTCGCCGGCGCCGACCGTCTCGACCTGCTGGACAGCCTGCCGGTTCAGGATCTCCTGAACCTCATCCGCTTTGCGCTTTGCCCCTCCGATGATCTCGTCCTGGCCGAAATCCTCAAAGGACCCTTCGGCGGACTTGATGACGATAATGATCTCTTCCCCCTCGCCGCCAGGCGAAAGAATGGAGAGAGCCTCTGGGCGCGCGTTCTGGCCTCGACCGAGGACCGCCATGCGCAGATCCGCGCCTTCCTTCAACGCCTCATCGCCAACGCCCACTTGCCGCCGTTCGAGTTCCTCACCGCCGCGCTGGAACGTCACGATGATCTTTCGGCGCCCGGTTGGGAGCTGATCCTGTCGCGCTTTGGCGGCCCGGCCCGCGAACCGATCACCGCGCTGGTTGATCGCGCTGCAAAATTCGACGTCGCCGGCCCGCCCAGCCTGCAGATCTTTCTGGACGCGATCGAAAGCGCTGGCGGTGAGGTCAAACGCGAGCTCTCCGGTCCGCAGGGCGAGGTTCGCGTCATGACCGTCCACGGCGCCAAAGGCCTGCAGGCCCCCGTCGTCATCCTGCCTGACACCACCTCCGCTCCGCGCACGCCAAAGACTGGCCTTTTCGTCCTCGCCGATCCCCGCCTCGACGGCTTCGACCTCAAGCCCAAGGATACCGGCGCCCTCCTCTGGCCTGGCTCCAAGGCCAACGACACCAAACTCACCGCTCACCTTCGCCAGCTCGAAAACGACAAGGCGCTGCGCGAACATCGCCGTCTTCTCTACGTCGCCCTTACGCGTGCACAGGATCGCCTGGTGATCTGCGGCGCCGAGTCGGGAAACTCGAAATCGGGTTACGCCAAGAACTCCTGGTACCAGACCTGCGCTGCCGGCATGAACCGTCTTGCCGAAGACGAGCGCTTCGAGGAGACGGACGGTATCCATCGCCTCGGCGCCCTGCCGCCGAAACTCAGTCCTTCAGACACCAGCGCCGCTTCCGTGCACCTTCCCTCGTGGATCAGCGAAGACGCCCGGCCGGAAACCGACCCTGAACGCATACTCGCGCCAACTGCGCTCGGCGGCGGCGATCCGCCGGTCCTTGCGCCATTCGGCCCCGACCGCTCACGCCGCCTGCTTCGCGGCCGATTGATCCACACCCTGTTCGAGGGCCTGCCGTCACTGCCCGCAGACCAGCGCGCGGACGCGGCGAAGAAGTTTCTCGACCGTCAGCCCGACCTGGACGCGGCTCAGCGCAGGGAGATCGCCTCCGCCACGCTTGACGTTTTGAAAGACAAGCGGTTCGCGGCAATCTTCGCCTCCGGCAGCCGCGCCGAAGCCCCGATTGTCGGCCGGCTGGGCGGCGACATCATCAATGGCCGGGTCGACCGGCTGGTGATTTCGGACAAGGAAATCCTGATCGTCGACTTCAAGACCGACCGTCCCGCTCCATCCGACATTTCCGGGGTTGCGCGCACCTACAAGGTGCAGATGGCCGTCTATCGCGCCGTGTTAAGCACGGCTTATCCGAATCGACCGATTCGCTGCCTGCTGGCGTGGACGGACGGCCCGAACCTGATGGAAATTCCCGCTGCGGAACTCGATCAGGCGCTCAAGTCCATTTCGCGCTGATAACTGGTTTTAGTAACGCTGGGGTGGCTTTCGCCGAATGAACCCCTAATTTGTGGACTACGTAACGAATATTGAAAGAAGGATGCCGCCGCATGTCAGTCGTGGAAGTCAATGACGACAATTTTGACGATGAAGTACTCGGCTCGGATAAGCCGGTCGTCGTCGATTTCTGGGCGGAATGGTGCACGCCGTGCAAACAGGTCGCGCCGCACTTCGCGGAACTCGCCGAGGAAATGGGCGACAAGGTCAAAGTCGTGAAGCTCAACATCGACGACAGCCCGATCACGCCGGGACGCTTCGGCGTTCGCGGGATGCCGACCTTCATGATCTTCCAGGATGGCAAGGTCACGGCTACGCACCTTGGCGCGATGAGCAAGTCGCGCATCGTGGAATGGGTTCAGCAGTCCGCTCCGACCACCGCCTGATCATCAACACGACCATCGTTATCCCGGACGCGCGGCGACGCGCTCCGGGATATCAGAACACCAGTCTGTAACCTCCCCGACATTTGACGCGAACGTCTTATCAGAACCGCCGCATTGAGGCGCGCTGAGGGAGGAAGCACATGACGCTCGTCGTCCGCATTGCCGCCTACGTTCTGGCCGCCTTCATGGCGTTCATGGGCGTGCAGAAATTCGTCGGCGACGTGCCGATCTTCCAGATCATAGAAGCCAATGTCGCCGGCGACTGGGGCCTTGAACTGCCGTGGATTGACCCGTGGTTCAAATACCTGACCGGCGCGCTGGAGCTGGCAGCAGCGCTTGTCCTCGTCATCGGGCGCAGGCTCGAAGGCGCGGGCCTGTCATTGCTGGTGATCCTCGGCGCGATCGGCGCGCATCTCACTGTGCTTGGCGTCGCCACCCCGATGTCCAGCGAAGCAGGCGCCGAAGAAAGCCCGATGTTGTTCATCATGGCCGTGGTGTTTGCGTTGGTGTCAGCTTTCGTCGCGTGGATGTCGAAACCGTCGGCAACAGACGTTGGCGCGGTCTGACGTCTATCCCACCCAGTTCGGCGGGCGGATCATCTCGAACATCTCGCCGAACGCGCCATAGTCGCGGTAGCCCATCCGCGTGACCGGTTTCGCCTTGGCCGCATTGAAGCGCCCGTCGTCGGTGATGAAAGCGTCGTCGATGTGCACGCCGACGATTTCGCCGATCACCATCACGTACGCCCCCTTCGATCCGTTCGCGCGGTTGAGATCAATAATATTGGTGACTTTGCATTCCAGCGCCGCCGGCGCCCGGGCGACACGCGGGGCCTTCACGATCCGGCAGTCCGCTTTTTCCAGCTGCGCGAAGTTGAACTCGTCAATCTCCCCCGGCGCCGTCACCGACGACTGGTTCATCGCCGCAGCCAATTCCTCGCTGACATAGTTGCAGACGAACTCCCCTGTCGCCTTCGCATTGGTCACCGAATCCTTCCAGCCGGCGGACGAGAACATCACCATGTCCGGATCGGAAGAAACCGCGTTGAAGAAGCTGTAGGGAGACAGGTTCGCCACGCCGTCTGCAGACAGGGTTGATATCCACCCGATCGGCCGCGGAGCCACGATCGCCTTCAGCGGGTCGTGCGGCAGCGCGGTCTTGTCGCGTTTGTCAGGTTCGTAGAACATGGCGCCGGTCTATCAGGCCACTCGCCACAACGCCACACTGCCGGAGCGCCTCGTGAACCTGTACCGCCTCCCGATCCTTGCCGCCGTCCTGACACTGGCGCTCCCCGCCGCCGCCCAGGTCGGTGGTAACCTCGCCCAATACCCGCCCGAGGACGTCCGCATCGACATCACCACCGGCCCCGAAGGCGTTCCCGTCCTGTCCACTGACCGGATCAACCTTACCACTGGCGATTATTACCGCCTCACCTTCTCCTCCGATGGCGAAGGCGAGGACGCGCAGGGCAATCCCCACGCCCGCCGTATCGAACTCAACGAATTCCTCGCCAACATCCACCTGCGCATCCTGACCATTTCCGGCATCGAGGTGCACCTGCAGGGCATGAGCTTCCGCGCCATCGAGCTCGACGAGAAGGGCGAGGCCTCCTTCACCTTCACCCCGATCCGCCCGGGCGATTATCAGGTCTATGTCGGCCCCAACCCGTTCGGCCTCGGCCACCCGCCCGGCGAGCAGGGCATACAGGACGATCCTAAAGTCGCGTTTGCGACGATCAGCGTGAAGTGAGTTCGCGGACCTCGATCATCACTTCGTTGCGCCGCATGAACGGTAGCGTCCAAGGCGGATCGTAAAAGGCGTGCACGATTTCACCAACCGGCTGGAGCCGGGCGCCCTGAACTCTCGCCATCAGTTCCTGTTCTTTCTTCCGCATCCGGTCCTCGCCGGCGAGACCGGAATATGAAATCACCGCCATCTTCCGGCCCGGCTGCTCCACCAGCCTGACGTCTTCGTCTACGGGGTCCGGTAGCGATCCCATCGTGTAGCCCGCTGGCATGGTGAACCCGATTGTCCAACCGTTCTGGCCTTGCTCCTGCGTGACCGGCGCGGTCATCGCGATCTTGTCACCCTCGCGCCCCTTGGCGAAAATGTAGTCGGCAAGTGGTGAAAACCCATCCATTCGCGAGCTGACCGCCTCGCCCTGTACGACGGTCTCCGCCATGATCATCGGCTCGTATTCGCGAACCTCGAATGCTTCGTCACTGAAGAGGCTGGTGAAGGCGGGCTCTTCAACGCCCGCAGTTGCGCAGCCTGTCACAAACAATGCGCTCGCCGCAATCAACAGAGTCTTCATTGAATTTCTCCGTGTTTGTGGCGTCTACGCTGCTATCGCCCATCCGGATCTCCGCCGCGCCGATCCGCCCCCTTGATCCCCCCCTTCCCCTGCGCCAAACACGTGCGCAGTCGTACAGGCGCAAGCGCACAGTATTTGCAGGGCGAACAACATGAGCACCAAAACCCCACGCCAGTTCTTCAAGCCCCTCGCCATCGGCGCGCCCGAGCCCTACCGGGACATCCCCACCAAGCTGGAACGCATGATCCACTTCGTGCCGGGCCATAACGAGAAGGTCCGCTCCAAGACGCCGGCCATGGCCGAAAAGGCCGACGTCATCCTCGCCAATCTCGAGGACGCTATCCCAGCCGACGCCAAGATCGAGGCCCGCGCCGGCGCCATCGAAATGGCGACGATGTGCGACTGGAAGACGCTCGGCACCGGCCTGTGGACCCGCGTCAATCCGCTCAACTCGCCGTGGTTCCTCGACGACGTCACCGAGATCGTCACCAAGGCCGGCGACGCCTATGACGTCATCATGCTGCCCAAGGTCGAAGGCCCGTGGGACATCCACTTCGCCGACCAGCTCGTCGCCCAGCTTGAGGCGAAAGCCGGCGTCAAACGCCCTATCCTCTTCCACGCCATTCTTGAAACCGCACAGGGCGTCGCCCTCGTCGATGAAATCTGCGCAGCCTCCCCGCGGATGCAGGGCATCTCGCTTGGGCCCGCAGACCTCGCCGCCAACCGCGCCATGAAAACCACCCGCGTCGGCGGCGGCCACCCGATGTACCGCGTCATCGAGGACCCGCACGCAGACGAGAACGCGCCGCGCGCCACCGCCCAGCAGGATCCGTGGCACTACACCGTCGCGAAGATGGTCGACGCCTGCGTCACCGCCGGCATCAAGCCGTTCTACGGCCCGTTCGGCGACATCAAGGACCTCGCCGCCTGCGAACAGCAATTCAAGAACGTCTTCCTGATGGGCTGCGTCGGCACGTGGTCGCTCCACCCCGGCCAGATCGACATCGCCAAGCGCGTCTTCTCACCCGACCCGGACGAGGTGAAGTTCGCCCTGCGCATTCTCGAAGCCATGCCCGACGGCACCGGCGTCGCCATGCTCGACGGCAAGATGCAGGACGACGCCACCTGGAAACAGGCCAAGGTCATCGTCGATCTCGCGAAACAGGTCGCAGCGAAAGACCCGGACATGGCGGAAGCTTACGGGCTCTAGCGCGCTCCTCCCGGTCGGTCGCTAGCCAAACATCGCTCGGGCAAACCTGAAGCGCGCCGTCATCGGCCAGTCGAACAGGACGCGCTCGCTGACGGTTCCCGCGCCGATATTGTGCGCCACCGCCGGCGCCAGCTTCACCTCGGGGATCTCCTCGCCAACATCGACGATCCGGCAAGAGAGCCCACTCAGCGCCAGTTCAGGCTCCACCACCACACCCATGTGCGGCAGGCCTGACCCGTTCAACCGCCAGGAAACCACGTCACCCGCCTGATAGTCCGCCCCATCCGCGCTTGCCGGCAGCTCCGCGCCTATCCGGCGGAAGTAGGTCTCCAGGTTTGGAACCCTGCGATGGTCGATATTCCTGTCCGGCCGCTTCAGTCCCCAGTCAGCGGGATACGCCGCGAAGTGTCCGCGCATGTCCTCGTGCACCAGCTTCTGAAGGTCAAAACCTGCGTGGCGAAACGCGCGCACAACCACGTCGGTACACACGCCGCGATCATCCGCGACGTCGCCCATCGGATAGCCGATCGCGCGATAGGCCGGATCATAGATTTTCGTCACGCCGACGCGCGCCCGCGCGCCCATTGCGATCATTGTGGCGAGATCATCACCCGGCGCAGCCTGCGCAAATCCGCGCGGCGCCAGCGCCAGTCCTGCAATCGCGATCACTGCCTGCCTGCGGTTCATGCATCGTCCTCCCTGTCGTCCCGTCTGCAGCTGACGGGCGGAACCGGGCCAGATCAGGACGGAAAGCAGGCGAATGCAGTCGCTCGTCTCTAGCGGGCCAACCGCTCGGCCCGGCGCGCGGCCTCAAGCAGGTCGTCGCGTGCATAGCTGCCTTCGTGACACGCGTATTCGAACACATCGCCGTCAACTGGCCGGAATACCTGCTCCGCCCTCCAGGGCTCGGAATAGTGTGTCGGATCAACGACCTCGAAATCATAGAGGATCTCATCTTCGCCAACCCGGCGCAGCCGCTCTGTCACCACGCCCTGCGGCGACAACGGCATCGTGCTCTCAGCTGTCTGCTTCGGATGCACATTGATCGTCTCCAGAACCAGCGTGTCGCCTTCCCACCAGGCCACGCTGTCGCCCAGCCAGGGCGTGATGACGTCCGGACTGTGGCCCGCCTGCGCCTTGGCCTTGCTCGGGAAGATCGGCGCAATGCGCGCATCATGGATCATCTCCACCAGGATCATCAGGTGATCCTCCGTCAGCACGAACCGGTAGGTGGAATTGTACGGCACGGCCGCCATGCCCGGCCCGCCCGTATTGCCGAACCCGACCAGACATTGCGCCCGCAAAGGCAAACTTTCCGGCCCTGCAATATCTCCGTTTCCGCTAGCATATTCGCGGCGCATGTAGAGCGCCAGCGCCGTGCTCTTCTCCCGATCGATGAAGGGAATGCGGCCATCGTCCGGCGACACGATCGCGGATGTCCGCGCTTCCCCGTCAATGCGGATCATGCGCTTGCCGGGCTCCGACCAAAAGGCGTTGCGGCCGCCTACCCGGCCGCCGCTATCCGACAGATCCTCATCGAGGTTTGAGCGCGCATTCGCGGCCTCGGCGCGATCGGCGACGAGGCCCTCGCGTTGCAGCGCCTCCGCCTCGCTGATCACGAGCCCTGCTTCTCCGGCAGGCCGTTCCAGCGGGGTTAGCGACCGAATGGTCCAGACCCCCGTCAGGTCGCGCCCGGCGTCTTGCGCTAAGGCGGGGCCCTGCATGAACATGGCGGCGGCCAACAGAGCGATGCGTCGCGTTCCCATGGTCGCCAACCTGTTGTTGATCCGATAATGAGACGATACGGAAATTCCCCGCGCCGTCGAGCAAATCCGGCCCGGCGCGACATCGACAGGCTATGCCTTGTTACCTGTTTCTTCACCTTTTTTCGCGGATTCCCGAAACAGGACATTAAGGTTGATCAGGCATAAAGACCCCCAAGAAAACCAGAACGGTTTGGTGGGAACACATGTTTCAGATCATTGGCGTTGTCGTTGTCTTCGGCATGGTGTTCGGCGGCTTCATGCTGGCCGGCGGCCATTTCGACGTCATCATCAAGGCTGCACCGTTCGAAATGATGATGATCGGCGGCGCCGCGATCGGCGCCTTCCTGATCGGTAACTCGTTCAAGACCGTGCTCGCCGCGCTGGGCGGTTTCGGCAAGATTCTCGCGGGTCCGAAATGGAAGAAGAAGGACTATACCGATCTTCTCTCGCTCCTGTTCGCGCTGACCAAGACGATGAAGACCAAGGGCGTTGTCGCCGTTGAGCAGCACATCGAGTCGCCGAAGGAATCCTCGATCTTCCAGCAGTATCCGAAGATCCTCAAAGACCACTTCGCCACCGATCTGATCTGCGACACACTGCGGATGATGACGATGAACCTCGAAGATCCGCATCAGGTCGAGGAGATCATCGAAAAGCAGATCGAGAAGCACCACCACGAGGCGCACGACAGCGCCCACGCCCTGCAGAACATGGCTGACGCCCTGCCCGCGCTCGGCATCGTCGCGGCCGTGCTCGGCATCATCAAGACGATGGGCGCGATCTCGCAGCCCCCGGAATACCTCGGCAAGCTGATCGGCTCGGCCCTTGTCGGTACGTTCCTCGGCGTGTTCCTCGCCTATGGTTTCGTCGGCCCGTTCGCCGCGCGCCTCGGTCAGGTGCTCGACGAAGAAGGCGCGTTCTACAAGATCATCAAGGACGTGCTGGTCGCCCACCTGCACGGCAACGCCGCCCAGGTCTCGGTCGAGATCGGTCGCGGCCAGATCCCCTCGTCCAACCAGCCGACCTTCGGCCAGCTGGAAGAAGCCCTGAACGAGGTGAAGGTCTAGGTCTCACCGCCGGACAAAGAATTCCCCGGCCCATTACAGGCCGGGGAAAGTGCAACCCCCCATAGGGTTGGGGAAGCCTAGAACTGCTTGCGCAGGCCGATCTCGTAAGTGCGGCCCAGCGGGTTGCCGATGAACGGGTCGTAGCTGTACTGCTGCACCGTGAACGGCGGATCTTCGTCCGTCAGGTTCTCGATCGAGAACGACAGCGTGAAGTCCTCATCGAACGGCATGGTGTACTGGTAGTAGAGGTTCGACGTCACGAAGTCGTCGATGTTCTCATTCGCCGTTCCGATGAACCGGTCATCCGTCACGCCCTGGATGTAGCGCAACACATAACGGATGTTGTGGTTGTCGTAGGTGTAGTTGGCGTAGCCGCTACCGCGCCATTCCGACACGATATCGCCTTCGCGCGAGTAGTTGGCGAAACCGAGGCCGTCGATACCCGGCGTCAGCTGAGTGCCGTTCAGTTCGAATGCGGCGATCTCGTATTCAAGAACGTTGGTGGCGTTGCCGCCAATCGTCCAGTCACCGCCCAACGCGCCGAAGTTGTAGGTCAGGTCGTAGTCGATACCTGACGTCTGCGCGCCGGGGCCGTTGCCATAGACCGAACGGATAGACGTGACGTCGTCGCCAACCGTCGTGCCCTGCGTACAACCTGATGCGCCCTGCCCGTTGAGGAAGGTGATGCGATCGATCAGAGCTGCCGAGCAGTTGATGAGCTGGTTTGCCCCAGCCGACCCGACAAAGGTCGTGTTCAGCAACTGGTTGTGGCTGACGGTCTTCAACTCGTCGATGATCTTGAAGTTGAAGTAGTCGACGCTGAAGCGCAGGTTTCCGTTGCCCGGCATGTTGTCGAAGTTGAAGATGGCGCCAAAGTTGGCCACTTCCGCTGTCTCCGGCTCGATGCCGCCCAGCGTCTCCGTCTCAACCCGCAGGTACTTGTTGCCGGCAGCCGCAATGAGGCTGAGCGAGTTGTTGATCTCGCCCGGAACCAGCGTGCTTGGGGGCGACTGGTAGTTGGTGCCGAACGAACCGCGCAGCGCCAGCCAGTCAGTCGGGTCCCACTTACCCGCAATCTTGTACACGGTGGCGCCAAGATCGGATTTCGGGAATTCCTCGCGACGCACGGCCAGCTGGAAGCTCAGCCGATCGAGTACCGGGATCTGCAACTCCCCGAAGTAGGAGTATTGCTGGTTGTCCGAGCGGTTCTGCTCGTCGGATGCGAAGAAGAAGTACGGCGACTGACCAGTTGGCGCACAACCGACATCACCCGGCCGCTGTCCCGGCCACGCGCACGGATAGGCGCGCGGGTCGATGAACTCGCTGGATGTCGTCTCCCGGCCTTCAGACAGACGCCATTGACCGCCAGCCGCCCAGGCGACATTGCCGCCAGGCAGAGCGATCGGCGTCGAGCCGGACACCAGGGCATCGAACGTCAGGTTGTCGTTGGCGTTCTCGGTCTGGCGATCGTCATAAAGCCAGGCTGCGAGTTCCGGTGAGACCTCGTTGCCTGGAATATAGCGCGGGTTCGGCGTGCCGAAGGCGCCGTTCTCGGCGTAGGAGTTGGAAAACGGGTTGAGGAACATACACCCGTTCTGACCCGCGGCGCCGGGGTTCTGCGTACCGATGACCGCGTACCATTCGTCGCTTGACACAGTGCCATCATTGTTTGCGTCGAGCGCCGCCGCCGAGAAGTTGTCCGGCACCAGGTCAGGCGCGTTGCAATCGGGGCCACCGAAGCCGTTGAGGGCTTCCTGGACCTTGTAGGCGACCGTATCCGGCAGCGTGGAGTCTGTGACAGCATGGTTGAAGGTCAGAGACGCGCTCCACGTGTCCAGCCAGTCGCCGCCGAACTCCTTGAAGTCGCCGTCGAACGCGGCCACCGCGTTCCAGTTCTCAAGTTGCGTGCGCGGCATCGTGCCTTCGCCACCCGGCAGGTGCGGGGCGCCCGAAGGACCGAAGAAGATCGACAGGAACTGATCGGCCGAGCCGATCAGCGCAGCCGGAGCTGCGATCTGCGATGCGTTCTGAGCCAGGAAGTCGGCGAAGTACGGGTTCGAAGACGGGATGCGATACTGGAACGCTGTACCCGACCCCGGCGCCGGGCCGACGTTAGCCTGATACGATGCCACCGTACCGATCGAGTCTGCGTTCGACTGACCAAACGCGAGTTGGCCGGTGAACCGCAGGCTGTCGGAAAGATCGAACTTCACCTGCCCGTAGACGCGGTGCTGGTCGATTTCCTCGACAAGATTGTAGGTGTGGATGGCGTAGTTCCACCAGCAGACGGGAAGCCCGCCAAGGGTGGTCGGAACGCCGTCAACCGGACCGCTCGAAGCAATACATTCGTCGGCCGTGAAGTCCTGGACGACGCCAAGCGTCGGGCCGAGACCCGGAATGTTGGCGGCGAACGGCGCGCCGGCTGCATTCGGACGCAGAACGTAGCTTCCGTAGTTGTGATACGGCGCCCAAGGCGTGTTGTTTTCCGCGAACGACCGGACCGTCCAGTCGCGTTCGGTGATGTCCAGCTCGCTGCGGTGCGAGTACTCATACGACAGCATGATGTTGCCGTTGTCGAAGTCGCGTCCCCACAGCGCTTCGATGCCGTAATCGCCGTCCGAACCGTCAACGAACTTGTACTCGCCATCGACGAGGAAACCATCAAACCCGTCGCGCGTGATGAAGTTGACCACGCCCCCGGTTGCGTCGGCGCCGTAGATCACCGCGCCGCCGTCCTTCAGGATCTCCGTGCGCTCCAGCGCGATCGACGGGATCATGTTGGTGTTTTCAGAAAACCTGCGGCCGTTGAAGATCGTCAGCGTGCGTCCGCCGCCCAGACCACGCAGGTTCAGTGTAGACGAACCTATGCCACCAAACCCGGCCTGGAACTGGTTGGTCTCGCCGACGGTCGAGCCGACGACGCTCAGCGACTTGGTGAATTCCAGAGCGGTCTGGCCGCCCTGCTTGAAGCTCTCGTCTGCGGTGTAGACCTCAACCGGCAGCGCCGCAGATTCCGCAGCGCCGGCAATGTTGGTCCCCGTGACAACAATGCGCTCGCCTTCTTGCTGCGGACCGGACTGCGCCGGTTGAATCTGATCGACTTCCTGTGGCCCTGCGACCTGCGCCGAAGCGCTCCACCCCCCGCCAACGACCATCGCCATCGCGATGATCGAAGCAGATCGAAAATTGTGTGATTTCATCCCTGGATTCCTCCCTCATGGTACGGGCGTATGCATCACGGGGGAGGAAGCGGGCCGTGGTTCGGCCTCTTGCGTGTCGATGCAGATCAACGCTGATGGCCGTTTGGGGAAAGCCCAAAATTGGTTGCCGTAAAGGCGCCCTTCCCTCGCGCAGATCGTTCAGAAGTGGCGAGTTCACGAAAGCGTGTGCAGATGGCGAAGCAAAAACCTTCTGAGCGCTCTGTTTTTGAATACGCGTGTCGCTCGATGTCTGGGTGTCGCCGAAGGTGAGTCGCGGATCGGCGTCGCGATCAGCTTACGGATTCGCCATTAGCGGCCAGCACCGCGCCGCAAAGATAGACCGAGCCGAACACCCAGATCCGGTCAGCCCCTCCGGCCCGGGCGAGCTTGATCGCCGCCCTCACGTCGCCGGAGGTCATGGCGTGCAACCCTAGGGAATCCGCCGCAGCCACGATATGGCTCGGATTGGCGCCAGGGCCGCCTTCCTGTCCGCCAGATGAAGGGAGCTCGCAGGCGACAAGGTCGTCCGCCACACCAACCATCGCCTCCAACATCGCGGTCGTGTCCTTGGATTCCTGCATGGCGAGCACAATGGCGACGTGGGCAGCTTGTTCCCCCATCTCGTCGACTGCGTCCCTGTCTGCGCGGATGGCCGCCGCGAGCGCGCGTGCGCCCGCCTCGTTATGCGCGGCGTCAATGCGGATGACGCCGTCAAACCCGTGCGTCAGCGGCCCGTCCCCCAGCATCTGCATCCGAGCGGGCCATGTCGCGCCGCGCAGCCCGGCAGCCATCGCATCCAGCGTGATGCGGTTGTCGTCCAGTTGCTCGATCACCGCGCAGGCCGTGCCCGCATTTTGCGCCTGCACGGCGCCGGCAATGCCCAACCAGGGTGCGCGTACGCTCACCCGCTCGCCTTCGTAGACAAAAGCCTCACCATCCCAGCGCGCCTTCCAGTTACGGTTCGCGGCAAACGGCGCAGCGCCGCGCCAGCGCGCTTCCTCCAGCAACACGGCCTGGGCGATAGCACCCTGCTCCGCCAACACAGCAGGCCGGCCGTCGCGCAGGATCCCCGCCTTCAGCCGCGCAATCGCAGCTTCACCGGATACGCCAAACATGGCTTCATGGTCCCGGCTGATCGGAGTGATGACACAGACGTCTGCATCCTCGATCACGCTGGTCGCATCGCCCGCGCCGCCAGCGCCAACCTCGATCACGCTGAGATCTGGTTCGCTCTCCGCGAACAGCAGGTAGGCCGCCGACGTCAGGGCTTCGAAATAGCTCAACCCTGCATCGGCGCGTGCGACCCGGTTCAGCGCGTCGACCAGTTCATCGTCGCGCACGAGCTTGCCGTTCAGCCGTATGCGTTCGTTGACACGCACAAGATGCGGCGACGTGAACACGTTCACGCGCAGGCCTGCGGCCTCGGCCATGGCGCGCACGAATTGCGCAGTTGAGCCCTTGCCGTTCGTTCCGGTGATATGAACGATCCGGCCCATGTCCTTGTGGGGATCGCCAAGCTTGGCGAGCGCGCCGCGGATTGCGCCTAGCTGGAAATCGGTGGGTTGCGCCGGGCGGGCGGCCTTGAACCTGGCCAGCGCCGCGTCAACTGCGGCTGCATTCGTCACTGTACTATCCGCCTTCTACATCGCGCCTTCTGCGCGTCGGCAGGCAAGCTAGTCTCAGGTTTATCGCCAGTCTATCTGTCGGCTTCGGCCTTGGCGCGGCTGGTGCGGCGCGGCCTTGGCTGCGGCGGCATCAGAATTCCAAGGATCGACGCCAGCCGTTCTGGAATCTCGCGGCGATGGCAGACCATGTCGACCTGTCCGCGTTCATGCAGGAATTCCGAACGCTGGAATCCAGCCGGCAGTTTCTCGCGGATCGTCTGCTCGATCACGCGGGCGCCGGTAAACGCCAGCATCGCATCGGGCTCAGCGATATGCACGTCGCCCAGCATTGCATAAGACGCCATCACGCCGCCCGAAGTCGGGTCGGACAGGATCACGATGTAGGGCAGCTTGGCGCGCTTGACGTCTTCGATCGCGATCACCGAACGCGGCATCTGCATCAGGCCGAAGGCGCTCTCCTGCATGCGTGCGCCGCCTGACGCGGTCACGCAGATCAGCGCCGCCTTGCGTGCAACCGCGGTCTCGGCTGCGGTGATGAAGGCTTCGCCCGCGGCCATGCCCAGCGAACCGCCCATGAAGGCGAAGTCCTGCACCAGGACCACAACCTTGCGATTCCCGATCTCGCCCTGCGCCGCCATCATGCAGTCCTGGCGACCGGTCTTGGCGCGCGAGGCCTTGAGGCGATCGATGTATCTCTTGTCGTCCTTGAATTTCAGCGGGTCAGTGTAGACTTCCGGCAGCGGGATCTCGGTCCACATGCCTTGTCCGAAAAGCGAGTCCAGGCGCTGGGTCGGCGTCATCCGCAGGTGGGCGCCGCCTGGCGTTACCCACATCGAAGCTTCCAGATCATCGCGATAGACGAGTTCGCCGGTCTTCGGGCACTTCACCCATAGGGTGTCGCCGTCAGCGTCGTCATTCTTTGCGAAGATGGATTTTAGACCCGGCGGTAGATTGGTCAGCCAGTTCAATGGATCACTCCGTTACGCACGCGCCGAACGTATGGCGTTTGACAGTGACTTTGCAACCACACTTACGCCCTTGACACACGAATTAATGTGCCCGGATTCGGTTGCTTTGCGCACTTCCTCAACTAGAGCCGACCCGACAACAACGCCGTCGGCCAACTGTGCAAAACTCGCCGCCTGTTCCGGCGTTCGCACGCCAAAACCGACCGCTACCGGCAGGCCCGACAAACGCCGCGCCCGCTCGACCCCTTCCCTGATGTCGTCCTCCGAACCAATGCCGGCGCCGGTCACGCCGGCCACCGAGACGTAGTAGACAAACCCGCCTGCGCCATCAGCGATGCGCGCCATGCGGTTTTCCGTCGTCGTCGGAGTGGCCAGCCGTATAACCGCAATATTACGTGCTGCAAGCTCTTCTCGCAGGGGGGCGTCTTCTTCAGGCGGCAAATCCACAGTAATCAAGCCGTCGACCCCCGCTTCCGCCGCGCGCACCGCAAAGGCGCCATAGCCCATATGGTGGACCGGATTGGCGTATCCCATGACAATCAGAGGGGTGTAATTGTTAACAGCACGGAAACGTTTGGCTAACGCTAGGGTTGCATCGAGGCTGCCGCCTGCTTTCAGGGCGCGAATGGCCGCTTTCTGGATCGCCGGACCATCCGCCATCGGATCGGTGAACGGCGCGCCCAGCTCGATGACGTCAACGCCGGCTTCGACGAGCGCCAACAGGCACTCAAACGAGGTTTCAAGGTCCGGATCCCCCGCCATCAGGTAGCCGACAAACGCCGCCCGATTCTCGGCCGCGCAGGTCGCGAACGTGTCCTTGATTCTGTCGGTGGTCATGTAGCGTCCGTGCGCGTGGATAGGCTCTAGACCCCTACCTGACCTCCGGGCTTGCAGGAGGAACCCAGTTTCGACGGTTGGGGTCGATCTCCCCTCCCTTCACAAGGGCGAGGCCGGGTGTGGGTCCATCCCACGACGTCAAACGACAGGCAAGTCCGCGCAGGCCAGCTTCCGACCTAGATGCTCCGGCCATCAACCGGCTGTCGCTTCAGGGCGCCAAGATCGACACCCTCAACGCAGCGCACATTCACGGCCACCGTGTCCCGTCCTGTGGATGGATCCTTGCCACGGGCAAACGCCTGCACGCCGCAGGTCGGACAAAAGAGGTGCTGCAGGTTCCTGCTGTTGAAACGATACTCCGTCTGTTGTGCGTCGGGCGTTTCCAGCGTGAACGCCGAGGCGTCCAGGAACTTCCACAAGAAGCCCTTTCGCTGGCAGTGCGAGCAGTTGCACTCCATCACCGGCTCGGAGAGATCGCCCTCGAAGGAGAATTTTACCGCGCCGCAATGGCAGCTTCCATTGTGCTGCGTCATCTCTCAGCGATCCTCGCAGCTCTTAGAATGTTGACGATGGAGTAGTTGCCTTCGTGACAGGCATACTCATAGACCCGGGTATCGGTTCGCTTCATGCTGAACTCGGCCGACCAGGGTTCGC
>JBHIWT010000047.1:0-20168 GCA_041987265.1 Hyphomonadaceae bacterium
CCAGCACGCGGTGCCGCGCTACACCAGCTACCCGCCGGCCGACCGCTTCGACGACGCGTTCGATCAACAAGACTTCGTCGCCGCGCTCGCGCGATCGGCCGCCGCCTCGGCGCCCCTCGGCTGGTATGTCCACCTGCCCTTCTGCCCCCGGATGTGCGCCTACTGCGGCTGCAACGTCGCGGTCAGCAGCTCTGCGGAGACCAAGCAGCGCTACCTCGATCGGCTCTTCGTCGAGATCGAGCGCGTGGGCGCCAATGCGGTTGGTAGTGTGCTGGATGACGCCGAGATCGCGGAACTGGATGAGCAGGCGGAGATGGCGCAGGGCGTGTGTGCGGAATACGACCGGCAGGCGTATCTGGAAGGGCATTTGACGCCGGTGATCTTTGGTTCGGCCTTGCGTCATTTCGGCGTGCGTGAATTGCTGGACGCGCTGCATGGCGAGGCGCCGCCGCCGCGCGCGCAGAAGGCCGAGGTGAAGGGCGAGCCGACGGACATCACGCTGGACCGCAATGAAGTGACCGGCTTCGTGTTCAAGATCCAGGCGAACATGGACCCCAACCACCGCGACCGGATTGCGTTCTTCCGGATGTGTTCGGGGCAGTTCAAGCGCGGCATGCGGCTGAAGACGACGGCGGGCAAGGCGCTGGGGATTTCTGCGCCGGTGATGTTTCTGGCGCAGGATCGCGGGCTGGCGGAGGAGGCGTTCGCCGGCGACGTGATCGGCATCCCCAACCATGGCGCGTTGCGCGTGGGCGACGGGCTGAGCGAGAGCGGCAATGTGCAGTTCCGCGGCATACCGAACTTTGCTCCGGAAATCCTGCGCCGGGCGCGGGTGAAGGACCCGATGAAGGCCAAGCACCTGCGCAAGGCGCTGGAGGGGCTGGCCGAGGAAGGCGTGACCCAATTGTTTTCGCCTGCGATCGGCTCGGACATGATTGTCGGCGCCGTCGGTCAGCTGCAGATCGAGGTGATGGCGGAGCGCGTCTCGGCGGAGAATAACCTCGAAGTCGTGTTCGAACCGTCGATGTGGAACGTGGCGCGTTGGATCAAGTGCGATGATCCGGCGAAACTGAAGGCGTTTGTCGATTCCAATCAGTCGGTAGTGGGGACCGACCTTGATGGCGATCCGGTCTACCTGGCGAAGTCGGCTTGGGATGTCGGCTATACGGAAGAGAAGAACCCGGACATTCGTTTCCTGAAGACGAAGGAACGCTAGGGCCTGGAGAAACGGATGACTGAATCTGGATCAACCGACTGGCCGTAACTGTCATCCCGGACAAGCGTAGCGCGATCCGGGATCCATTTCCGAAATTCGAGTTGTTGAAAAATGGATCCCGCATCTTCGGCGCTTTGCGCCTTCGTGCGGGATGACAAGTAGTGAGTTGGTTTTGGCGTCAGGGTTCGGGCCTGCGCTGCGCTTCGCCCGAAATGACGGCTATTCGATTGGCCGATCCAGCCTTGCTCTTGGCGATGTGCGCGTCACGGTGCGGCCGTCGCGTTCGATGGCGCGGGCGCCGCCGAGGATGTTGGGGACGGAGTAATTGCCTTCGTGGCAGGCGTATTCGTAGAGCTTGTCGGGCGACCGGCGAAAGATCAGTTCTCCGCTCCAGGGCTGGGTGTAGGCGACGTCGTCGGACACGGTGAACTGGTAGAAGATCTCGTCGTTCGAGATCATCGTGAAGCGTTCGGTGACGCTGGCGGTTGTCGGGATGTAGACGAAGACGCCCCAGTCGAGGCGCAGGGTTTCGAGCGGCTTGAAGCCCTTCGTTTCAACAACGAGCGTGTCGCCTTCCCAGTGGCCGACGCTGGTTCCGAGATACTGGTCGAGTTCTGGCGGGTTGTGTTCGCCGTTCATGCGAATGATGCGCGTGTCGTGGATCATCTCGACGTTAATGGCGATCGCGTCTTCGGTCTGAATGAACTGGTGGTGGTTGTTGTAGAGCGCGTTCAGCATGGGCGGCCCGCCGGTGGAGCCGAAGCCGATGATGCAACGCTCGATCGGGATGCGCTCTTCGGGGTTGTCGAACGAGTTGAAGGTGGCGACGGGCTTCATCATGGCGATCCGGCCTTCGCGCGTGTAGGGGACGCGGCCCGAGGGCGGATCGATGATCCATGAGGAGCGGTATTCGCCGTTGATCTTGCCGACCCTGGTGCCCGGATCAATCCAGAAGAAGTTGTAGCCTTCCGGGTCCTGTCCCGCTTCAGGGGCGCCTTCGTCGGGATCGGTTGGGGCGCTGTCGGCGGCGCCGACGGCTGCTGCGTCGCGCTCCCATTGCAGGGCTTCAGCTTCGGAAATGACAAGGCTGTCGAATTCGGGGACGCGCTCGATCTTGGTGAGGGAGGCGTTCGTCCAGACGCCGTGGAAGTCGGGATTTCCGGTCGGGGTGCGCGGCGGCGAGAAGTCTGTGGCCGGGGCGGGGCCGGCCTGGCCGTGAGCGGCGGCGGTGGAGAGGAGGATGGCTGCTGCGATCAGGATGGGGCGATTCATGGGAGATGCTCCGGGCGGCTAGGGTGACGCGCGGGTCAGCTTTGCACATTCATTTTGGGGGATCGAGATCACGCGGCGGCAGGCTTCCGCAGGGCGAGCGGCAATGTAGATGGTGATCACACGCGTTGTTGACAATTCTTGACGCGCCGTCGGGTAAGGCGGAGCGTTCAGGCCAATCAATCGCATGAGGAGCGCGTCCAATGACCATTGAATTCTTTTCCAACCCGATGAGCCGGGGGCGGATTGTGCACTGGATGCTGGAAGAACTGGGCGAGCCCTATGAAACGAAATGGATTCCGTACGGGCCGAACGGGCACAAGGGCGCCGACTATCTGGCGATCAATCCGATGGGAAAGGTTCCGGCGTTGCGCCATGACGGGAAGGTCGTGACCGAGGCGCCGGCGATCATCACCTATCTGTCGCTGGCGTTTCCCGACGGCGGGCTGGGACCGCGCGAGGGCGAGTTGGCGGATTTCATGCGCTGGATGTTCTTCGCAGCGGGGCCGCTGGAGCAGGCGACGACGGCGAACGCGTTTGGCTGGGAGGTTCCCGCCGACAAGGTGGGGATGGTCGGCTACGGCACGTTCGAAGACACCGTGACGACGCTGGACGGCATGTTGAGCAAGCAGCCGTTTGTGTGCGGCGACCGGTTCACGGGCGCAGACGTTTATCTGGGCGCGCATGTGATGTGGGGTCTGCGAGGCAAGACGCTGCCGGAGCGGCGTTCGTTTGCGGAATACGCCAAGCGGATGATGGAGCGTCCGGCGAATGTGAGATCGACAGAGATCTGCGACGCGAAGCTGGCCGAGTGGCAGTCGGCTGGGGGGTGAGCGGCGCGCGCTTCAGGTTGTCATCCCGCACGCAGCGCAGCGGAGATGCGGGACCTGAATGCGGCGAGAGAATGGTTCGTCGCCGGATCCCGGATCGCGCTTTGCGCGTCCGGGATGACGCGAGTGGCGTCAGAGGCCGAGGCTTGGCCAGAGGCCGACCAGCATGACGATGAGGCCGGCATGGCCGACGGCCCAGATGATGGAGCGCAGGACAGGCACGCCCAGCGCGTAGATCAGCACGTAGACGAGACGCGCGAAGAAGAAGATCTGCGCGCCGAGAATGGCCTGGCCGGATTCAGCGCCGTAATGAAGGCAGAGCAGCGCGAGGGTCAGAAAGACCGGCAGCGCCTCGAACATGTTGCCGAGCGCGCGTTGTAGGCGCAGGCCGGTTTTGGACAGTTCCGGCGGGTTGTCGCGTGGGCCGAGCGCGCCGGCGATATCGCCCTTGAGGACGTAGCGCGTGGCCGGCGACAGGAAGGTCTGCAGGACGAACAGCCCGAGGACGAGCAGGATCCATAATGCCATTGTTTCTCTCCCGTTTTGGGCGGGAGGATGATGGGATTGGGTGTTGGGGGCAAGGGAATTGCGAACGCAACGACTGCCGTTTCGGGTCGTTCGCTATGCGGCCAGCAGCCCGTCCAGGTTGGTGTAGGACATCTGCATGCCGTCGGTCATGCCGGATTCGATTGCAGCATCGATCAGGTCAGGATTTCCGTAGGCGACGCACATGCGCATCGTGGTGACGCCGCCGGTTTCGTCGAAGTGCGTGGTGACCACGGTTTCGCCGCCCATATCGACGCCGTCGAAGAGTTCGGTGTGAACGATGCGCGCGCCGGGCTGCAGGTCGAGAATGGTTCCGCCGATGCCGAAGCCCTGTTGTTCGGGGTTGGCCCAGACGTAGCGGTATTTGCCGCCGATGCGGTTTTCGTGGGTGCATTCGGGCATCGTCCAGCCGGGCGGGCCGAGCAGCCATTTGCTGATCAGGTCGGGTTCGACGTGCGCGCGGTAGACTTGCTCCGCGCTGGCGTCGAACTGGCGGACGAAGGTGATGACGTGGTTGGAGCGTTCGAAATGGAGTTGGCGGTCGGCAGGCATTGCAGGTCCCTTCTGCGTTAGCTGGACTGGAGTTCCTTGAGGATGGCGTCGATGACTTCGAAGCCCTTGCCCCAGCCGCCGGACATGTTGGGCGCCATCTGGGCGAAGGTTGCGATCTCTTCGTCGGTGGCGTCGACCGGAACCTGGGTGAAGCGCACGTCTGTGGATGCGCCGTTGTCGGCGAAGGTGACGGTGGTGAGCAGGGTTTTCGGCCAGGAGGGCATCATCGGATTGGCGACAATGTTCCATTCGGCGTCTGTCGAGTGATGGTTCCAGACGAGCCGTTCGGGCGGCGTGATCTCGGTGAAGACCATCTTGGAGAGGTCGGACTTGTCGCCGAATTTCATTTCGTTGCGCCATTCGCCGCCGGGTTTGAGGTCGTAGCCATGAATGACGGTTTCGACGCCCGGGCCGGACCAGCGGGCGAGGAGGACGGGATCCGTCCAGGCGCGCCAGACGAGCGGGCGCGGAGCATTGAATGTGCGATCGATGACGAGTTCGGGTTTGGACAAGACTCAGTCCTCCAGTTCGGCGAATAGGTTGTGCATGTTGTCGAGGTGGCCGGCTGTGCCGCCCCTGCGGTTTTCGTTGTGTTCGGGACCGTCGAAATAGGTTCCCTGTTCGGTGAGGATGATGTGCGTTCTGTCGCCGTCGGGCTGGAACAGGATCGTGGAGAGCGAACACGAGAGATACTTTCCGTCGATCCACATGTCGTAGACGTTGATGATGCGTTTTTCCGGTTCGATGTCGTGGAATGTGGAGACGTATCGGGATGAGCCTGCGAAGCGCGGGTCGGGGCGTTCGGTGAACTTTCCGGTGACGATGTCCTGTCCGCCGATGCGGAAGTCGAGCGTGCGCTCGGTCTCGATCCATTTGTCGCCGCCGTGGAACCAACGCTTCTTGACGGAGATGTCGGACCAGGCGCGCCATACCCTGCGGACAGGATGATCGTAGGTGCGCTCAAGCGTGAAGGATCCGTGGGAAATCTGGTCCGAGAATGTTTCAGTCATTGCGAGTTATCCGACCGGGTTCGTGATGTGGGAAATTCGGCAGGCTGCGGTCATTTGCGCCTGGCTGCTTCGTCGCTTTCTGCGGCTTTCATTTCCTCGAGGACGGCGTCGAGGGCGTCGAAGCGGGCTTCCCAGAACTTGCGGTAGTCCTCGATCCAGTTGGCGGCGGCTTTCATCGGCTCGGCTTTCAGCTTCACCGGGCGGCGCTGGGCGTCGATGCGGCGTGTGACGAGGCCGGCGCGTTCGAGGACCTTCACGTGCTTGGTGATGGCGGGCTGGGAGATGTCGAACGGGGCGGCGAGTTCGTTGATGGTGGCTTCGCCGGTGGCGAGCCGCGCGAGAATGGCGCGGCGGGTCGGGTCGGCGAGAGCGGCGAAGGTGGCGTCGAGGGTCTGGGGAGTCATCTTGGCCTGTTTTTGTATATAACCATATGGTTCTATAATGCTGGTTCGTTGCAGCAGTCAAGCGGGTGAGGCGGACGCCTGCGCCGATGCGCGCCTTGCGCGGCTCCCTTAACGAATTAAGGTCTCGCGAAATTCATTCGGGAAGTTGCGGAGTTGCGCATGTCCATTCTGAAATCGCGGGCGATTGTTTCGGTTTCCGCCCTTGTGTTGGCCGGCTGCGCAAGCGGCGTTGCGAGTGAAGCGGCGATGGAAGGAGAGGCGGCTGTGGTTGAGCTGGAGCCTGCGGTCGCCGATGTGCTGGCGAGCAATCCGCTGCTGACGGAATGGGACGGGCCGTATGGCGGGGTCCCCGATTTCTCGGTGATGGACCTGTCGCACGTGAGGGCGGCGATGGAAGCAGGGATGGCGGCGGAGCTGGTGGAGATCGAGGCGATCGCCAATGATCCGGCGACGCCGACCTTCGAGAACGTGATCGTGGCGATGCAACGGACCGGCGAGCCGCTGGACCGGGCGTACACCTGTCGTCGCCGGAATTCCGCGAGATCCAGCGCGAGCTGGCGCCGAAACTGTCGGCGCATTCGACCAAGATCATCCAGAACGAGAAGCTGTATGCGCGGATCAAGGCGGTCTACGAGCAGCGCGAGAGCCTGGACCTGACGCCGGAAGAGCAGCGCCTGTTGCTGGTGACGTATGAGCGGTTCTTCCTGTCGGGGGCGGATCTCGATGCGGCGGGCAAGGCGCGCTATGCGGCGATCAACGAAGAGCTGGCGCAGCTGCATACGCAGTTCTCGGCCAACCTGCTGGCCGATGAAGAGGGCTGGTCGACGACGTTCACGGCGGACCAGGCGGGCGGGCTGCCCGAGAGCTATCTGGCGGCTTCAAAGGTCGAAGATGAAGACGGTGTCTATGCGGTGCGCAACACGCGCTCGTCGATGGATCCCTTCCTGACCTATGCGGACGACCGGAAGCTGCGCGAAGACGTCTGGCGGAAGTATTACAGCCGCGGGAACAATGGCGACGAGCACGACAACAACGAGATCATCGCGCAGATCCTGAAGCTGCGCGACGAACGAATCCGGTTGCTGGGCTATGACACCTATGCCGACTGGCAGCTGACCAACCGGATGGCCAAGAAGCCGGCGGCTGCGACCGAGCTGATGGAGACGGTGTGGGCGGCTGCGGTTGAGCGGGCGCACGAAGAGATCGCCGACATGCAGAAGCTGGCCGACAGCGAAGGCGCGGGGATCACGATCGCGCCGTGGGATTACCGGTATTACATGGAGAAGGTGCGGCAGGACCGCTATGACCTCGATAGCGATGAGGTGAAGCAATACCTGCAGCTCGACAAGCTGCGCGAGGCGATGTTCTTCGTGGCGGGAGAATTCTTCGGGTTCGGATTCGAGACCGTCGATGACGGCGTGATCCCGGTGTTCCACGAGGATGTGAAAGTGTGGCGCGTGACGGACAAGGCGTCCGGCGAGCACATCGGGTACTGGTATCTTGATCCGTTTGCGCGGGCGGGGAAACGCTCGGGCGCGTGGGCGACGACGTATCGCTCGCATTCGACGTTCGACGGCAAGGAATATGTGCTGGGCTCGAACAATTCCAACTTTGTGGAGCCGCCGCCGGGTGAGCCGGTGCTGGTGTCGCTGGATGACGCGGAGACGTTCTTCCACGAGTTCGGGCATGCGCTGCACTACTTCTCATCGAACGTGAAGTATCCCGGATCGAATGGCGGGGTGCGCGATTACACCGAGTTCCACTCGCAGCTGCTGGAGCGGTGGGTGCTGACGCAGGAAGTGATCGACAATTACCTGACGCACGCCGAGACGGGTGAGCCGATGCCGGATGAGCTGGTTCAGAAGATCCGCAAGGCCGGCACGTTCATGCAGGGCTTTGACACGGTCGAATTCCTCGGCTCGGCGATCATGGACATGCGCTACCACACGCTGACGGGCGAGCGGCTTGCGAACCTCGACGTGCAGGCATTCGAGAAGGCGGAGCTTGCGGCGCTGGGGATGCCGGAAGAGATCCCGATGCGGCACCGCTCGACGCAGTTCGGACATATCTTCTCCAGCGAGGGATATGCGGCCGGGTATTACGGCTATCTGTGGGCCGACGTTCTGACGGCGGATGCGGCGGAAGCGTTCGAGGAAGCGCCAGGCGGCTATTACGACAAGGGCGTGGCCGAGCGGATCGTGCGGTTGCTGTATGCGCCGCGGAACTCTGTCGATCCGGCCGAAGCGTATCGCGAATTCAGGGGGCGGGATGCGACGAGCGATGCGCTGATGCGCGCTCGCGGATTTGCGCCGCCGCTGGACTGACGCAAACCCACGAGCTTCGATCGTCTGGCGTCACGCCGTAGCGGTTTCGGAGGGCCTGGATGGATTGAGTTTCAATCCGCCAAGCGGACGCAGCGGCGGGACACGTCGGACGATTTCGTGGAAGGCGAAGCACGAGGCTGCGGTGAGCGCGATGAGGATCGCGGCTTCGAGCAGGACGGGGAGGCCTTGCTGGTCGAGCCAGAAGCCCGCGGCGACGATCGTGGTCTGGTGGATGATGTAGAAGGGGAAGATCGCCTCGGTGAGGTAGCGGCGGATGGGGCCGTCGCGGTGGGCGAGGTGTTTGTGAGCGAAGCCGAAGGCGGCGAGGATCAGGCACCAGGCCTGCACTTCACGTGCGGCCTGGACGAGAATGTCGATCGCGATGGGGCGGTCGTCCGAGGGCGTCTGATAGGCTGTCATGTAGAGCGTGATCAGCGTGAGCCAGCCGGCGATCCCCAGCGTCAGCGCGACCCAGCGCATGCGAACGGCCGACAGGAAGAAGGGTGCGTGGCGGGCGATGGCGTAGCCGAAGCAGAAGCCGGCGAAGCTTTCGGCGTGGTTGTACCAGTCGTTCGTCAGCGCGTGAGTGGTCGGGAAGAGGGGCAGCAGGAATAGGCGCAGGGCCAGCAGGTAGACGATGGGCAACGCGAGCAGGAGCGCGCCGGAGGCGAATGGCGCGGCGATGCGGGCCGGGATGCGTTTCATCAGCGGGCCAAGGCCGGCGATGATGACCGTGTAGGGGATCAGGTAGGCGACGAACCAGAGATGGTTCCATGTCGGCGTGGTGAGGCCCCAGGTCGAGGAAAAGGGGAGGTATTGCTGGTAGAAGTCCCAGTAGCTTCCTGCATAGCCCTGTTTCTGGACGATCTCGAAATAGGTCTGCGGCGCGACGATCACGACCATGCCGAAGACAAGCGGCGGGAAGAGGCGCCACATCCGGTTGCCGAGGAAGGCGGGGATGGTGAGCTTGTCGAGCATGAAGCGGGTGGCCGCGCCGGAGATGATGAAGAGCAGGAGCAGGCGCCACGGATTGGTGAGCAGCATCAACGGCTCGATCGTCGACGAGGCGTGGCTGGATTTCACGTGATAGCCCCATGAGACGTAGAACATGCCGACATGATAGAGGATGAGCAGACCGAAGGCGGCGATGCGCAGCCAGTCGAGGTCGACCCTGCGGTCGGGGATGGCGTAGGGATGGGTCATGTGCTGATCTCCATTTCTGGATCACGAAAAGCACGTTGGGCGGGCGGTTCGCCATCGCTATGACGCGAGATGACGGCTTTCTGGGGCGAATGGAACGCTGATTGTGGCGAGTGGCGGTTCAGACGGGACGAGCGGCGGGCGCTTTGAGTGGCGGGCGCTCGTGATCATCGCCGCCATCAACGTTGTGGTGGCGTTGGTGAACGTTGCGTCCGATCACAACGAGATCGCGCGGGGCCGGCTGGATACATCCTGGATTGAGCCGTGGATCTGGGCGTTCACGTCCGGTGCGGTGATCGTGGCCTTGGCGCCGTTTGTCGGACTGGCGGTGAAGTGGTTTCCCCCGGCAAGGGACAGGCTGGCGTTTCTGGTGCTGGTCCATCTGGTTCTGGCGACGCTGTTTTCCATTGTGCATATCGCCGGAATGGTGGCGCTGCGGGAGCTGGCCTATCTGGCGCTGCCCTGGGGCTATGATTTCGACAGTGGCGGGCTGTTCAACCAGGCGGTCTATGAATGGCGCAAGGACCTGATCACCTATTTTGCGATCGCGACCGGGTACTGGGTTTGGCGCAACTGGCCGGGCTTTCCGGAGAAGGCGCAGGTTACGGGCGGGCCGCTGCGGATCGAGGTGCGGGACGGCTCGAAGGTGATGATGCTGGATGCGGACGCGATCAACTGGATCGAGGCTGCGGGCAATTATGTTGAGATCCATACGGCGAACGGCGCACATACGGCGCGCGGGACACTGGCGTCTTTCGCTGAGCGGCTGGAGGGCGCGGGATTTGTGCGGGTTCACCGGTCACGGCTGGTGAACCCGGCGCGGGTTGTCTCCTATCAGCCGACCGCTTCGGGCGATGTCGAGATCGCCATGGCTGACGGGGCGCAGCTTGCTGGCAGTCGGCGGTTTCGCGCCGACCTGGCGGCGGCGCTGAGCGGGGATGGACGAAACTGACGCGTTGGGACCGGGGTCAGACCGCCGCTTTCCTGCCGGCGCTGAGCGCGTGGTAGATTCGGGTCTTCAGAGCGTCGGGTGTGACCGGCTTGAGGAGATAGCCGCTGACGCCGAGTTCGGTCGTCGTCTTGACCAGTTCCGGTGTGGCGCGACCTGTGACCATGATGACAGGCATGGCGGCGAGGGCGTAGTCGCGCCGCAATTCGGCGAGGGTTTCGACCCCGGACATGTTGGGCATTTCAACATCGAGCAGGAGGAGGGTCGGGCGTTCGCGCTTGAGGATGGTGAGCGCCTCGCGCCCGTCGTCTGCCGTGTAGATCTTCTTGATGCCGATGCTTCTCAGCGCCGAGCAGAGCAGGGCCCGCATGGATGCCTGATCTTCTGCGACCAACACACTGAGTTCGGCCATATTTGTTCCCCGCCTTAAGCGCCAGGAGAGCCGGCGCAAACCCTTGCACTGGGGACACTCTTAGTTTCTAGCGGCAAATTTTCGGTAAACACGACGGCCTCAGACATTAACGAATTGGGCGGTTCTGCCGCTGCGTAATCTTCGGGAAAACCCTCGAAACCTGCAGTTGGGATGGTTTTCCTGTCGTGAGAACGTGGTCTATTCATCGCGTTTGGCGCTCGGGGTGAGCGTGGTGTGTTGATTGGGCGTTGGACTCCCGCTCGCGATGGCGAGACGAGGCTTCAGCGCTTCTTCTGTTCGGAGGGGACATTATGGAAAACCTGCCAGACTGGTGGCCGGAGAACATCGTTCTGCCCGCGTGGGCCAACGATGCGCTGATCTATTTCGCGGATATCTGGAACCAGGGTCCGTTCGGGAATGTCGACGAGGGCGGCTTCACCTACGGACAGATGTTCACGGTGATCGGCGTGATGCTGGTGGCGCTGATCATCCGCGGCCTGTTCGCGCGGACGGTGGTGCGCGCGATCACCCGTGCGGCGGCGGGGACCGAGACCAATCTGGACGATGCGCTGGTGAAGTCGATCGCGGCGCCGCTGAAAATGGTGCCGATCATTGTCGGCGTCTATTTCAGCATGGAATTGCTGAACCTTGAGGGTGATGCGCGGGCGACGGGCGACCTGGTGCTGCAATCGCTGGTGACGCTGTCGGTGTTCTGGACGCTGAACCGGGCGGTGGGGGCGTTCTCCTTCATTCTTGGCAAGTACGAGGCGTCGCTCGGCTGGCTGGTGAAGACGTTGCAGATCCTGTTGCTGGCGATGGGCGCTGCAGCTGTGTTGCAGATCTGGGGTATTCCGATCCTGCCGGTGATTGGCGGGTTGGGCGTGTTCGGCGTCGCTGTTGCGTTTGGCGCGCAGGACCTGGTGAAGAACCTGATCTCGGGGATTTTCCTGCTTGTCGAAAAGCGGTTCGAGCCGGGCGAGTGGATCAAGGTGGACGGCGTTGTCGAGGGGACGGTGGAGCAGGTCGGGTTCCGCTCGACGATTGTCCGCCAGTTCGACAAGGCGCCGGTCTATGTGCCCAACGCGATCTTCAATGATCGGGAGGTGGTGAACTATTCACGGATGACCTATCGCCGGATCAAGTGGGCGATTGGCGTCGAGTATCGCACGACCAAGGAACAGCTGGCGTATATCCGCGATGAGATCGAAGCCTACCTGTGGAATTCCGACGAGTTCGCCAAACCGCCGGCGGCGGGGCTGATGGTTTACGTCGACAATTTCAACGCCTCGTCGATCGACCTTCTGATCTATTGTTTCACCGAGACGAAGGTATGGAGCGATTACCTCGAGGTGAAAGAGCGCTTCATGTACACGGTGATGGAGATCGTGCATGCGGCCGGCACGGACTTCGCCTTCCCGAGCCGGACGTTGTACATGCAGCAACAGGATCCGCCGGAGATCATTGCGCCGCCCGCGCCAAGCGCGGCTGTGGCCGAGGCGCAGGCGCGCAAGGACCGGCGTTCGGAAGAGCAGCTTGACGTGCGGCGCGGCGATGAGGGCGAGGGTTAGGGGCTCAGGCAATCGGGAGCACGGTCGAGCATAGCGACGACAATTTCGTCTACGCGCTTCTGAACAGCCTCAAACCGGCCATCCTCGCTGTTGTCGACAGTGAAATAAGCGTCGGCCGCGGCGCGATATTCCGGAATCAGCGCGTCGATCTCGCGTTTGCGTGTATCGACATATTCGAGCGGCGTGTGCCGCCCTTCTTTCTTTGCGCGCGCGATAATTCTCTCCTTTGCCCGATCGGAGTCGACGGTAACGTGAACAACGATCGTGCGATGACCATATTGCTTGCTCGCAAATCGCAGAATGTCCGGATGCTCGGAAGCCGACCCGCCATGATCGAGCAGGACATCGCAGCAACGAGGCAGCAGGCGGGAGATCAGCGTGTATCCAGCGGCGCGCGCAGGCAATTCGAATTTTGCGAAAGCCTCCACAATATCTCTTGTGTCCTTGTAGCCTTGCATGGCGCACATGATCTGATCGAACGCCACGAATACTGGCGGCCGCTGCTGAGCAGCTAGCGTCTCGGCAAGCAGGTTCGCAACCATCGACTTTCCCGCGCCCGGCACGCCAAGCATGTGAATGAGATAGGGCTCCGGTCTGGCGACGGCCTGATCCAGATAAGACTCCACGACTGTCGGAAGATCGAACTCCAGTTCGTCGATCGGCGTGGTCGCGATAGGGAAGACGGAACCGGCACTCACTACAATGCTCCAGACAAGTTGGGTCTCGTGAAGTCTAGCGATTCAGGTCGGGCAAGACCATACTCCGCGCAGTTAGCTTCGGCTGCGGTCGTTGTATGAGGAAGTCGTAGCCGGATGGCTGAGCGTGTGATTGTGTCAATGACAAAGGGGGGATGGTGAAGCGATGTTTAATTGGCTGGCGCTGCTTCAAGTAACAGGAACTGATGCAGCTGATGCAGTCGCCAGCCGCACGACGCTGGAACTTGGAGCGGTGTGGGCGGCGATCATAGGGCTTGCGGGAACGGTCCTTTTAGGCGTCCTCGCGCCTTTCGTACAAAACTACTTTCGTGCGCGGACTGAGCGGAACCGCGAGCAGCTGCGGCGGCATGTTGTTCTCAGATTGTTGATGGCGGAGTTCGGCAATGTCGCGCGTCATTCTGCGACAAACCTCCGCCGCATCACGGAAATGCATCGATCGCAACGCACAGTTGCGGAATCCATCGTGTCGGTGCGGAAGATGTCGATCAAGCACGATGAAGATCAGGGCAACGATGCGCTATTTTCGACAGCTGGCGTTGAGGATCTGTCGCTTCTCCCCGAGCATCTTTCGCGCGACATCATGAGAATTCAGCTGATCGCGCGGAATATCGAATACGACGTGACGACGACCGTTGAGGCGCTTGAGGCAAACGCCAAAATGTCGGACCTGTTCGACCCGTCGACGGAGGGGCCGGCGCAGTCGCGCATGCGGTCCCTTTCGAAAACCATCGAACGTTGCGCGCAGGACAGCGCCGAGTTGATTTCCAAGCTCAAAATCTATGAGAACAAGATCGGCCAATCTGAGATCGTGCGCTCGACTGGCCTCGCTTCCGGCACGGAGCGTTTCCAGGATCGCCCGATACACTTCGATGACGCTGCAAGTCTTCGAGAAGTGGCGGACTGGAGCAACTGGAAGGAGGAGCAAAGGCTGCTCAGCGTACAGAACACGTTAGCCGTGCTCGCGAAATGTCTGGGCGACTCCATCCCAGAGGAGATCAAGATCGATCAGCAGTTCTTTGGAACGATCAACCTAATAACGGAATGCAGTAGTCCGAAGGGAAAACTCTGCCTCCGAATTCGAGTCAACGAATCCATATTCCAGTACGAGAAAGGTCTTGTGAAGGAAGCAGCTGTCGCGCTGGCGATGGCCAAGAAAACAGCTGATGGGGGCGATGGGTACGATGACGAACTCTTTGCGCATGTCGTTCGAGAAGCGCAGGATCGAATCGACTGCAAGGGGCATGTCCCATTTTCACTGGGTCCCGATATACATTTCTACAGCAGCCGCACGCGTATTGATGAGAATCGTTGGTTCCCTTTGATGATCGCCGACTGGGCCAAGGGCGAGATTCTCGGGGCCGATAATTCGGAGCAGGCTTTTGAAGCTCTCGGAAGGCAGATCAAGACACTGCATTCCCTGAAGTTCGAGAAGTTCTATCGGAACTTTCGCGACCTTGGCCAGTACCGGTTTGCGCGTGACTTTGTTCCGGAAATCATCGGGGAGCTGCGAGCAAGAAATCAAGACGTCGGACTGTTCGATGAATCCAGGTTCGAGAAGCGTCTCGCAAGTTTTGCTGATTGTCTCAAGAAGGCTGAGACCGAAGACAAATTCGTTCTGTGTCACAATGATCTGCACGTGAACAATGTGTTCGTGCGGAAGGTAGGGGAGGAATTCGAAGTCGAGATTGTCGATTGGGACAACGCATGCGTGAGCCATCGCTTCTTCGACTTCGTGAAAATCAAATACTGGGGAACAATCGGCAAAGGCCGCCGCTTCGAGGAGAATGAGGCTTATTTCTCAAGCTTCTGCGCCGGCTACGGACTGGCGGCAAAAGACGTGTTGAAATCTGACGTCTTTACCGCGCTTTCGGCGCTGTGGCTCTTCAGGGTGTATATGTTTGAACTCAAGCGGGAAGCTGCAGGGACCGGAATCCCCGAACCATTTCTGCCGGCCAACCACTATGCGGGTAAGCTCAAAAGCCTGTTTAAAATCTAGCTTCGATCAGGCCGCGCGCTGGGCGGACTGGCGGACTTTCCAGAACCGCAGGGCGCGCTGGGCGGCGGCTTGCGAGACGTCGGAATAGAGGTTTCCGAGCGCCTGGGCGCGGTTCATGTTGGACGTGTCCTTGGCGATCAGCAGGCAGATCGTCACGAACAACGCCTTGTCGAAGCCTGCGCCCTTGGCGAGCATGGCGATGGCGTCGAGGTCGCAATTGTTGACCAGTCGCAGGATCATCTGGACATCGACTTCGGTGAGTTTGGCGAAGGCGATGCAGAAGGCGGTGAGCCGGTTTTCACGCAGCATGACCGTGAGGTTCGCCGGTTCCAGCGGCTTCCACTTCTCGATGCCGGCGACGTATTCCTCGGATGCGGAGAAGTCCTGCGGCAGCGCGCCGTAAGCTTCCGAGAGGCGGTTCTTCGAGGCGGCGAGCGCATCGGCGAGGTCGCTGGGCGAGACGCCGTGGAATTTACGCATGATCTCGCGGCGCAGTCTTTGTTCGACCTTGAGGTAGACCTCGTTGAGCAGGTCGAGCGGGGCGTGCTGGTTCTTGACGAACGGCGCATGCAGGATCGCGCTGGTCTGCGCGCGTTCGGCGACCTTTTCGAAGGTGGGGCGGTCGATGCGCGCGGTGCGGTTCTCCAGCAGCGATGCGACGACCTTGTCTTCACCCTTTTCCACGAGGGCGGAGGAGACGCGTTCGCCGATGTCGTCACGCTTGGTGACGGCCATCATGTGTTCCTGGCCCTTGCGCTCGATGACGTCGAGAATGTCGTGTTCGGACAGGGCGCGGGAATTCTCGATGACCGGGCGGGCGACTTCGATCTCTGACAGGGCCAGCTTGCGGGCCGTGCGGTTAAGCGGCGCGTTCGAACGGGCGATCTTCTTGGCGAGTTCGGCGCGGACCGTAACTTCCATGTCGGCCGAGACAGCCGAAAAGATATCGTCGAAGAGCTCGGCTTCCTTGTCCGTGCGTGCGCCATCATCGGCAACGAAGACGTCCGTGACCTGGCGAAGCAGATCCCGGCGTTTTTCGCTGGATGTTTCCTTAGCGAGATCCAGCAGAAGGGCAAACTTGCCTTGTGCTTCAGACATTCGAGCTCTCCCGATCGAACGCACAAGGTAGCGTAATTGAGTTAACGGAAGCCTTGTTTGCGTAAGTGAAATTGCGCTCAGGAGCCTGATTGCGACAGCTTGTCCTGTAGTTCGAGAAGCTCAAGACCCTCGATTTCCAGCCCTTCGAGTTCGGCGCGGGCCTGTTCGAGCCGGGCGGCGGTCTTTTCGAAGGCGGACGCGTCGCGCGAGAAGAGGTCGGGGTCGGCGAGTTCGGCTTCCTGCCTGGCGATTTCCGCTTGCCGCACGGGCATTTTTTCCTCGATTTCCTGCAGGCGGCGCTGGTCCTTGTAGGAAAGTTTGGCAGAGGCTTTGGGCGCGCGGGCAGGCGTGGACCGCCTTGTCTCGTCGCGCGGCTGGCTGGCGGGCGCGGCGCCGGGCAGTTGCGCTAGGCTGTCAGCGTAGCCGCCTGCGGTTTCCAGCCAGCGACCTTCGCCGAGCGGCGTTAACAAAGAGGTGACGACGCCATCGAGAAAGGCGCGGTCGTGGCTGACGAGGAGGAGGGTGCCGTCGAAGTCCGCCAGCATGTCTTCGAGCATTTCGAGGGTTTCGATGTCGAGGTCGTTCGTCGGTTCGTCGAGGACGAGCAGGTTGCAGGGGCGGGCCAGCGCGATGGCGAGGGTCAGCCGGTTGCGTTCGCCGCCAGACAGCGAGCGGACGGGCTGGCGGAGTTGTTTGGGGTCGAACAGGAAGTCCTTTGCGTATCCGGCGACATGGCGGGGCTTGTCGCGGACCATGACCTGATCGCCGCCTTGCGGGCATAGCGCTTCCCAAAGGGTGTCCTGTGGGTCAAGCGTGGCGCGGGTCTGGTCGAGGAAGGCGATTTCGAGGTTTTTCGCCAGCCGGATGCGGCCCTCGTCGGGCTCGATTTCGCCGAGAAGGAGGCGCAGGAGTGTGGTCTTGCCGGCGCCGTTGGGGCCGACAAGGCCGACCCGGTCGCCGCGCATGATGCGCATCGAGAAGTCGCGGACGATCGGCAGCTCGCCGTTGGGCGTGGTGAAGGATTTCGAAACGCCCTTTGCTTCGATGACGAGGCGGGAGGACGGGGAACCGGTGTCCGCCGAGAGATTTGCGCTGGCTGCGGCGTCGTTGAGCGCGGATTTCTGTTTCGAGCGTTCGGCGCGCAGCTCCTGGAGCTTGCGGACGCGGCCCATATTGCGTTTGCGGCGGGCAGTGACGCCGCGGGCCATCCAGCGCTGTTCGGCGGCGAG
Source organism: Hyphomonadaceae bacterium (assembly GCA_041987265.1). GTDB lineage: Bacteria > Pseudomonadota > Alphaproteobacteria > Caulobacterales > Hyphomonadaceae > IH12. The sequence continues at coordinate 17,320 of JBHIWT010000047.1, forward strand.
ATGGGTGTCGAGTTTGTCGAGCGCGCGCTCTTCGGCTTCTTCGACACTTTCTGACCAGTCAACAAAGTGTGCGTAACCCCGGTCGAGGAAGCGGACGACGCCCTGGCGGAGCCATGCGGTGGAGGTCGAGACGTTTTCCAGGAAGCGGCGGTCGTGGCTGACAATCAGCAATGCGCCGCGAAAACTGTTGAGGCGCTTTTCGAGCTGCTGAATGGCCGCGATGTCGAGGTGGTTGGTCGGCTCGTCGAGCAGGAGGATGTCGGGATCTTCGGCGAAGGCGCGCGCCAGCGCGATGCGGCGGGCCTGTCCGCCGGACGCGGTTGCGGGGTCGAGATCGAAGGGGACGTTCCAGGTGTCGAGTTCAGCTTCGCCCATGTGATGGATAGATGGGTCGAGGCGCGCCGTGACGACTTCGCGCGCAGTGGCTGCTGCGCCGAAGTCCGGCTCCTGTTCGAGGCGGCGGATGGTTGTGCCTGGCTGTAGGAAAAACTCGCCGCTATCCGACTGAACCTGTCCGTCGAGTATTTTCAATAGCGTGGACTTCCCCGCGCCATTGCGGCCGACAAGCGCGGTGCGCTGGCCGCGCGCGAGGGCGAGGTCGACGCCGGAAAAGAGCGGCTCGCCGCCGAGCGAGAGTTCGACGCCGCGCAGGGCTGCGATGGGGACGGATTGCACCATGGCGGTCTTGGACGCGAAGCCGGGGCGGGCGTCAAGGCGTTGTGTTGAGGCTGGCGCTTGCATTCATCCTTCGAGACGCTGCCATGTGGTTCCTTGAGTTGAGGAGACGTATCAGCCGGCGTTTGGGGTGGCGGGCTTCGCCCGGCTTTCTTTTTGTCTGGACCCCAGCCTGCGCTGGGGACGCGTGACTGTGGTCACGCTTCCGGTTTGTCCAGCGTCTCGAAGAGACGCGTCCTCGGCGCAGGCTGGGGGGCAACGGAGAGGGGCGTAGTGGTGAAAGTTGGGCCGCGCATCTGAGGCGGTCCGCGTCTGACGATTGCTGTCAGAGATTGCCGCCAGCGCGGACGGGGGTCGCTTCTTCGCCGTTGATCGAGCGGAAGGCGCTGGAGAGGCGGCGATAGAAGTTGAGCCGTTCCATGTCGGTATTGGTGAGGAAGACATCGAGGGATTCTGCGCCGTCGAGTTTGCCGGGTTCGCGGCCTTCAACGGCGGCGGCCATCATGTCGTGCCAGATCAGGGTGGGGATTTCGCCGCCGGTGACCCGGTTCATGGGGGTGTCGTCGTCATTGCCGACCCAGACGCCGCCGACGAAGTCTGACGTGTAGCCGATGAACCATGCATCGCGCCAATCCTGCGACGTGCCGGTCTTGCCGGCGACGTCCCAGCCGGGGATGCGGGCTGCGCCGCCCGTGCCCTGGATGACGACGCGCGTGAGCATGCCGGTCATGGCGCGGGCGAGTTCTTCGTCGTAGACGCGCGGCGGATCGATTTCGGGGCGGCGGAACAGGACTTCGCCGCGTGAGTTGCGGATTTCCTGGATGATCGAGGGCGACATCTGGCGGCCGCCGAGGGCGAGGACGCCGTAGGCGGAGGTCATGTCGATGAGGGTGACTTCATCGGAGCCGAGCGTCACTGACGGGTAGTTGTGAAGCTGGGAGGAAATGCCGAAACGGCGGGCGAGTTCGGTGACGTTTTCGAGGCCGATCTCGACGCCGATCGTGGCTGAAATCGTGTTGAGGGATTCTGCGAAGGCTTCTGCGAGCGTGACGGCGCCGCGATAGACGCCGCCGTAATTGCGCGGGCGCCAGTCGCCGATGCGGATGGGTTCATCGTAGCGGATGGTGCGGGCGGTGAGGCCGTGTTCGAGCGCCGCGGCGAAGACGAACATCTTGAAGACGGAGCCGGGCTGGCGGCGGGCCTGGACGGCGCGGTTGAACTGGGAGGCGTCATAATCGACGCCGCCGACCATGGCGCGGATCGCGCCGGTGCGGTCCATCAGGATGGCCGCCGCCTGCGAGGCGCCGCGATCGGGGCCGAGTGTTTCCATGCGCTGCTTGAGCGCGGCTTCGGCGCCTGCCTGCAGGTCGAGATCGAGGGTCAGCTGGACGATCAGGTCGGGCGGCGGGTCGCTGAGCATGGCGGCGACCTGTTGCGCAGCGTAGTCGAGCGCGTGGCCGCGAAACTCGATGTCGGGCTGATTGTCTTCGTCTGCGGTGCGCGAGGCGTCGTCGGCGTCTTCTTCGGCCGGCTCTTCGCTGTTGTTTAAGGCGAGCGCTTCGGTTGCCGCGGCGTCGGCCTGGGAGGCGGTGATGAAGCCGGACTCGACCATCTGGTCGAGGACGTAGAGCTGGCGCGATTTCAGCGCCTGTGCGGCGGCGGGGCTGGCGAAGCGTGACGGCGCCTTGGGGACAGCGGCGAGCAGGGCGGACTGGGCGATGGTCAGTTCCTGCGGGCGCTTGTTGAAGAAGACATGGGCGGCGGCGTCGATGCCGAAGGCGCGGTCTCCGAAGTATGTGGTGTTGAGATAGAGTTCGAGGATCTCGTCCTTGGTCAGGCGTTCTTCCAGCTCCATCGCCAGGCGGGCTTCCTGGGCCTTGCGGCGGATCGTCTGGTCGGATGTGAGGACGAGGTTCTTGACCAGCTGCTGGGTGATGGTGGAGGCGCCCTGCACGGTTTCGCCGGCGCGGATGTTCTCCAGAAAGGCGCGAATGATGGCGGAGTAATCCACGCCGTCGTGCGCGAGGAAGCGTTTGTCTTCCACCGCGATGAAGGCGTTGACGAGATGGGGCGGGACGTCGGCGAGCGATGTGGCGCGGCCGTAGCGGGGGCCGCGAATGGCGATGGTCTGGCCCTTTGAGTCGAGGAATTCGATGGCGGGCTCGCGGTCCATT
>JBHIWT010000048.1:0-20028 GCA_041987265.1 Hyphomonadaceae bacterium
CGGCGGATCGCTTTGGCAGTTTTGTGATCTTTAGCGGCCCGACATAGGACAATTGCGAGAAGCGCTCGCGGCGTTCGGAATCGATATCCAGGTCGAGCGCATTGAGCACCGGGCGCATCGTGTCGGCGCCCATCAGCATCGTCTCGTGATTGCCGCGCGCATGCAGGATGCGCGATGTGAAGACGTGTCCGCGATCGGGATCGGCGGCAAGCTGGATTTCGTCGACGGCGACGAACTCGAACGGGCGCGACACCGGCATCGCCTCGACCGTGCAGGCGAAATAGCGCGCCTCCGGCGGTGCAATGCGCTCCTCGCCTGTGATCAGCGCACAGGCGCGCTCGCCTTTCACGGCGACCATGCGGTCATAGACTTCCCGCGCCAGCAGCCGCAGCGGCAGGCCGATCATGCCGTCGCCATGGGCCAGCATGCGTTCGACCGCGAGATGCGTCTTGCCAGTATTTGTGGGGCCGAGGACGGCGCGAACAGGTTTGCGTTCGGTCAGTGCGCTTCTCCTGATGGGGGTCAGCACATCTTGGTGGCGCCGGGCGCGATGTGCAATCGCGATTCCGATTGTTCATGCGCTAGAAACGACAACGCCCGGACCACCGGTCCGGGCGCTGCGCAAGTCTTGAATTCATCAAGTCCAGATTAGATGGACTCTTTGAGTTCCTTGGCCGGACGGAAGGAAACCTTCTTCGAGGCCTTGATCTTGATCGGTTCGCCCGTGGCCGGGTTGCGGCCCATGCGGGCGGCGCGCTTGGCGACGACCAGAGTGCCGAAGCCGGCGATGCGGATGCGGTCGCCCTTCTTGAGGTGCTTGATGATCAGGTCGAACGTGTCGCTGAGTTGCTCTTCCGACTGCTTCTTCGAGATTTCCTGATGCTCGGCCAGCGTGGCGGCGAGGTGCTTCATGCTGACGGTGGTCTGTTTCGGTTTAGCGGCCGTGGCCATAGGCGTTCTCCAGGCTCTGGTTTTGAAACTCTCAATCGCTCGCCGCCGTCTTGCGCCAAGAATCGGCCCCCGGCGACGAGCGAGGCGCCTCTGGAACAGCGCCAGCGCGAAGAAATCAAGCGGGGTTCGCCCAAAAACATGCGATTTTGCTGCATAAATCACTGAAATCGCCGCCTTTCCGGGGAAAGATCGGGGCGCGATGCACGAATGACACGAATTTTGCGGCGTTCCGTCCCCGGACGGACGGGCGAGCCGGATCGCCGCGAAACGCCTTCCGAGCAGCGAATTCCCGCCGCTTCGCCTTGACTCACAACAGGCCGCCGCCTATCCACCGCCGTCCAATTACCAAGATATCAGCCTCATCCCCCAAGGCGGCGGGGCGCGGCGAAATGAATTCAGGAAGCGAACCATGTCGCGCAAGTGCGAACTGACGGGAACCGGCCCGATCGTCGGCAACAAGGTCAGCCACTCCAACGTCAAGACCAAGCGCCGGTTCGAACCGAACCTGGTGAAGGTGCAGCTGCGCTCCGACGCGCTTGACCAGTCCTTCTCCGCGCGGATCTGCGCGCACGCCCTGCGCACGGTCGACAAGCGCGGCGGCCTTGATGGCTTCCTCGCCAAGGCGAAGGACGACGAGCTGTCGCCGAAAATGCGCAAGGTGAAGCGCGACATCGCCAAGAAGGCCGCGGAAGCCGCAGCCTAGGCGCGCGCCGTCAACACCCGACAAGTTTGACTTTACGCACCCGCCGGCGCGCGATTGACTGCGCGCCAGATGCGGAAGGGCGTAGCATGCGGAAACTTGTGTCTCTTGTGTCCATCATCGCGGGCATCGCCGTCACTGCCTGCCAGCCCGCGAACCCACCCGATCTCATCATCTATGGCGGTACGATTCATACTGGCGTCGACGGCGCGCCGACGGCCGAGGCCGTCAGCATTCGCGACGCGCGCATTGTTGCGGTCGGCTCCACGGACGATCTGATCGGAGATTTCGGCGGACGAACGCGCCTGCTCGATCTGAACGGCGGCCATCTTTATCCCGGCTTCACCGACGCGCACGTCCATCTGCGCGGCGTTGGCGAGCGCGAAACGACACTGGACCTCGACGAGATCGCTTCGATCGCGGAACTGATCGATGTTGTCGGCGCGGCGGCGCGCGAGCTGCCCGCAAACCGGGCTCTGATCGGTCGCGGCTGGATCGAGACGCACTGGCCCGAGGGCAGGTTCCCGACCCGACAGGATATCGACGCCGTCACCGGCGAACGGCCGACACTGCTGACGCGGGCGGACGGCCATGCGCTGGTGGCGAACTCTGCGGCGCTCGAACGCTCAGGGCTTCTGACGGCCAGTCCGGCCCAGCCCGATGGCGGGCGCATTGAACTCGACGCCGATGGCCTGCCGACCGGCATGCTGATCGACAACGCCATGAGCCTGGTTGCGGCTCTGTCCGGGCCGTCCTCGGACGAGGCGGTCGCCGAAGCCTACCGGCTGGGCGCTGAGCGTTACGCATCGCTCGGCTGGACCGGCGGCCACAACATGTCGGTCGCGCCGTCCGATATTGCGCTGATCAACCGGTTGTCTGACGAAGGTGTGCTTCCGCTCAGGATATACAACGCTGTCGACGGACAGGCTGGCGATGCATTTTCGGTGATGGGCTCCTCGGACGCCGGTCTTGTCACTACGCGCGCGATCAAGCTCTACATGGACGGCGCACTCGGGTCGCGCGGCGCCTTGCTATCCGATCCGTATTCCGATCGACCCGGCGAGACCGGCCTCCAGCTCGCTCAGCCGCAGGCGACCATGGATATTCTGCGCCGCGCCTATCTTGAAGGCGTGCAGGTCTGCTTCCATGCGATCGGCGATCTCGGCAACACGCTGACGCTGGACTGGATGGGCCGGACGTTCCGCCAGAACGAAACGGACGCCGAACGCGATCCGCGCTGGCGGATCGAACATGCGCAGATCATCGCTCCGGCGGATATTCCCCGCTTCGTGCAACTGGGGGTCATCCCCTCGATGCAGCCCAGCCACGCCATCGGCGATCTGTACTTTGCGCCGGACCGCCTGGGTGATGAACGCTTGGACGGCGCCTATGCATGGCGCGCCCTGATCGATTCTGGTGCGATCATCGCGGGCGGCTCGGACGCGCCAGTGGAGCAGGGCGACCCACGCATCGAGTTCTACGCCGCAGTCGCGCGCAAGGACCTTTCTGGACAGGCGGGCGACAACTGGCGCGCCGAGCAGAAAGTCACGCGCGAAGAGGCGCTGAAAATGTTCACCGTGTGGCCCGCCTACGCTTCGTTCCGCGAAGATGATCTCGGCACGATCGAAGCCGGCAAGCTGGCTGACCTCACTGCATTCGATGAGGACATCCTGACGATCCCGGAACTCGACATCCTGACCGTCGAACCCGTGCTGACCGTTGTCGGCGGGGCGGTCGTATTCGAGGCGGACCAAAGGTAAGCCGCAAGACGCTGGCGCAATCCGGCCTGCGGTTGTAACGCTCCTTTCAGAAGAAACTTACACCGGGAGAGAAACGCCATGTCAGACATTCCATCCAGCACGATCCAGCTTCGCTCGGAGGTGAAATCGTCCGGCGAACTCGAACTCTCCCTCGCCGAAGTTCCAACGCCGCAGCCCGGGCCGGACGAAGTGCTTGTCCGCGTCGAGGCCACGCCGATCAACCCGTCCGATCTCGGCCTGCTCGTCGGCATGGCGGACCTGTCGGGCGCCAAACAATCGGGGACCGCGGATCGCCCGGTGATCACCGCGAAAATGCCCGAGGCCGTGATGCGTGCGATGAAGCCGCGTCTCGACAAGTCGATGCCGGTTGGCAACGAGGGCGCCGGCGTTGTCGTGAAGGCGGGCGACAGTCCGGCGGCGCAGGCCCTGATGGGCAAGACCGTCGCAATGCTGGGCGGAGACATGTACGCCACCTATCGTTGCTTGAACGTCCAGCAATGCATGGAGCTGCCCGACAGCGTTACGCCGCGCGAGGGCGCATCCTGCTTCGTCAATCCGCTGACCGCACTCTCAATGCCCGAGACCATGCGCATGGAAGGCCACACCGCGCTGGTGCACACAGCCGCCGCCTCCAACCTTGGTCAGATGCTGAACAAGATCTGCATCGCCGATGGCGTCGAACTGGTGAACATCGTGCGCAAACCCGAACAGGCCGAACTGCTCAAGGGCATCGGCGCGAAACACATCGTCTCGACCGCGTCAGAAACCTTCATGGAAGACCTGGTCGCGGCGCTGGCCGCGACCAACGCCACGATCGCTTTCGATGCGATCGGCGGCGGTGAGCTCGCTGGCAAGATCCTGATCGCTATGGAAGCTGCGGTGAATCTCAAGGCGACCGAGTATTCGCGCTACGGCTCGACCACGCACAAGCAGGTCTACATCTACGGGCGGCTGGACGTCTCGCCGACGATCCTGCCGGCCAGTGTTGGCATGGCGTGGGGAACCGGCGGTTATCTTCTGACCTACTTCCTGCAGAAGATCGGCGCTGAAGGCCGCGATCGTCTGCGCAAACGTGTCGTCGATGAGCTGAAGACGACGTTCGCTAGCCACTACACCAGCGAGATCTCGCTCGCCCAGGCGCTCGATCTGGAAACGCTGCGGGCCTACAACAAGCGCGCGACGGGCGAGAAGTACCTGATCAACCCCGCGCTCTAGTCCAGCCTCATTTCTTGTTTTCCCGAAGCGCCGGAGCCGATGGCTCCGGCGTTTTCGTTGGCGACATGCCGCAACGGAAATTAAATTAGAATAATTCTTATTTACGTGGGCCAGTCTTGGCGTTAGTGTCGATTTTCGTTGGAGCCGCCGGCCTGACGATCCCGCTACGCGCCGGCCAACCGCTTTCACATGAAACGCCGCAGCTTCCGGCTAGTTCGACCGGAGGCGCATGCAGGAACAAGGAGAAGGAAATGGACGGAAGCTCAGGCAAGTGCCCCGTAATGCACGGCTCGATGACCAATACGGAGCGCTCGGTAACGGAGTGGTGGCCCAATGCGCTGAACCTCGACATCCTCAGCCAGCACGACACCAAGACCGACCCTATGGGGAAGGGCTTCAACTACCGCGAAGAACTCAAGAAGCTCGACGTTCAGGCGCTCAAGAAGGACCTTGAAGCCCTGATGACCGACAGCCAGGAGTGGTGGCCGGCCGACTGGGGTCACTATGGCGGCCTGATGATCCGCATGGCCTGGCACGCGGCTGGTTCCTATCGCCTGTTCGACGGTCGCGGCGGCGGCGGCACCGGCAACCAGCGCTTCGCACCGCTCAATTCCTGGCCGGACAACGGCAACCTCGACAAGGCGCGCCGCCTGCTTTGGCCGATCAAGAAGAAGTACGGCAACAAGATTTCCTGGGCCGACCTTCTCATCCTCGCTGGCAACGTCGCCTACGAGTCGATGGGTCTGAAGACCTACGGCTTCGCCTTCGGCCGCGACGACATCTGGCAGCCCGAGAAAGACGTCTATTGGGGCTCCGAAAAGGAATGGCTCGCCGAAAGCACGCAGCGCTACGCGAACGCAGAAGATGCGACCACGCTCGAGAAGCCGCTGGGCGCAGTTCACATGGGCCTCATCTACGTCAACCCGCAGGGACGTGATGGGAACCCAGACCCGCTGAAATCTGCGCACGATGTGCGCGTCACCTTCGCCCGCATGGCGATGGACGACGAAGAAACCGCAGCGCTGACGGTTGGCGGCCACACGGTCGGCAAGGCGCACGGCAACGGTCTTGAATCGAACCTTGGTCCGGCTCCGGAAGGCGCGCCGATCGAGGAGCAGGGCTTTGGTTGGATGAACCACAAGACCCGCGGCGTCGGCAACCAGACCGTCACGTCGGGCCTTGAAGGCGCATGGACGACCAAGCCGACCGAGTGGAACGACGACTATCTGCGTCTGCTGCTCGATTACGAATGGGAGCTGAAGAAAAGCCCGGCCGGCGCATGGCAGTGGGAACCGGTCGACATGAAGGAGGAAGACAAGCCGGTCGACGCCGAAGATCCGTCGATCCGTCGCAATCCGATCATGACCGACGCCGACATGGCGATGAAGATGGATCCCGATTATCGCAAGATCATCGAGAAGTTCCGCTCCGACTTCGCCTACTTCTCCGAAACCTTCGCGCGCGCCTGGTTCAAGCTGACCCACCGCGACATGGGCCCGAAGGCTCGTTACGTCGGCCCGGAAGTCCCAGCCGAAGACCTGATCTGGCAGGATCCGGTTCCTGTCGGTTCGACCAGCTACGATGTCGACGCCGTCAAGGCGAAGATCGCAGCTGCCGGTCTCAGCGTGTCCGAGATGGTTTCAACGGCGTGGGATTCTGCGCGTACCTACCGCCATTCCGACATGCGTGGCGGCGCCAACGGCGCGCGTATCCGCCTTGCGCCGCAAAAGGACTGGGCCGGCAACGAACCAGAGCGTCTTGCAAAGGTCCTTGGCGTTCTCGAACCGATCGCCAAAGAGACGGGCGCCAGCATCGCTGACGTCATCGTCCTTGCGGGCAATGTCGGTGTCGAGCAGGCGGCGAAAGCTGCAGGCTTCAACCTCACCGTGCCGTTCAAGCCCGGACGCGGCGACGCAACGGCCGAGCAGACCGACGCCGACTCGTTCGAGCCGCTTGAACCGATCGCCGACGGTTTCCGCAACTGGCTGAAGGAGAACTACGACGTCAGCGCGGAGGAACTCCTGCTCGACCGTGCGCATCTCATGGGGCTGACCGCTCCGGAGATGACCGTCCTGATCGGCGGCATGCGCGCCATGGGCGCCAACCATGGCGGCGCCAAGCACGGCGTCTTCACCGACAAGGAATGCGCGTTGACGACCGACTTCTTCGTCAACCTGACGGACATGGCCTACAAGTGGACGCCCAAAGGCGATGGAACTTACGAGATCCAGGACCGTAAGACTGGCGCGACCAAATGGACCGCCACGCGCGTCGATCTCGTCTTCGGCTCCAACTCGATCCTGCGCGCCTACGCCGAGGTCTACGCCCAGGACGACGGCAAGGAGAAGTTCGTCAATGACTTCATCGCCGCCTGGACCAAGGTGATGAACGCCGACCGCTTCGACATCCACTAGGCGAAGCAACAACTTCAAATCCGATCGGGGCCGGCGAGCAATCGCCGGCCCTTTTCATTTGCCTGTTGACTCAGGCGTAATAGGTAAGTAAGTAATTACATAATGACCGAACAGGACGCAGACAGGCTGTTCCACGCCCTCGCGCACGAGACCCGGCGCACGATCCTCGATCTCGTCCGCGAAACCCCGGGGCAGGGCGTCGGCGAACTCGCCAGCGCCTTCGATGTCTCGCGCATCGCAATCATGAACCACCTCGCCGTGCTTGAGCAGGCGAACCTCATCATCTCGGAAAAGGACGGACGCACCCGCCGCCTCTACCTCAACGCCGCGCCGCTCCAGATGATTCACGATCGTTGGATCAACGACTTCTCAGGCCACTGGGCCTCGAAACTGACCGGACTGAAATACGCGGCCGAGGCCGCAGCAAAGAAGGGACGCTGAACATGGCAGGGGATGAAGGCGAAAAGGCCGTCTACAAGGTCTTGATCGAAGCGCCGATCGAAACCGTGTGGAACACGCTGGTCAAAACCGACGAAGTGCTGCCGTTCTTCTTCGGCTCGATCTGCAAGACACAGAACGGCCTCAAACCCGGCGCGCCGATGGCGATGCGCACGAAGTCCGAAAAGTTCACCTCCGTCGTCGGCAAGGTGCTCGAATTCTCGCCCCCGCATCGCTACGCCCACACCATGAAGTTCACCCAGATGAACGACGCGCCCGTCACGGTCGTTTACGATCTCAAGGAAGTCGAAGGCGGCACAGAGTTCTCGCTCACAACAATCGGCGCCGTCCCTGGATCGAAAACCGCCGACTCCATGCGCCAGGGCGGCCCCTACATCACCAAGACGCTCAAGAACGTCGTGGAAAAGGGCAGCCCCGGCCTCGGCGCTTCACTCATGCTCGGCATGTTCGGCTTGATGGAGCCAATCACGCCAAAAGTCTGCCGCACCGAAAACTGGTCCTTCGAGACCATCGACAAGCTCTAGCCAGAACAGGAGACAGGAAATGGCGACGCCCGAACAGCAACTCGCAACCATGATCGCCAACTTCCCGGAAAAGACCGGCAAGTCGCTGGAGGAGTGGCTGACGCTCACGAAGAAGTCCGGCCTCGCCAGGCACGGCGAGATCGTGAAGATGCTCAAGGCCGACCACGGCATGGGTCACGGCTTCGCCAATCTCGTCGCCAGCAAGACACTCTCCGCCGGCGCCGAACCCGCAGGCGACGATCTCGTCGCGGCCCAGTACGCCGGCCCGAAAGCCGCATTGCGCCCGATCTACGATGCGGTCGAAAAATACATCAAGACCCTCGGCAAGGACGTCGAGATCGCGCCGAAGAAAACCAGCGTGTCCTTCCGCCGCGCCAAGCAGTTCGCGCTCGCCGTCCCCGCGACCAGGACGCGCGTCGACCTCGGCATAAATCTCAAGGGCCAGAAAGCTGCCGGCAAACTCGAAGATTGGGGCGGCATGATCTCCCACCGGGTCCGCCTCGAAAATCCGGCCGACCTCGACAGGGACGTGAAGGCCTGGCTGAAGCAGGCCTATGAAACTTCATGATATCCGCCCGGCACCGCTCATCCCCGAAACAGGGGAATGAGCGGGTAGGTGATGTCAGTTCAGGGCGGCCGTCTGCACGCCGGTCTCGGGCACAGTAACCGGCGCGCCCTTCACCCCGCTTTTTGGCTCGCCGACGACTGCGTTCCACGCAATCTTCTGCATCAGTTGCTCGCGCGCTGCGGATGTCGGGTCATTCGGGTCGACCAGCGCCTGCAGGCCAACCGGGCTTTCACGGTACATCGCCGCATACCAGACATAGGTCACAATGTTCGCCGTTGGCGTCGTCGGGTGTCCGATCGGATCGCGGAACAATTCCGACTGCTTGGCAACGCCCGGCACATTCCCGGCCAACACCTGTTTGCGCAGATTGTAGACCGCGATCGACGAGGGCACGACAAACGTGATCTCCCGACCCGCTCGCTTGTCGATACCGGCGAGCTGCGCGCGCATCTTGGGAAGGTAGTCAGGCCTTCCGCCGGCATACGCGCTGACACCGGCGATCCAGCTGTCCAGCGTCTTCATATCGATCGTATCACGCTGGTCGTTGGAATAATCGCCGCCGCCCGATCCGCCGACGCTCGGGGTCGAGCCCTGTCCGTCATAAGCCGACCAAGATGACTGCACCATGATCCGTGCGTTCGGATTATGCGCGATGATGAAATCGCCGAACCGGTCGATCCCGTCTTCCGGCATGATTGCGTTTGGCGACATCGTGAACACGCTGACGTCCGCTCCCCCTGCCTTCAGTGCCGCCTTGGCGATGTTCTTGGAATCGTCGCCGTCGCCCTGGTTCCAGTGCTGCATCGGCGTTGATCCGCCGATCATCTGCACCGCCAGCGTCTCGTGTCCCGACTTGCCGCGTTCCGCCGCCAGCGCCGCCAGCGGGCCGGGGCTGGGTTCGCCGCGTCGCGAGGGTCCGACAAAGACGTTGAACGAGTGCGTCGCCATGACGATCTTCTGGCCGGCTGTAATCGGCGCCGTCGGTTCGCCCGCGCCAACCTGCGCAGATTGCGCCGCCGGCGTTGCGTCCGCCACCAGGATCGGTGCTGATTCAGGCGCGCTCGCGCACGCCGCCGCCATCAACAATGCGGCCAGCGCCGCGCCAAACGTCTTCGGTCTCGCCAGCGTCATTGGTTCCTCCCTCATCGCCACGCGAGTCTTCGCCTGTGGCTTCTTCGGCCCGGACCCTAGGATTCAACTGAATTCCGGACAATCCGGTCGCGGCAAATTGAGAACCGGGCTAGAAGCCGCTCTCACAGCAGCCAGACAGGCAGTAAATTGAGCGACGCCGCCGGAAAATCGCCAGCCGACCAGGCCGACGCTGACTACGACGCCTTCGTCCGCGCCAACCTGAAACGCAATTTCACCGGCCACTTTCTGCACGGCATGCTCGGCATGACCGGCTTCCGGATCGTCAACTCGCCAACCTTCATACCGGCCTACATCTACTCACTGTCCGGGTCGTCCGGTGTCGTCGGCCTCGCCATGTCGCTGCAACAGCTCGGCGCGGTGATCTCGCCGGTCTTCGGCGCATCGGTGGTCGAACATCGCAAACGCATCCTGCCGGTATCGATGATCCTCGGTATGCTGATGCGCCTGCAGCTTCTCGGTCTCGCTGTGACCGGCTGGTTCTTCCGCGACCAGCCTGCGCTGATCATGGCGCTGGCTTTCATCTTCCTGTTCGGGCTCTGCCAGGGGCCGCAGCGCGTCGCGTTCCAGTACCTGATGGCGAAGGTGATCCCGGTCGACTTGCGCGGCCGTCTCAACGCGTGGCGAAACTTCGCCGGCGGCGCGCTGGCCGCGGGACTGTCCGCGCTCGCTGGCGTCTGGCTGATCGCCAACAATGTTTTTGGCAACGGCTACGCCACGACGCTCCTGATCGTGTTCGTCATCACCAGCCTTGGCCTGTCCATCCTCAATGCAGTGATGCGCGAACCCGAGCCGCCCACCGTCCGCGCCCATACGCCGTTTCTTGAACGCCTCAAGGAGTTTCCCAATCTCCTGACTGCTGACCCGGGCTTTGCGTGGTTCATGGTCGCGCGCACGCTTGCGATGGGCATCCGCATCGGCCTGCCATTCTTCTTTCTCTATGCGACGTCCGAACTCGATCTGGACCCCTTGGCTGACCCAGAGAGCTTCGGCGCGGTCTTCGCCATGCTGACGTTCGCCTACATGGCGGCGGACACAGCTTCCAACCTGATCTGGGGCTATCTCGCCGATCGCACCGGGTTTCGCACAACGCTCATACTGTCGCTGATCCTGAATCTTGTCGGCGTTGGCGGCCTCGTGTTCGGACAGGGGCTATGGGCTGCGCTCGTCGCCTTCGTCGCGCTCGGGGCCGCCCAGTCGGCTTACCTGATGTCCACCACCAACATCGTCATGGAGTTCGGCCACCGCCACGACATGCCGATGCGCATGGCGCTGTCGAATACGGCCGAGGGCCTGATGGGTGCGCTCGCGCCCCTGGTGGGCGGCGCATTGGTGGTCGGCTATGGCTATCATACCGCCTTCATCGCAACCTTTGCGACAATCGCTCTGGCGCTGGTGATCGTCGTCCTCAAGGTCGACGAACCACGGCGGCGGCCATCCGGCTGACGGCTCAACGAAAACGGCGCGACCCGAAGGCCGCGCCGCGATTCGATCGAAACGTGCGGCTGCGCTAGCTGCGCGCGTTCATCGCCGCCGTCATTTCGTTGATGTTGGCGATCAGCGCATCAATGTCGTTGTTGTTGCGCTTCAGGAAGGCCTGGAAATCCTGATGCTGATCGACCGCCAGCCAGAACTGGTTGTTGCCGCCGATATTCAGCGCCACGTCGCGCACCAGGTATTTCGAACCGTCACGCGACTCCAGAACGTCCCAGATCACCTCGACGTCCTTGCCGGTGTCCGAACTCTTGATAAGCGATGCGACATGCGAATTGCGATCAGAAAGATCGCGCGACCCGGTCACGCGGATTTCTTCGCCACGGAACTGGTCGAGCTGGTCCTGATAGACGGCCACCGCGTAGTTTTCGAACGCCGTGTAATAAGCTTCAAGCTGAGCTTCGCTCATCTGGCGCGTCGCCGGACCGAGAACCCGGCGTGCGATCGAGCGGAAGTCCGCGAACGTGTTCATGAACTCAGAGAACTTCGCCGCGCGCGCATCATCGCTCAGCGCGGAATCGTTCAGCACTTCCAGCACGTAATTGGCTTTTGACTCAACATAGCTTTCCGACTTCTGATCGGCGAACGCTGGTGCAACGCCAACACTGGCCGCCAACGCGCCCGCGATCGCCAGCGCGCGAAAACCCATCGAATTGTTCTTCATTGACCGTTTCATGTGGAGAGCCTCCAGCATCCTCTACTTCTTAGAAGTCTAGTTCGTAATCGGGCACTTCTTCGATCTCACTGGGTACAAACTCGCGATTTCCGATCTGAGCGGCCCGGTTTCTGACATGGAAACGCCTGAGTGTGGTGTAGGGATCCAGTCTGGTTTCCCTGACATCGTCGACGGTTTCCAGCGCCTCTTCGCGCGCCGCCAGGCCGCCCAGCACCGATGTCCCAATACGGGTCGCCGTGTCGCCGTCAAACTCGGCATAATTCAACGGATTGGCGAGCGCATTCACGCCCAGGCCGAACGCATCGCGCGGACTGGACGGACCAATCACCGGCAATACCAGATAAGGCCCCGACGCCATCCCCCAATAGCCCAGCGTCTGGCCGAAATCCTCGCGCGATTTCTCAAGTCCCATCGACGTCGCCGGATCGAAAATGCCGACGATCCCGACGGTCGAGTTGACCACGAAGCGGCCAAGCGTCTCCGCGGCGCCGCCGATCTTGAACTGCAGCACCTCGTTGGCGAACACGACCGGCTCGCCAAGGTTGCCTACAAAGTTGGAAACGCCCTTGCGGACCGGCTCGTTTGTCACCGCGCGATAGCCCCGCGCGGCGGGTTCGAGAACCACGCGGTCGAGCCCCTCGTTGAACCCGTACATCTGCCGGTTGAATCCCTCGTACGGGTCGGCGGTGTCGTCCACCATGCCCGTCGCGCACGCGCCCAACGCCAGCGTCATGGCTGCAATGGAAAAAGTTGAAGCGGCGCGTGCCAAGATAAGCCCTCCCGATGACGCGGACGATATGATGCACCCCTCGCATGCGATCAAGGATGCTGGGGGAGATTACGGCGCGTCCAAGGCCATTTTTCGGTCGCTGTTACCTGACTGCAAGTTCGCCCAAAGAGCGAATTCTGGACTACAGGCGCTGCTATGCGGGCGTCAGTGTGGGATCGAACCGGCGTAATCGGGATTCTGACAATCCACCGTTGAATTATCATATAAAGATATGTTTATATCCGCAAATGCCGTTTGGACTGGAAGATCTTGTGCTCGAATTGCGCGCTGCGGGCGAAGTCTCGCGGCTGCGTATTCTCGATCTGTTGTCCGCAGGCGAACTGTCAGTGGGAGAACTCGCACAGGTCATGGGCCAGAGCCAGCCCCGACTCTCGCGCCACCTCAAACTTCTCAACGCCGCGGGCCTCATCGAACGGATGCCGGAGGGCGCATGGGTTTTCTACCGGCTGCCCGCCAACGGACAGGTCCGTGATCTCATCGACGTCCTGTGCGCAGCTATCGATCCCAATGATCCTTCGCGCTTGCGCGATCGCGAGCGCCTGGAACAGGTGCGCGCCGAACGCACGTCGGCGGCCCAGACGTATTTTTCGCGCGTCGCCGAACAATGGGATCAGTTGCGCGCCATGCAGTATTCCGAAAGCGAGATCGAATCGGCGATCGTGCAGGCGGCGGGCGAGGGGCCATTCGATCTCGTCGTCGACTTCGGCACCGGGACTGGCCGCATGCTCGCCCTGTTCGCCTCGGCGGCCGAGCGCGTGGAAGGGTTCGACCTCTCCCACCAGATGCTCACCGTTGCGCGATCCAACCTGCGGGCCGCTGAAGCCTCGAACGCGTCCGTGCGTCATGGCGATGTCTGCGCCGCCCCTTGTGAAACCAATAGCGCCGATCTCGTCATCATCCATCAGGTGCTGCATTATCTGGATGACCCGTCGCGCGCCATCGCCGAGGCTGCGCGCGTCCTGAAACCGGGCGGACGCCTGATCGTCGTCGAGTTCGCACCGCACCAGCTAGAAGTCCTTCGCGACGAACACGCCCACAGGCATCTCGGGCTGGCCGCGGCGGACATGGAAAAGTGGATGGGCGCAGCAGGCCTCGCGGCTGCGTCAAAGTCGAGCTTTGACCCGCCCGCCGGCTCGGATGGCGTCGCCGTAAATCTCTGGGTCGCGGACTACCCCGCCCGCCCGCGCAAGAAAGCAGCATGATGACCAACCAGCCAGGCATCTCATTCGAGTTCTTCCCGCCGAAGTCGGAGGAAATGGAACGCCGCTTGTGGGAATCGGTCGAGCGACTGACCCCGCTTGCGCCTGCATTCATGTCCGTGACCTACGGCGCGGGCGGCTCCACCCGCGAGCGCACCCACGACATCGTCGGCCGCATCGCAGCCCACGGTGCGCCGGCCGCCGGTCACATCACCTGTGTCGACGCCACGCGCGCGGAAATCGACGACGTGCTGCGCGGTTACTGGCAGGCGGGCGTCAAGCGCATCGTCGCGCTGCGCGGCGATCCCACATCCGGCATCGACGGCAAGTACGAGCCGCACCCGGAAGGCTACGCTTACGCGTCCGACCTGATCGCCGGCGCCCGCGAAATCGCCGATTTCGACATCTCGGTCGGCTGCTATCCCGAAGCCCATCCCGACGCAGGCTCAATCGACAACGAGCTGGAAAATCTCAAGCGCAAGATCGACGCCGGCGCCAATCGCGCGATCTCGCAGTTCTTCTTCAACCCTGACATCTTTCTGCGCTTCCGCGACGCGGCACAGGAAGCGGGCGTCGACGCGCCGATCGTGCCGGGCATCATGTTGCAGTCCAACTTCAAGGGTCTCGCGCGCATGGCCAAGCTGTGCGGCGCCAGCGTGCCCAGCCGGATTGCGTCCCTCTATGACGGGCTCGACGGAGATGCAGAAACGCGCGACCTCGTCACCGCCCATGTCGCCGCCGAGCTATGCAACCGCCTCGCGGAGGAGGGGGTGGAAAACTTCCATTTCTATACGATGAACCGCGCGGGGCTTTCGCTGTCCACCTGCCGCCTGTTGGGTGTGAAGCCCACGTCGATGAACTAGGGAAATCCCATGACCCAACCGAATGACAGACAGGAACGAATCGCCAGGCTGAAGGCCGCCGCAAAGGAGCGCGTGCTGGTCTTCGACGGCTCGTGGGGCGTCATGATCCAGCGCAAGGGCCTCGCCGAAGCTGACTACCGCGGCGAGCGCTTCGCCGACCTGCCGGGAGACATGAAGGGCAACAACGACATGCTCTGCCTGACCCGGCCGGACCTGATCGAGGAACTGCACAACGCCTACTATGCCGCCGGCGCCGACATTTCCGAGACCAACACCTTCTGCGCCACCACGATCGCCCAGGACGATTACGGGCTCGACAAGGACTCGATCCGTGACATCAACCTTGAAGGCGCCCGCATCGGCCGCCGCGTCGCCGATGAATGGACCGCAAAGGAGCCACACAAGCCGCGCTTTCTCGCAGGTTCGATTGGTCCGCTCAACAAGATGCTGTCCATGTCGTCCGACGTGAACGATCCGGGCGCCCGCTCGGTCGACTTCGATGAAGTCTATCAGGCTTACCGCCACCAGGTCGCGGCCCTCTATGAAGGCGGCGTTGACCTCTACCTGATCGAAACCATCACCGACACGCTCAACTGCAAGGCGGCGCTCAAGGCCATCATGGATCTGGAAACCGAAGGGCAGGACAAGCTGCCGATCTGGATCTCCGGCACGATCACCGACCGTTCCGGCCGCACGCTATCCGGCCAGACCGCTGAAGCCTTCTGGAACTCGGTGAAACACGCCAGGCCCTTCGCCATCGGCTTCAACTGCGCACTGGGCGCTGACCTGATGCGCCCCCACATCGCCGAGCTCGCCCGCGTCGCCGACACGCTGGTCGCGGCCCACCCGAACGCAGGCCTGCCGAACGAGATGGGCGACTACGAGGAACAGCCCCACGAAACCGCCCACGCCGTCGCCGAATGGGCGCAGAAAGGCATCGTCAACATTCTTGGCGGCTGTTGCGGCACCACGCCTGAACACATCGCCTGCATCGCCGACAGCGTGAAGGACATCAAGCCGCGCACGATTCCCGAGCGGCAGAAGGCGCTGCGCCTCGCCGGACTCGAACCCTTCGAACTGGCGTGAGCCTGACCGAATTACTGCCCTTCGTCGCCGCCGCCTTGGCGGTCGAACTGACGCCTGGACCGAACATGTTCTACATCACGCTGCTCAGCGCACGACATGGCCGCACTGCCGGGGCCTACGCCATTGGCGGCGTCGCCCTGGGCCTCGCCACGATCGGCGTGCTGGCGGTCTACGGATTCGCCGCGCTGGTCGCCGAGAATGCACTCGCCTATGAACTCATCCGGTGGGCGGGCGTCGGCTATCTTCTATGGCTGGCGTTCGAAAGCTGGCGGGAATCCCGGCAGCCGGTCACAGACAAGGCGGAAGCGGGACGTGGCGGCGAGTATTTCACCCGTGGTCTGATCACCAACCTGCTCAACCCCAAGGCCTTCCTTTTCTACCTGACCGTAATTCCCTCGTTCGTAGCGGCGAGTGGAGCCTATCGCCCGCAGGCGCTGACACTCACGCTCGTCTACGTCGCTATCGCAACCCTTGTGCACGTCGCGATCGTTCTGGGAGCGGGCATGCTGTCGCCGGTGCTATCCAACCCGGCATGGCGCACGCGATTGGGATACATTTTCGCAGCGCTTCTTGCGCTGGTCGCCTTCTGGGTTGCGGTCAACACGGCGCGATAGCGGGAAAGGGAAGAGGCAAATGGGCAAGACCTACGAACAGCTCGACGACAAGCTGACCCAGTGGATCGGCAAGCAGAAGATGTTCTTCGTCGCCACCGCGCCCTTGTCCGGCGACGGTCTCGTCAACCTCAGCCCCAAGGGCTACGACGCCTTCCGTGTCATCGATGAGAAAACGGTCGCCTACGCAGACCTTGGCGGCTCCGGCATCGAGACCGTCGCCCACGTGCGCGAGAACCAGCGCATCACCATCATGTTCTGCGCCTTCGAAGGCCCGGCCATGATCCTGCGCCTCTATGGCAAGGGCCGCATCATGCAGTTCGACCACCCCGATTTCGAGAATGAGATCAAACATTTCCCAGGCATGGAGCGTTCGCGCAACATCGTCTTTATCGACATCGAGCGCATCGCCGACTCGTGCGGCTGGGGCGTGCCGTTCTACGACTTCCAGGGCGAGCGCGACCAACTCACCCGCTACATCGAACACCGCGAACTCGAAGACTGGCGCGAAAGCCGGATGCAGAAAAACGCCGAAAGCCTCGACGGTCTGCCGGGCATGGTGCGCGCGACAACCCCCGCAAAGTAAGAGTCACATGACCCAATCCACCGCCTCCTTCGTCAACATCGGCGAGCGCACCAACATCACCGGCTCGGCGCGCTTCAAGAAGCTGATCCTCGATGGCGATTACGCCACCGCGGTCGAAGTCGCGCGCCAGCAGGTCGAAAACGGCGCGCAGGTGATCGACGTCAACATGGACGAAGGCCTGCTCGATTCGAAGCAGGCCATGCGCACCTTCCTGCGCCTGATCGCCGCCGAGCCCGACATCGCCCGCGTGCCCATCATGATCGATAGTTCGAAATGGGAAGTGATCGAGGAGGGCCTGAAGAACGTTCAGGGCAAGGCCATCGTCAACTCGATTTCGATGAAGGAAGGCGAAGAGCCCTTCCTCGAACAGGCGCGCGCAGCGCTGTCCTACGGCGCCGCCGTGGTCGTCATGGCGTTCGACGAAACCGGGCAGGCAGAAACCGCCGCTCGCAAGTTTGAAATCTGCCAGCGCGCCTACAACCTGCTGACCGAAAAGGTCGGCTTCCCGCCCGAAGACATCATCTTCGACCCCAATATCTTCGCCGTCGCCACCGGTATCGAGGAACACAACAACTACGCCGTCGACTTCATCGAAGGCGTCCGCCGCATCAAGGCCGAGTTGCCGTTCTGCCGCACGTCAGGCGGCCTATCGAACGTTTCCTTCTCCTTCCGCGGCAACGAGCCCGTCCGCCGCGCCATGCACTCCGTCTTCCTCTATCATGCCATCCCGGCAGGCCTCGACATGGCCATCGTCAACGCCGGCCAGCTCGACATCTATGACGACATCGAACCCGAACTGCGCGAACGCGTCGAAGACGTCATCCTCAACCGCCGAGACGACGCGACTGAGCGCCTGCTCGACATCGCCGAGAAGTATCGCGGTCAGAAAGGCGCAGAACAGAAGAAAGACCTGTCCTGGCGCGAAAAGCCGGTCAGGGAGCGGCTTGCCCACGCGCTCGTCCACGGCGTCACCGAATTCATCGTCGAGGACACCGAGGAGGCGAGACAGGCGGCCGAACGCCCCCTCCACGTCATCGAAGGTCCCCTGATGGACGGCATGAACATCGTCGGCGACCTCTTCGGCTCGGGAAAGATGTTCTTGCCACAGGTCGTCAAATCCGCCCGCGTCATGAAAGCCGCCGTCGCCCACCTGCTTCCCTTCATGGAGGAGGAGAAGGAGAAGATGGGCATGGTCGGCAAGTCCAACGGCAAGGTGCTGATGGCCACCGTGAAGGGCGACGTCCACGACATTGGCAAGAACATTGTCGGCGTCGTGCTGCAGTGTAACGGCTATGAGGTCGTCGACCTCGGCGTGATGGTGCCGAGCGAGACGATCCTCGAAACCGCCGCAAACGAGAATTGCGACATCATCGGCCTTAGCGGCCTCATCACGCCGTCGCTCGACGAGATGGTCAACGTCGCTGCAGAGATGCAGCGCAAGGGCATGACCCAGCCGCTGCTGATCGGCGGCGCCACAACCTCGCCAGCCCACACCGCAGTGAAGATCGAACCCGCCTTCGACCAGGGACCGGTCGTTCACGTCCTCGACGCTTCGCGCGCCGTCGGCGTCGTCACGTCGCTGATCTCGGATGAGACGCGTCAGTCCTACTGGGACGACACGAAGACCAAGTACCAGAAACTCCGCGACAGCCGCGCAGGCGGTCCCGCCAAGACCCGCGTGCCGCTCGCCGACGCCCGCAAGCTCGCAGCGTCGGACGACTGGGCGACCTACCAGCCGCCGCGTCCCACCTTCCTCGGCCTGAAGGACATCGAATTCGATCTCGCCGATCTCGCCCGCTACATCGACTGGACGCCGTACTTCGCCTCGTGGGATCTCGCCGGCCGCTACCCGCAGATCCTCGAAGACGACAAGGTCGGCGACGCCGCCCGCACGCTCTGGGACGACACCCAGGCCATGCTCCAGAAACTCATCGGCGAACAATGGCTGAAGCCCAAAGGCGTCGTCGGCTTCTGGCCCGCCAACGCCGACGGCGACGACATCGCCGTCTGGGCCGATGAAAACGCCGGCAATGAAGCCGCGAAATTCTTCACGCTCCGCCAGCAGATGGAAAAATCAAACGACAAGCCGCACTATGCCCTGTCGGACTTCCTCAAACCGAAAGGCGCAGGCGTCGACTATCTCGGCGGCTTCTGTGTCACAGCAGGCGAGGGCGAAGCCGAACGCGCCAAGGCCTTCGTCGACGCCGGCGACGACTACTCATCCATCATGGTCAAGGCGCTTGCCGACCGCTTCGCCGAAGCCGCAGCCGAGAAACTCCACGAAATCGTGCGCCGCGAACTCTGGGCCTACGCGCCGGACGAAGCGCTCGATAATGAGCAACTCATTGCCGAGAAGTACCAGGGCATCCGCCCGGCAGCCGGCTATCCCTGCCAGCCCGACCACACCGAAAAGGAAACCCTGTTCAAACTGCTCGATGCAGAAAACCGGACGGGCGTTGCACTCACCACCAGCTACGCCATGACCCCCGCAGCATCCGTCTCCGGCCTCTACTTCTCCCATCCCGAAGCCGTCTACTTCGCCGTCGGCCGCATCGCCAGGGACCAGGTCGAAGACTACGGCAAGAGAAAAGGCTGGGACGAAGCAACGACCGAGAAGTGGTTGCGCCCGATCCTAAGCGAGTAGCACGCGACAAAAACACCGGCGGCCCCTGCGTCACGCGTTCACGCAAACGACAAGCGACTGGACGTACCCGGTCCGATACCCGACCATCCCGAAAGGGAGGATGGTCATGAACAACAAAACCCGTCTCGCGGTCGCCGCCGCTATCGCAGCAACACTGGCGCTTAGCGCATGTACGCCCGGCGAACCGCCCATCCCCGCCACGCCGGAAGAGCGCCTCGCAGCCATGACGCCGGTCTCGCAGGCCATGCGCGAAGACCCGTCGCCGAATGACTGGCTGCAATGGGGCCGCACCTATAACGGCCAGAACTATTCGCCGCTCGAGATCATCAATCGCGACAA
>JBHIWT010000049.1:0-19877 GCA_041987265.1 Hyphomonadaceae bacterium
TCCTCGGGATCTACGACCGCGCCTCCTCCGGACAGATCGACGAACAGCGCCAGGTCTTCCTCGCGGGTCTGCCCGAGCATGAACTGGCGAACCGGCGAGACCGCCTCCGCGAACGCTTCCTGCGCCTCGCGGGAAAGTAGAGACCTCCAGGTCCCGCTACGCGCCGGCTCGCCGGTACTCCTCGCTTCGCTCCGACGCGATCATGTCGCGCACGGTTTCGGTATCATAGCCGAATTCGTGCAACGCCCGCGACGACATCTGCAGCGCGGCTTCGATCGCATCGGGAACCACGAAATTCGCGCCCGCATCATACAGCGCCTTCGCATGGTCGGCGTCCTGCGCCCGCGCCAGGTTCATCACCGCCGGCTGCAGCTTACGCGTACACCGCACCATCGCTTCGGCGCGCGCCGGATCATCCAGCGTGATCACCACCAGCATTGCGTTGCGCACGCCCGCCTTCTCCAGCACCTCCTCGCGCCCGCCATCGCCGAGATAGATATTCCAGCCATCCGACCGCGCCCGCGCCACCGCCCCGGGCTGGATATCCAGCGCCACCAGGTCGCACGCTTCCTTCTCCAGCATCCGCGCGATCGTCCGGCCAACGCGGCCGAAGCCCGCGATGATCACATGCCCCTCGGTCGTCTGCGGCGTTAGTTCGAGATCAGGGTCGCCACGATGCGGCTGCATCCGCGCGCCCATCCACCGTCCAGCCCGCCAGCTCAGCGGCGTCAGCAGCATCGACAACCCGACGACCGCCGAGGCCAGCGTCACGATGTCCGACGTCAACACGCCCGACTCCCGCCCCGCGGCCATGATCACGAAGGCGAACTCCCCCGCTGGCGCCAGCAGGAAGGCAGCCTCCAGCGGCACCCGCATGCCCGGGACGAAGGCACGAACGGCCGCCGTCGCGATGATCGCCTTGATCACGATCAACACGGCGACCCCGGCCAGCACCACCGGCCATTGCGCCGCCACCACGCTGAGATCGAGCGACATCCCGACCGTCATGAAGAACAGGCCAAGCAAGACGCCCTTGAACGGTTCAAGATCAATCTCGGCCTGGTGCTTGAACTCCGTCTCGCCAAGCAGGATGCCCGCCAGGAAAGCGCCCAACGCGATCGAAAGCCCCGCCGCCGCCGTGATCGTCGCCGCGCCTACCACCGTCAGCAGCGTGATCGCCATCAGGAAGTCACGCCCGCCGCCTTCCGCGGCCACACGGAACAAACGCCTCAGGGCGAACCGTCCGATCACGAAGATAACCCCGATCGCGACGATGCCCTGCACCAGCCCGCGCGCCGCGACCTCAGCAATCGGCGCATCCGGATTCGCCCCGGAAAACCCGGCGTAGATCAGGATAGGCGCAACCAGAATATCCTGCAGCAGCAACACGCCGAGCGCCGAACGCCCGACCGCGCTGCCAGCCTGATGCCGCTCGTTGAGCAATTGCATCACCACCGCCGTCGACGACAGCGCAAGCGCCAACCCGATCAGCACCGCTCCAGCCGGCGCCACCCCCAGCGCCGAAGCCGCCAGCGCGATCATCGTCGCGCTCGCAGCCACCTGCAGCAATCCGGCGCCGAACACGATGCGCCGCAAGGCCCACAGCCGGTCGAACGACAATTCAAGACCGAGCAGGAACAAAAGGAATAAGACGCCCAGTTCGGCGAACGGCGCGGCCGCCTCAGGCTCGGAGATCGTGAAGTACTCCAGAACGCCCCATTCGCTGTGCAGCGCCCCGATCCCGCTTGGGCCCAGCGCCAGTCCGGCAAGAATGAACCCCGCCACCCCCGGCAGTTTCAGCATTCTCAGCGCAGGAACGATCAGCCCCGCCGCAAACAGGAAGACCAGCGCGTCCTTGATCGCAATTTCCTGTCCCGCGTGCTCCATGCCGCCCCGACCTTCCCGGATCTGAGTCTGCCCCGCAGATCATGAACCGCCACGACACGCTAGCGCAAATGCGCTTATTCGCGCTATTTCCGCCCACATGACCTATCCCGCCCCCCTTTCCGGCTCCGAACAGGATGAAACGCTCGCGCTTCGCCCGAAGTTCGACGCCAACGGTCTCATCGCCGCCATCGCCCAGGACGCCGACACCGGCGACGTCCTCATGCTCGCATGGATGAACGCCGAAGCGCTCGAACAGACCCTCGCAACAAAGCGCGCGGTCTACTTCTCCCGCTCCCGCAACCAGCTCTGGCGCAAGGGCGACACGTCAGGAAACGAACAGCACGTCGAGGAGGTCCGCATCGACTGCGATCAGGACGCTGTGCTCTTGAAGGTCAGACAGACCGGCAGCGCCTGCCACACGGGGCGCAAGTCCTGCTTCTATCGCATCGCGGAAGGCGACACGCTCCACCACGGCGACTGACGCAACGCGGACATTTCTCCATCTCACACATTGGTGCAAACATCGCCCAATCGTGAGACAATTCGCACAACATATTTGCGAGTCGGAGGAGCCTCCCCATGGCCGAAAAGAAATGGCGGAAACGCCAGATCGGGTCCCACATGCTGGCGCCAGAAACCCTGATGATGGGCTACGGCTACGACCCGATGCTGTCGGAAGGCGCGCTCAAGCCGCCGCAATTCTCCACCTCCACCTTCGTCTTCAAGTCGGCCCAGGACGGCAAGGACTTCTTCGCCACGGCGCAGGGCCGCCGCCAACTGCCGCCGGATGAAGATCCCGGCCTGATCTACTCCCGCTTCAACAACCCCAACCTCGAAGTCCTCGAAGACCGCCTCGCCATCTGGGACCATGCCGAAGCCAGCCTCGCGTTTGCTTCCGGCATGGCCGCGATCTCCACCTGCTTCTGGGCCTTCCTCCGCCCCGGCGACGTCGTCCTGCAATCCCAGCCCGTCTACGGCGGCACCGAAACACTGCTCAACTCGATGCTTCCGGAATTCGGCGTCCACCGCGCCGAGTTCAATGCCGAGCACGGCAAGGCGGAGATGAAGGAAGCCGCCGCCAAAGCAACCAATCTCGGCCGCATCGCGATGATCTACGTCGAGACGCCCGCCAACCCCACCAACGGCCTCGTCGACATCGCCGCCGCGCGCGAGATTTCTGAATCGCTCGCCGTTGGCGATTTCCGCCCGCCTGTCATCGTCGACAACACGATGCTCGGCCCGGTCTTCTCATCCCCGCTCGACCACGGCGCAGACATCGTCGTCACCTCGCTCACCAAATATGTCGGCGGCCATTCCGACCTCATCGCAGGCGGCGCTTCAGGCTCCAGGCAGATGCTCGCCCCGGTGCACAAATTCCGCTCCTACCTCGGCACGATGTGCGACCCGCACACGGCCTGGCTGCTGATGCGCTCGCTCGAAACGCTCAAGCTCCGAATGGAAGCCGCAGCGTCCAACGCCGCGAAGGTCGCCCACTTCCTGCGCGAGCATCCAGCCATCAAGAGCGTCTGGTTCCTCGATTTCCTTCCCGCCGACCATCCCGATCGCGAACTCCACGAAACCCAGAACCGGTCGTCTGGCTCTACCTTCTCCTTCGAAGTCAAAGGCGGCGAGGCCGAAGCATTCAAGGTCCTCGACAACCTCCAGATCGCAAAGCTCGCCGTCAGCCTTGGCGGCACCGAAACGCTGGCCTCACACCCCGCCTCGATGACCCATTCCGGCCTCCCGCAGGAAGAACTCGATCGCATATCGATCACCCCGGCGATGATCCGCCTCTCTGTCGGCGTCGAGAACCCTGACGACCTGATCGCAGACCTCGATCAGGCGCTCGCCGCCATCACGTAAGAAAATTAGGCAATCGCCTAACTTTTGGCTTGCGAGGTCTGGCGCATCAAGTTACTTAGGCAAATGCCTAACCATCAAGCAAGCCTCGACAACGCCTTCCACGCTCTGAGCGATGCGACCCGCCGGGCCGTCGTCCAGCAACTCGCCGCTGGCCCCTCCACCGTCAGCGAACTCGCAGAGCCATTCGACATGGCGATGCCGTCCTTCCTCCAGCACATCCGCGTCCTGGAATCCTGCGGCCTCATCCGCACGCACAAGGAAGGCCGCACCCGCCATTGCGAGTTCGCGCCGGAAAAACTCGGCCAGGCCAGGGACTGGTTGGAAGATCAACGGAAGATCTGGGAAGCCCGCCTCGATCGCCTCGAAGCCTACATCGAAACGCTGAATGCGTCCGAAGCAGCAAAGCCCTCCCGAAAGGAGAAGAAATCATGATCGAAGACTTCAACCCCGAACTCGATCTCAAGCTCGAACGCACCCTGAAGGCCAGCCCCGACCTCGTCTGGAAATGCTGGACCACGCCCGAACACCTCATGCACTGGTTCTGCCCCAAACCATGGCGGACCACCGAATGCGAAATCGACCTCCGCCCCGGCGGGAAGTTCTATACACGCATGCAAGGTCCCAACGGCGAAGATAACCCCAGCGCCGGCTGCTATCTGGAGGTGGAGGAAGGCCACAAGCTCGTCTGGACATCCACGCTCCTGCCCGCGTACCGGCCGGCAAAAGACGCCTTCCTTCCCTTCACCGCCTTCCTCTTCATCGAGCCCGACGGCGCCGGCGGCACGAAGTACACAGCATTCGCCCGCCACGGCGATCCCGCCACCCACACGAAACACGAGGAGATGGGATTCCATGAAGGCTGGGGAACCGTCGCTGGCCAGCTCGACGAGTACGCGCAAACTCTGAGCGCGTGACGCCGCATCACGCCACCATCCGGGGGAACCAAAGCCCAACGCTTGCCCCCCGGACCCGGCGGCGCCTAATCTGGCGAAACAACAACACCGCCAGGAAGCGCCCCCAAATGCCCCTTTCCCGACGCCTCGTCCTGCTCGCCGCCGCCGCGCTCGCCGCCGCCTGCGCGCCAACTTCAACCACATCCGACACCGATCAGGCGGTCGCGGGACCTGCCTGGAACGAAGCGGCCCTCGCTGAAGTCATCGACTATGTCGGCGCACAGAACTCAACCGGCCTCGTCATCACCCAGAACGGCGCAACCGTCGCGGAACAATACTGGCCGCTTCCCGACAGCGCCGCCCAGTTCAAGGCCAACTTCACTCACGGAACCAACGCCGACGGCGTTCTCCTTGAAGATGTCGCCTCGCAGCAGAAAAGCTTCATCGCCATCCTCGTCGGCGTCGCGGTCGACAAGGGCCTGCTCGACGTCTCGCAATCCGTCACCAGCCATATCGGCGCAGGCTGGTCGAAGGCGCCGGCCGAGACTGAATCGCAGATCACCATCCTGAACCTGCTGGAAATGAATTCGGGCCTCACCGAAGAACTCGAAAGCGAAGCCGCGCCCGGCGAGAAATTCTTCTACAACACGCCTGCTTACGCCATCCTCAAGAACGTGCTCGAAGCCGCGTCAGGCGAGCCGCTCGACAAGCTCACCACAGACTGGCTCACCGAACCCGCCGGCATGTCCGACACCGCCTGGCGCCAGCGCCCGGAAGTGTTCGCCCGCGTCGGCAACCCCACCGGCCTTGTCACCACCCCGCGCGACATCGCGATCATGGGCCAGCTCGTGCTCGACGGCGGTGTCGCAGCGGACGGTACACAAGTCATCTCGAAAGCCGAGCTCGACGCGATGTTCACCCGTTCAGCCACCAATCCCGCCTATGGTCGCCTGTGGTGGCTCAATGGCGGCGATCATCGGTATTCGCCAGGCCCTGCAAATCGTCAGGACGGCCCGCTTATCGCCAATGCGCCCGCCGATCTCGTCGCCGCGCTCGGTGCGATGGACCGCAAGCTCTTCGTCGTCCCCTCGCTCGACCTCGTGGTCGCACGCAATGGCATGACCACCGATCCGGGTTTCAACGACGAATTCTGGCGCCTCCTGATGGCCGCGGCGCCTGATTGATCCCAATTCCTCCCTTCAAATCCGCCTCACCCTCGTGCTAGTCCATCCGGAAACATGGGCGCGTCCTCGCGTCCCAGCCGCCTGCAGACACCGATCAGGAGACGTCCGAAGTGAAATCCCAGTGCATCGTCGAATACTCCAAGCCGCTGCAGGAAGTTGAAAGCGAGATCCCCACCCCCACCGGCACCCAGGTCCTCGTCAAGATTTCCCATGCCGGCGTCTGCCACTCTGACGTTCACCTGCAGGACGGCTTTGTCGACAATGGCGACGGCGACAAACAGGACTGGACCCGCGGCCGCGAACTTCCCCACACGCTCGGCCACGAGATCGAAGGCACGCTCGAATCCGTCGGGCCGGAAGCCAACGACCTGCTCGAAGGCCGCAAGGTCGGCGAACGCTTCGTCGTCTTTCCATGGATCGGCTGCGGCGAATGCCCCGTCTGCGCCCGCGACCAGGAAAACATCTGCAACCGCCCGCGCCAGATCGGTATCCAGGTCGCCGGCGGCTTCTCTGAATACGTTCTCGTCCCGCACCCGAAATACCTGCTCGACGCAACCGGCGTGCCCGAAGGCCTCGCCGCCACCTACATGTGTTCCGGCGTCACCGCCTTCGCCGCGCTGAAAAAGATCCCCGCCGTCTTCGACGGTGAGAGCATCCTCATCGTCGGCCTCGGCGGCGTCGGCATGATGGGCCTGCAATTCGCCAAGGCCCTTTACCCGCACGCCAAGATCCTCGCCTGCGACATCGACGAGAAGAAACTCGAAGCCGCAAAAGCAGCGGGCGCTGACGGCGTCTATAATTCCGGCGACGCCGCCAATCTCAAACAGCTCAAGATCGATACCGGCGGCGGGGTTGCGGCTGCGATCGACTTCGTCGGCGCCAACGCCTCGATCAACTTCGCCAACGGCGCCATCCGACGCGGCGGCGCCATCGTCGTTGTCGGCCTCTTCGGCGGCAAATTCACCACCGCGATCCCGCTGATCCCCCAGCGTCCTTTCTCAGTTATCGGCTCATATGTCGGCTCGCTCGGCGAAACCCGCGAAATGATGGAGCTGGTGAAAGCCGGCAAGATCAAACCGATCCCGATCGAAGAACGCGCGCTCGACCAGGCCGACCACACGCTCAACCAGCTGCGTGAAGGCGCGATCGTCGGCCGGGTCGTTCTCACCCCCTGATCAGGGCGAATCCGCGATACCAGGCTGATCGCGCCAGTCCGGCGTGATCACGCCGTCCTGCGTACAGCCTCGCGCCCAGCGGCCTCACTGAGGAACCGCAGAACCTTTGCGTTGAAGTCGGTCTGATCGATTGGCTTGGCGATGTAATCATCCATGCCAAGTCCCAGGAACTTCTCGGCGTCGCCCGCCATCGCGTGCGCCGTGAGCGCGATCACCGGCACCGCACGCCATGGCTGATCGCTCTGACGTATCCGTCCGATAACTTCCCGCCCGTCCATCACCGGCATGTGCACATCCAGCAGCACCAGGTCGAACGGCTCCGCCTCAAGCAGTTTCAGCGCCTCCTCGCCATTGCCAGCCTCGACCACCTCCGCATCGAAAGCGCGCAGGAATATCAGCGCCACCTTGCGGTTCACCGCATTGTCGTCAACCAGCAACACGCGCGGGCGCGGCCCCGTCGCCACGGCCGGCCCGTCGGCTCGCGCGCCCGCCTCCGGCTTGGCCTCTTCGCGGCCTGCAACCTGACATCTGAAACTCAGCCGGAACTCGGCGCCCTCGCCGGGCCGACTGACAACCGTAATGTCTCCGCCCATAAGGCGCGCCAGGTCGCGCGCGATCGGCAGGCCAAGCCCGGTCCCGCCATACTCTCTCGTTGTGGACTCATCAGCCTGCGTGAACGGCTCAAACAGTCTTTCGACAAGTTCCGGATCAACCCCGATCCCGGTATCTCTCACCGCGATATTGACCACGTAACCGCCATCGCTCGCCGGCTCGCCATCCAGCTCCAGCGTCACACCGCCCTCGCCGGTGAACTTCACCGCGTTCGAGACAAGGTTTGACAGGCACTGCCGCACCCGCACCGGATCGAACATCAAGCGCGGCGGCTCGCGCTTCACGACAAGGTCCAGTTTCAGTCCCTTCTCGCCAGCAATCGGCGCGAACAACTTCTGCACGCGCGCCACCGCGCCGGGCAGATCGCCCTCAACGGGATTGATATCCAGTTTGCCCGCCGCGATCTTGGAGATATCCAGCACGTCGTTCAGCAGCGCCATCAACGTCTTGCCGCTATCCATGATCGTCGCAACGTATTCGCGCTGGTCGTCCTGCAACTCGCCGAGCTCCAGAACCTGCGCCATGCCGAGCACGCCGTTCAGCGGCGTGCGGATCTCGTGACTCATCGACGCCAGGAACCTGCTCTTGGCCACAGCCGCCGCCTCGGCAGCCTGCTTCGCCTCAACCAGCGCCTGTTCTTCCCGCTTGCGCTGGTTGATATCCTGTATCACCCCGATCGCGCGTACGGGATTTCCGTCCTCGTCCCGCTCTAGGCGCGTGAACACCCGGACCCAGAAATCCTCGTCATCATCCCGATACAACCGCGCATCAATACCGTGGAAACGGTCTTCCTCGGCGGCGCCATGGAACTTCAGAATTTGCTTCCATGCGCTCTCGACCATGGGCCGATCATCGGGGTGATACATCGCATAGTCTTCGCGCGTACGCGCGCGCGCGAGCGCCGCTGGTCCCAGCAGCGTCTTGAATTCCTCAGAAGACCAGTGCGCGCCGGTGACCATGTCGACCTCGAACACGCCCGCGTGCGCCGCCCGCAACGCGATCCCGAGCCGTTCATTCGCCTGCACCGACTGTTCACGAATATGCGCCAGCGCCAGTTCCTGGCGTTTGCTCGCATTGATGTCGATGAACATGCCGGCCACCCGCACCGGCTCGCCATCATCGTCAAACTCGTACTGGCCGGTCATCTGCACCCATTGCTCGGACCCGTCCGAGCGATACAGCCGCCCTTCCATGTTCTGGCGTTGCCCCTCGACTGGCGGCCTGGCGATCAACTCGCGCGCGCGCGCAACATCTTCGTCGCACCATATCAGTGCCGGATCGGCTTCTGCTCGCGCCATGGCCTCTTCACCGACCAACTCGGCAAAGTACGGAGACTCCCACCGCTGCCCCGTACACAGATCAACCTCGAACGCGGCTGCCTGCGACGCCGCCAACGCTGTTTCCAGCCGTCGCGCATTGCGTTCCGACTCGCCGCGCATGTTCAGCAGGCTCGTGACGTCCTCACTCATCGAGTGGACGGCGAACCGCCCGCTCGGCATCCGCCGTCCGGGCACGGTATGAACGCGCATGATCGCAATGCCGCCATCAAGCTTCTTGACCCGCAGGATAGACGTCGTCGGCAACCCGGTCCGACAGACATACTCTCGCGCTTCGGCTTCCTTTGCGCGATCTTCCGGCAGGATGTTTGAAATACCCCATTCGAGTGTCGCGATCGCGCTCGTATGCCCGCGTCGCGAACGCATCACCTCGCTCAGATCCAGCGTGTCGCTGTCCGGATCATAGCTCCACATGCCGATATCGGCCTGCTGCATCAGTGCGCTGCGGATCTCGATCTCTTTGGTCAGCCGCGCAATCAGACGCCATTCATCGGATACATCGTCGAACCGCGCGATGCGTGCATCGGCCTCGCCGCTCAGCGTCAGGCGCAAAAAGCCCTTCCCCGAATCGTCCTCACGATTGCATCGATAGATAGCGCCGTCGCGCTCCGAAAAACGCGTCCATCCCGCGCGCTCCATGAACGCTTCCAGCCCGACGCCGACAGCGTCCGCCGTCGAACAGTCGAGCAGT
This sequence comes from Hyphomonadaceae bacterium, assembly GCA_041987265.1. Classification (GTDB taxonomy): domain Bacteria; phylum Pseudomonadota; class Alphaproteobacteria; order Caulobacterales; family Hyphomonadaceae; genus IH12. The sequence goes on from JBHIWT010000049.1 coordinate 9,643, forward strand.
TCACAGGCTATATCGTTCAGTTCGGCAACACGCCCGTCGTGGTCAACGAGCGCCGCCGCCACGCGCGCGTGGGACAAAGCCTCAACCATCGAAAGATTGACGTTCTGCAGCTTATGCAAACGAATGAATCCCGGAGCGACTCAGGTGCCAAACCTGCACCGCTACGCGAGGTTAGTTAATTTCCGATTGCACATTGTTTACGAATGTGGCGGCAAATTGTGCGCATTTTTCTGGGTAAAATGCAGATAGTCGGCGTCAAAACCGGAAATCCGGCGCAGCAGGTCCATCCGCTTCAGCCGCAACCGGCCTGACCGGTAATCCACAGCGCCCAGCTCCGACAGCCGTTTGAATGTACGGGTCACGTGGATCGAACTGAGCCCCAGCAAGTCAGCAAAGTCTTCCTGGATCAGCGGCAGGCTCAACACCTCGCCATCATGCAGGCCAAGGGCTTCCAACCGCGCAGCCAACTCGCAGATCACATGCGCCAGTCGCGCCAACGCGTCCCGCCTGCCGAGCGACACGACCCTCTCGGCGAGAAGCGATTCCTCGCGCGCGTTCGCCCACATCAAAGCTGCGACAAGCGCTGGATGGTCGCTCATCATCCTGTCGACGCCCTGCGCTTTCAGACGACAGAACACCACAGGCGTACGCGCAATCAGGTCGAACTCGGACCGCTCCGACATGATCGCGTTGAAACACAGGAAATCGCCCGGCAACGCCACGTTCACAATCTGGCGTCCCCCGCCCGGCAGCCAGCGCGAGCGGACCACCCACCCCTCTTCGATCAGCAGGACGCCGTCAAACGGATCGCCCGCCGCGATGATGCCCTGACCCGCAGATACACGAACACGTTCACGCGACATCTCGATCAGGTCGCGCCGCAACGATTCAGCCATCGGAAACCCTGCCGCGATCCGGCTCACCAGATCGTCGCTGGAGCGTTCCGCTCCGAATGGAGTTTTCATATCCACGATCACCTCCGCGCAATCTCGCCGCATCCGCACCGCGCTGGATGAGCGCAAGTACGGTCCCGGCATCCAGAGAGCGCGCCAGTCAGATCGGATGGATCACGCGATCCGCCGTGCGCTCCTGAGAACTAACTCAGGCTACAACGGTCGAAACGCGCCATGTGTTCCGCACGTGTGAGCAACCGCGCGCGCTGGCGCGGCGGAAAAGACGGCGAAAATCAGGCCGGTGGCCTAGCCTTCGATGACCGTGCCGCCCGACATCGGACGGGTCAGACTGCCCATGCCGGCTTCGGTTGCCACGCAATGGAAGGTCGCATCCACCGAAGCGAAGTAATCCGGCGAACGCACGGTCGACACCTTCACGAACTCCGCAGTCACCTGCTCGGCGCCAAGCGTCAGCATCGTGTAGCCCTTGTCGAAGGCGTTGTAATAGATCACCTCGTCGTTGGCCTCCGCCATCAGCCAGTTCAGTTCCTTGTAGGGAAGGCTGTCCCCGGCCCCGTTCGACGTCACCGACGTGCAGCCGAACTCAACGCCCACCTTCGCGCCGGCCGCATCGTGCAACTCATTGGCCCAGGCCGTGTGCGTATCGCCCGTCAGCGTCACGATCCGCGCATTTGCAGCGCGGGCGGCTGCGTACAATCGCTCGCGCGCCGCCGGATAGCCGCACCAGCTGTCAGGATTCCACTCCAGCCCAAACTTCCAGGAATCGTACCAGCGCTTCGTACCCGCGCTCAGCGTGTCATAAACGTTCTCGTTCAGACCGGCGCGCAAGTCGGGATTGGTCACCTTGGCCATCGTCACCTGGTTGCCCAGCACCTGCCAGCGCTTGCCCGAAGACGTGGACGCCGCCAGCCCGTCGGCAAGCCATTGTTCCTGCTCCATGCCCAGCATCGTCCGCGACGGATCGTTGATGCGTTGCTTCACCTGTTCGGCCACGGCCATCTGGTCGGCCTCAGCCGCAAGTCCGATTTCTCCGTACGTGATCTCGTCCGAACGCCCGACCAGACGCGATTCAAGCAGGAACAGCGTCGCGAGGTCGCCGATCTCGAACTTGCGATAGATCGCCTCGCGCGCGCGCCCCGCCACCGGATCGCGCACCGGCATCCATTCCAGATACGCCTGCACCGCCTCGGCCTTGCGCTGGGTCCAGTCGCCCTCTGTTTCAGGCTGATGGTTCTCCGCGCCGGTACGATAGGAATTGTTCGTCGATTCATGATCGTCCCAGGTACAGAACCACGGCGCAGCGACGTGCGCAGCCTGCAGGTCCGGATCCGACTTGTATTGCGCATGGCGCATTCGATAATCGGCCAGCGTCACCGTCTCATGCGCGGGCTCGTGGTTGCGGCCAAGCTGCTGGCCGACATTCCCGCCATACCCGTTGACCCCGTACTCGTAGAAGTAATCCCCGAGGTGGATGACCGCATCGAGATCCTCCTGCTTGGCGATCTCGCGATAAGCGTTGAAGAACCCGAACGGCCAGTTCGAGCACGACACCACCGCCATCTTGTAATCATCCAGCCCCGAAGCGGGCAGCGTGTTGGTCCGCCCCGACCGCGACGCCGTCTGACCGACCCAGAACCAGTAATAATACGTCGATCCCGGCTCCAGCCCTTCAACGTCCACCTTCACAGTGTAGTCGCGATCGGCGCCGGTCAGCACATAACCCTTGGCCACCGGATCGGAAAAATCCTCGTTGAGCGAGACGCCCCAGCTCACCGGCACCGACGCAGCCCCGCTGTCCGCAGGCGTCACCCGCGTCCAGATCACCACACGGTCCGACAGCGGATCGCCCGAGGCGACGCCGTGATCGAACGACACCGCACCCTCGTATTCCGGCGCGCCGGTGTTGAGGATCTGCAGGGAAGAACAAGCCGAAGTCGCCAGCCCGCCAGCACCCACGGCAAACAGGCCGCGCCGCGTCAGTTTCGTCATATCAATCTCCTGCCCCAGACAATCCGTCTTTCGCTTACGACTAGAAATGACTTACGACAAACTCATGACGCCTCCGAATGACCAATCCAGCAAGGAAACCGCAATCCCCGCCCCGCCAGAGGCGAACGGCGCACGCCTCGACAAGTGGTTGTCCGAGGCCATCCCGGAACTTTCCCGCTCCCGCGCCAAGGCGCTGATCGAGGAGGGCCAGCTGTCCTTCAACGGCGAACCCTTGACCGATCCCCGCGCAAAAATCGTCGCCGAGGCGACCTATACGCTCTCCCTTCCCCCGCCGGCCCCTGCGACACCCGAACCGGAAGCCATCCCGCTCGACATCCTGTTCGAGGACGAACACCTCATCATCATCAACAAACCCGCCGGCATGGTCGTCCATCCCACGCCCGGCCAGTGGACCGGCACGCTGGTCAACGCACTGCTGCATCATTGCGGCGACAGCCTCACCGGCATCGGCGGCGTCGCCCGCCCCGGCATCGTCCACCGCCTCGACAAGGACACGTCCGGCGTCATGGTCTGCGCCAAGACCGAACCGACCCACACCGCTCTCGTCGCTCTTTTCCAGGCCCACGACATCGAGCGCGCCTACCTTGCCGTCACCCGCGGCGCCCCTCGTCCCCTGATCGGCCGCATCGAAACCCGCATCGCCCGCTCCCCCAACGACCGCAAGAAAATGGCCGTCGTGAAGGAGCGCAATTTCCGGCGCGACGCCCATTCCGACGATCCCGAAGCGAACGCCGCCGACGAACGCGAACACGGCAAGCACGCCATCACCAACTACAAAACGCTGGAAACCTTCGGCCGCCTCGACGACACCGGCACGCAGCCCGCTTCCGCCCTCGTCGAATGCCGCCTCGAAACCGGCCGCACCCACCAGATCCGCGTCCACCTCGCCCACATCGGCGCTCCAGTCATGGGCGATCCCACCTACGGCAAGAACCGGGGCGTTAAGGCCAACGGCAAGGGGCCGGCCTTCGACCACGCCGTCGAAACCGCCCGCGCCTTCCGCCGCCAGGCCCTTCACGCCTACATCCTCGGCTTCACCCACCCCGCAACCGGCGAAGACCTGCGCTTTGAAGCCTCGCCGCCGGAAGACATGGCCGCCCTGATCGAGGCGCTGCGCAACATGGATGCGTCGTAAGGAAAAACCTGCACATTGCCCCTTAGCAAATTCTCACGCGCGTGTTATCTATTATCGATAAACGATACGAGCCATCCTTCGGGGAACTATCAAGACGAATCGGGGTCAACAATGAATGCTCTCAAATCCGGCGTCGCCGCTATCGCGCTGATCGCCTTCACCGCTGCATGCGCCAACACGCCGGATGACGCGGCGCTGGAAACCTCAGCCGCCTGGGCGCCGGTCCAGACCGACGCTGCAACGCTCGAGACCCGCCTCGCCGGCCTGAAGACAGACGCCTTCAACATGGCGCCCGCCGCCAACCCCAACATCGACGCGATTATCGAGGCCATGCCCGGCCTGGTCACGATCTCCTACGCCGAACAGCTCACCGACCGGTCCGGCGCCACGGTCCTGCGCGGCCTCAAGATCGCGCCGTCCGCCATGCCGACGATCGGCTTTGAAGTCGGCGAGCTGCGCGTATGGGGTCTGGACGGCGATTTTGCCGTCGCCCGCCTCAACGGCGAACGCCTTGATGAAACCGCATCGCTCGCCCGCCGCGTCGAAGCCACCAATACGAAACTCTACGGTCTCGAGACCGTCGTCTCGATGGTCATGATGATGGCCGCCAACGATCCGGATCTCGCCGGCCTCACGTTCGACGGCTACAATTTCAACATCGGCAAGATCGTCTACGACGACCTCGTCCTGCGCCCGTTCGTGATGGACGCCAAGACGCCGGAAATGCTGCAGGACGCCGCTCAGTTCTTCCCCTACCTCCAGCAATTCGCCGCCATCAACAGGTCCTTCGCCGCCGACACCACGGCGACCTACGACATGGCCGCAGACTTCTCGTTCAGCATTGACGGCGTCGCCAACACGGGCTCGTTCGCGATGGACTATGCCGGCGCGCGCGGCCAGCGCGGCGCTGACGTCGACCAGTCCGTCGGCGGCGGTCTACGCTACAACATCAACCTGCCGTCGGTCGCAGAGGAAACCGGTCAGCCGCTGACCATGAATGTCAGCCTCGACAGCTTCTCCTCCGCCGGCGTCCGCCTCGACCGCGTCTACGATCACCTCGCCCGCGGCGTCATGCCAGAGCGCGACACTCCCGGCCTGATGAGCCTCGGCGTCTCGACCTTCAAGGGCGAGAGCGTCTCGTTCAACGGCAACGAAATCTACAAGGTCGGCGGCGGGAGCTTCGACCTCTCCGAATTCCACTGGTTCATCCCCACAAAGGCCAGCTTCACCACCACGGATGCCGTCTACGACATTCCCGGCCTGATGAACTGGGTGAAGGAAACCGACCCCGAAGCCTTCGAAGGCGAAGAAGCGGAGATGATCAACAACGTCCTCGCCGCCGCGGCCAATTACGGTCTCGACAAGCCGTCCTTTGACGCCGTCTTCGGCTGGAACTGGGATGCGGCCTCCGGCGCCGGCGTCGTCGATCTCGATTTCGGCATCGGCGAGTTCATGCGCTTCAACCTCGACTTCTCAGGGATCCTGCCCGACTTCAACTCGGTCTCCGCGCTGATCCCTGACAACATCGAACAGACCGACGAAGCAGCGCTCGAATCCCTGTTTGAAACCAACACCAAGTTTTCCGGCATCAATTTCGACATCGTCGATGAAGGCGGCCTCGACAAGGGCTTCGCGCTCGCCATCGACATCGCCAAGCTTATGCCCGAAGACGATTCCTCGGCGGCCATGCTTCGCAACCAGACGCCTGAAGGCCTGCGCCAGATGGCCTCCTCGCTGCTTTTCCTCGCCGCCGCAGGCGCCGCGCAGGAAATTCCCGCAGCGCAGGAATACATCACCATGGTCGCCAACTTCATCAACGACGGCGGCGCGCTGCACCTCGCCGTCAAACCGGATACGCCGATGGGCGTCTCGCAGTTCGAGGAGCTGGAAGATTATGAACCCGACCAGATTCTCGAAATGGTCGGCCTCTCGCTGACCCACGAAGCCCCTGCAGAAGAATAGGCGGCGCAAGAAAAGAAACGCCTCTCACCTCATGCCCCCGCCGTCTGGCCCTCCAGGCGGCGGTTTCCTTTTGCCCGCGCTCGTTCCCCGCCCTAAACTCACCCGACCAGTGTTCAGCGGGGAACTGAGCGACCATGACCAGACCCACACTTTCGCAGAAGCTCGACGCAATGCGCAGCGCATGGGGCGGCCGCATCCGCATCATTGACCCGGCAGACGCCCGTCACAGTCACGGCCTCGGCGCACACATCCTCACGCTGGTCATCGCAACCATCGTGTCGCTTCTGGTCATCGGCTACGGCGTCGCCAGCGGCCTTTCGAAAGATTGCATCAACACCACCGAAGACGAATATTCGCCAATGCGCACCGTCCAGCGTCCGCTATTCGCAACGCCGGCGCCGACCCAGCAATGCGATACCAGCGCCCTCTCGTTCAACGCGAACGACATGGAGAATATCCCCGCCCAGGTCGTCTTCGGCATCCCGATCGGCCTAGTCGGACTGGTCGGCACGCTCGCTCTGGCCACCCGCCGCCGCAAGCTCTACGCCAGCGCGGCGACGCCGGCCGAAGCTCCCGGCCCTTACGCGCTCTACCTGCGTTCCTTCGTCGCCGACACCTCCGCCCATTCCGGCATCGGCAATGTCCGCGGCGAAGCGGAAACCATCGCCGTCGAAGCCTTCGCGCCCATCGGCCCCTCGATCGCGCTCGACAACGTCTCCAACGCCGGCGTCAGCGGCGGCGCCCTCCGCATCCAGACCGACCACGATATCTGGCGCGACGTCGTCAAGGATCTCGGCCGCGACGCCGCGATGATGTGGCTCGACGCATCCCACACCACGCTCTCCCTGCGCGACGAGATCGGCTACTTCTTCGACTTCCAGAATCCCGTCTGCACCCGCGGCGGCCTGTTCATCCTCGGCGACGCCAGGACCCGGCTCTCGCATCTCGACTACATCCGCGGCCTGATCGAAAAGAACGGCGGTACGTTCGCCGCCTTCGACCGCAGCGCGCCGCCAATCCTGCTCTTGATGTCCGGAACCAACGTCACGCCAGTCGACTGCAAGGCCCGCCGCGCCACCGCCAGCCACCTCCGCAAGGCGCTCGCCAGTCCAACAGCGCGCAGCTTCCTCGCGGAACTGCGCTGAGCCCCAAAAGCTAATCCCCCAGCGCCGCCATCTCTTCGGCCGTCACCTGCTCGTCGCCGTTCTTGTCGATCACGTTCTTGAACACGTAGGCGTGGTAGCCGAGGAATTCGCGTTCCTCGAGGCCATTGTTGGAATTGCGGTCGAACGCGCGGAAGCTGCGGTCTGCATTCCCCTTGCCCTGCTCCGACAGCGAGGCCTTGAACTCTGCTTTCGACAGCCGACCGTTTCCGTTCTCGTCGAACTCCGCCAACCGCGGCTGCTGGAAGTTGAGGTATTCGTTGAGGCTCACCTGACCGTCCCGGTCCAAGTCCAGATACCGTACCAGTCCTGCGGCGCGATCCTGCGCCAGCGCCGGCGCCGCCATCATCACTCCCGCAACGATCGCCGCGGCAGGTTTCCACAACCCCATCATCGCCTCCCTGTTTTTCCCGAACCTACGCCTGTCCCTTGCAACCGGCAACGATCCGCAGCGCTCACTCCGGCTCAAGACTGTCAGACGACTGCGCCCGCGCCGCGCCCGGCCCGGCTTCACCCACCTCCGCCGTCATGATCGCGCACATCCGTTCGCGCAGTTCCGGCTCGCGCGCTTCGATCACCGCGCGCACCCGCTCGACATAAGCAGCGTTCTCATGCGCCGGGATGGTGATGTCGTAGACGTCCGCCACCTCGATCATCGAGCGCCGGTCGGCCGCCTGATACTCGTCCTTCATCCGCTCCGCCGCCTCGCGCGACGCCCCCAGCGCCTCGAACGCCGAACGCCCCATCCGCAGCGAGCTGTCGTAGACCTCGCGCACGATGTCGCGGCACCCGCGCGCCCACAGCTCATAGACATGATCGCGGTCCACCGCCCGCGCGATCACATGCAGGTTCGGATAATTGCGCACCGCATACTCGACCAGCTTGTTGATCTGTTCCCGTCCGTCGATGGCGACGATCAGCACCCGCGCATCCTTGATCCCCGCCGAATGCAACAGGTCGGGCCTGGTCGCATCGCCGAAATAGGCGTGCACGCCGTACATCCTCAGGATCTCCAGCCGCTTGGAGGAATAGTCGATCACCGTCGCGTTGTATCCCGCCGCCTCCAGCATCCGCCCGACGATCCCGCCGACCCGTCCGCGACCGGCAATGATGATATGGTTGTTCTGCTCGATCGCATCGTCCGGCCGTTCCTGCCCCTTCGCAAAGATCGGCGCGATGATCCGGTCGTAGACAATGAACAGCGCCGGCGTCAGCAGCATCGACAGCGCCACGACCAGCAGCAACTGGTCCGCCAGCGGCTCGGGAATGATGCCGTTCAGCACGGTGAAGCTCAGCAGCACGAATCCGAACTCGCCCGCCTGCGCCAGTCCCAGCGTGAACAGCCAGCGCTGTGCGCCGCGGATCCGGAACGCGCTGCCCAGTCCGAACAACACCGCCATCTTCAAAGCCATCAGCCCGGCGGTCCACGACAGGATGACGGGATACTCGCGGATCAGGAGGCCGAAATCGATCCCCGCGCCGACCGTGATGAAGAACAGCCCCAGCAACAATCCGCGGAACGGATCGATGTCGGATTCCAACTCGTGCTTGTACTCGCTGTTGGCCAGCACCACGCCCGCCAGAAACGTACCCAGCGCCGGCGACAGCCCGACCAGCGTCATCAACAGCGCAATGCCCACCACCATCAACAGAGCCGCCGCCGTGAACAGCTCGCGCAGCCCAGCCGCCGCCACGAACCGGAACAGCGGCCGCGTCAGGTAATTCCCGCCCAGCACCACTGCCGCGATCGCGCCCAGCGTCACCAGCGTCGTCTGCCAGCCGTTCAGCCCCGCGACCAGGCTCCATTCACTCCCGTGATCGCCGCCCTCGCCGCCATGCCCCGCACCGTGCGCCATCGCCTCGACCAGCTCCGGCGACGCCAGCAGCGGCATCAGCGCCAGCATCGGGATCACTGCAATGTCCTGAAACAGCAGGACCGAGAAACTGGCCTGCCCGCCATCGCTGCGCATCAGTCCCTTCTCGTTCAGCGTCTGCAGAACGATCGCCGTCGACGACAGCGCCAGAACCAGTCCGACAGCCAGCGCGATCTTCCATGGTTGGCCCAGCAACAGCGCCACGCCCATCACCAGCGCAGCCGTCAACACCACCTGCCCGCCGCCCAGCCCCAGCAAGCGGTTGCGCATCTGCCACAACAGCTTGGGCTCAAGTTCCAGCCCGACCAGGAACAGCATCATCACGACGCCGAACTCGGCGAAATGCTGAACCGAGACGACATCCACTTCGAGGAAGGTCAGAACCGGCGAAATCGCGATTCCCGCGATGAGATACCCAAGCACCGATCCCAACCCCAACCGGGTGGCGATCGGCACGGCGACAACCCCGGCGCACAACAGGACCGAGCCGAGAACCAGAAAATCCGTCATCGCCAACACCCCATGCCGCTCACCCGCTCACCATCGTCACTTTTTTCGTGAACTCCAGCAGATCGCTTCGGGCCTGCCAGCATTCAAGCTTCCCTAGGGTTAACCGTAGAGTCAGCGAAATCGCGAGAATAAACAGGGTACAACCGGCTTATTGGGCCATTTCCGACGGCCTACACGGCCCGAAACTTGCTGGTTTCCCGATAGAATATCTAAAACACAATGTTGCCAAAAAATGCGGGAGAGCCCTTTTAACCCGCTGGGATTGCCCCATATTTGCCGGGTCGGGAAAATAGGACGGGACCATAATCCTGCCGGAAATACTCATATAATCGTGAACGGTGTCACCAGATGGCGCCGTTGAACGTACTACTAGAACAAGAGCGCGGTCCTCCCCATCCGCGCCAGGGCAAAGGAGAAACACTATGGCTGCAGCAAGCATGGCCATCGCACTGTCCCCGGAACAGGGCCTGTCGCGATACCTCTCCGAAATCCGCAAGTTTCCTCTTCTGGAGAAGAACGAGGAATTCATGCTCGCGAAACGCTGGCAGGAACATCAGGACGGCGACGCCGCCGAAAAACTGGTCACCTCCCACCTGCGCCTCGTCGCCAAGATCGCCATGGGCTATCGCGGCTACGGCCTGCCGATCGGCGAAGTGATTTCCGAGGG
>JBHIWT010000050.1:0-19803 GCA_041987265.1 Hyphomonadaceae bacterium
AGCTTGCCGAATTCGGTCCTTGTGCGCCAGAAGAAACCCGGCCTTCGTTCGCCCTCAATGCGCGATGGTGTGTGATCAATGGAGGGTGCGGGCCGATTGTCGATGCCGGTCTGGCCGTGTACAGGGCTGCGCATGAGCGAAACAGCAATTGGAATCGACCCGATGGGCGAGGGCGATGATTTCGTCGCCGCGTTCCAGATCGAGGACCAGCCGGTGCGCGGGCGCATTGTGCGGCTGGGCGATGCGACGCTGGATGCGATCCTGAAGCGTCATGATTATCCGAAATGGGCGGCGCACCTGCTCGGCGAGGCGCTGACGATGGCCGTGTTGTCGGTGGCGTCGTTGAAGATCGCCGGCAAGGTGACGCTGCAGGCGCAGGGCGACGGGCCCGTGTCGCTGATGGTGGCCGAGGCGCGTTCGGATGGCGGGCTGCGCGGGTATCTGCGGCTGGACCGCGAGAAGTGGGACCGGCTGGACAAGGTGAACAAGGGCGGGCGCCCGCACGTGCCGCAGGCGATCGGCAAGGGCGTGCTGGCGATCATGCTGTCGCCGGACGATCCGGACCAGTCGCCCTATCAGGGGATCGTGCCCCTGGACGGCGCGACGCTGGCGGATTGCGCGCAGGCGTATTTCACGCAGTCGGAACAGATCCCGACGCGGGTGCACCTGGCGGTGGCCGAGATCATCGAGCCGGGCAAGGAGAACCGGTGGCGCTCGGGCGGGGCGTTGCTGCAGCAGGTGGCGGGCGACGATGCGCGCGGCGAAACGGCCGAGCAGTGGAACACCGCAAGCATCCTGTTCGATACGCTGAGCGATGTGGAGCTGGCCGATCCGGATTTGTCGTCGGGGCGGTTGCTGTTCCGGTTGTTCAACGAGGACGGGGTGCGGCTGGAACCGCAGAAGAAGATCGTCGATAGGTGCACGTGCACGCAGGATGCGCTGTTGCGGTCGTTGAGCAATCTGAGCGCGGAGGAAGTGCGCTCGCTGGCGGAGGCGGACGGGACGATCCGCGCGGGATGCCAGTTCTGCGCGCGGAGCTATGCGATTCCGCTGGCGGAGTTTGGGGGGTAGGTGAGGTCCCCCTCCGTCTGCTTCGCAGACACCTCCCCCGTTCGGGGGAGGAGTCTAGAGCGTGCTGGTTGAAAACGGGGTTCCTCCCCCGAGCGGGGGAGGACAGGAGGGGGCGATGCCTGAAAGGAAGCTGCGGACACGACGGCAGACCTTGCGGGCGCGGGTGTTGCGGCGCGAAGTTTCAGCGACGGAATGGAGGCTGTGGCCGTATCTGCGGCGTAAGCAACTGGGGGTCGCATTCCGGCGACAGCATCCGGTGGGCGGACGCTATGTCGATTACTATTGCCCGGCGTTGAAGCTGGCGGTGGAGGTTGACGGGCCTGTGCATGAGGCGAACAGCGACGCTGCAAGGGATTTGGAGCTGGCGAGTTTCGGCGTCACCACCTTGCGGTTTTCGGTGCAAGAGGTGGACGAGGATATCGGAGCTGTCGTTGAGCGGGTTCGCCTGATGGCTTGGGAGTTGAGCGAGGGGCGGTTGGGGAAATAAGGATGGTTCCCCTCCGGCCCTTTCGGGCCACCTCCCCCGTTCGGGGGAGGAGTTTGTCAGAGCGCCTAGCTGGGGCGGCGGGTGTCGTAGGGGCTGTCGAGGTTGAACATCGGGATCTGGACGTCGAGGATGTCGCCGTTTTCGTCCGACAGGGAATAGGCGCCGTACATCAGGCCGGCGGGAGCGGTGAGCGGGGCGCCGGATGTGTATTCGAAACGGTCGCCCGGTTCGAGCACGGGGTGCTGGCCGACGACGCCGGAGCCTTCAACGTCCTGCACGCGGCCGTCCATGTCGGTGATGCACCAGCGGCGGGTTTCGAGCTTCAGCGTGCGGCTGCCGCGGTTTTCGATTTCGACGTGATAGGCCCAGAAATACTGGTGGCGCTCGGGCGAGGATTCCTCGTCGACGAATTTGGGGGAGACGCGCACCATGACGCCGTCGGTCTCCGCTTCGTAGGATAGATCGCTGTCCATCGCCGCTTCCTGCACTCTACTGAACCTACACCGATGCCTACTGGGCGGCCTGATCGAGCGCCTGGGTCAAATCTTCGGCGAGATCATCAACGTCTTCAAGTCCGACTGACAGCCGCACCCAGCTTGCGTCGAGGCCGATCGCGGCGCGGTCGTCGTCGCTGAGCGTGCGGTGGGTGGTGGTGGCCGGGTGAGTGACCAGCGTTTTGGAATCGCCGAGATTGTTGGAGATGTCGGCGAGCTTAAGCGAATCCAGCAGTTTCCACGCGGCGGACTGGCCGCCCTTCAATGACAGGGCGATGAGCGTGCCGCCGCCGGACATCTGGGCGGCGTGGGTATTGTGGTGCGGATGGTCGGGCCGGCCGGGATAGCGATGCGCTGCGACCGCGGGATGATCGGCGATGACGTCCGCCAGCTTCTCGGCGTTCTGCGACATGCGGGAGACGCGCAGTTCGAGGGTTTCTAGGCCTTTGAGCAGGGTCCACGCGTTGAACGGCGAAAGCGATGCGCCGGTGTGGCGGTAGAAGGGCTGAATGTGATCTTCGATCGACTTGGCGCGTCCGAGGATGGCGCCGCCGAGGACGCGGCCCTGCCCGTCGATATGCTTGGTGGCGGAATAGACGACCCAGTCGGCGCCGTGTTCGAGCGGTTTCTGCAGGATCGGGGTGGCGAAGACATTGTCGACGATGAGTTCGCCGCCGGCGGCGTGGGTGAGGTCGGCGACGGCGCGTATGTCGACCGCGTCGAGAAGGGGGTTGGACGGGGTTTCAAGGATGGTGAAGCGGCAGGGCTTGGCCAGCGCGCGTTCCCAGTCAGCGATGTCGGAGCCGTCGACCCATGTGACCTCGACGCCCATTTTCGGCATGACGTTCTGGAGGATCCAGACGCACGAGGAGAACAGGGCGCGGGCGGCGACGATGCGGTCGCCGGGCTGGCAGGGGGCGGCGAGAATGGTGTGGATCGCGGCCATGCCGGAGGCGGTGGCGCGGCAGTCTTCGGCGCCTTCCAGCTCGATCAGGCGTTCCTCGAACATGCGCACGGTGGGATTGGCGTAGCGCGAATAGATGAAGCCGGGCTCGTCGCCGGCCATGCGTTTTGCGTGGGATTCAGCGGTGTCGTAGACGAAGCCGGAGGTGAGATAGAGCGCCTCGGAGGTTTCGCCGTAGGGCGAGCGCTTGAGGCCGCCGCGCACCAGCCGGGTGGCGGTTTTCCAGTTCTTGCCGGGCTTTTCGGGCTTGTCGCCGCTCATTTCGCTGTCCGTGGATAGTTGCTGGCTGGGACATAGAGCGGAAACGGGCTGGTTGGAAGCGTTGGGACGGGTGTGGCGCCAGAAACAGGGGAACCACCCCTGTACCGGGCGAATATGGCTGGTAATCAGCAGTCCGGAAGGCGAAATTCCTGATTCTGACCGGTAACTTCACCGGTCTGGTGCGCCGCCATGTTTGAGGTCGTCATGAACGCCAAGTCGTCCGCCCGGACCGCGAAATCATCGAAGACCGCGTCCTCGCTGGTCGAGATGAAGGATGGCGTGTTGCCGGACCACGAGCTGAAGCGGCTGGTGGAGGCGGGGGTGATTACGTCCGGACGTTCGATCAGCGACGACCAGATCCAGCCGGCGAGCCTGGACCTGCGGCTGGGCGAGGTGGCGTATCGGCTGAGGGCGAGTTTCCTGCCGGGGCAGAAGGTGGTGGCCGACCGGCTGGACGACCGGATGGTGATGCACACGCTGGATCTGACCAGCGGCGCGGTGCTGGAGACCGGGTGCGTCTACCTGGTGCCGCTGCTTGAGGAGCTGGACCTGTCGAAGGACCTGTCGGCGGCGGCCAACCCGAAGAGTTCGACCGGGCGGATCGATGTGTTCGTGCGCGCGGTGGCGGATAATGGCCAGGCGTTCGACGCGGTGCCGGCGGGATACAAGGGGCCGTTATACGCCGAGATCTCGCCGCGGACGTTTTCGGTGCTGGCGCGGACCGGCGACCGGTTGCTGCAGCTGAGAGTGCGGCGCGGGCCGAAGGCGGAGACGCGGGAGATGGTGTTCAGCCTGGACCTGCATCCGACGTCCGGCGACGTGGTCGGTTATCGCGCCAAGCGGCATTCGCGGGTGGTCGACCTGAAGGCTGTTGCGGCGCACGAGGTGGACGATTTCTGGGAGCCGGTGAAGGCGCAGGACGGGCAGATCGTTCTGGACCCGGGCGAGTTCTACATCCTGGCGTCGAAGGAGAAGATCGTCATTCCGGTGGACGAGGCCGCCGAGATGGCGCCGATCGCGCCGGAGCTGGGCGAGTTCCGCGCGCATTACGCCGGGTTCTTCGATCCGGGGTTCGGGGTGAAACAGAAGTCGGGCAAGGCGGTGCTGGAAGTGCGCTCGCGCGAGGTGCCGTTCATCCTGGAGGACGGCCAGCCGGTGGGGCGGCTGGTGTTCGAGAAGATGTCGTCGCCGCCGGACGTGCCCTACGGGGCGGAAGGCTCGTATGCGACGTATCAGGGGCAGGGATTGCGCCTGTCGAAATACTTCGGACCGACCGAGGATTGATGCGCGGGTGACCGCGTTTGCGGCGTCTGGCGCGTATTGGCGGGCGACTAACAAAGGTTCAGTTCGCGTTCAGGGTGCGTTGGGCTAGGGTTGGCGCGTGGCGCAACCCGGGAGCGCATGATGTTGCAGACCAGACGGACGGTTTTGGGCGGACTGGGCGCCGGCGCGCTGGCGGTGGGACCTGCCGGCTGTGCGCAGAACCGGGAGCGGCCGGCGGCGGAGGTCGCATCAAGCCCTTACGGCGCGGCGGCGGCCTATTCGGCGGAGAGTAACGGCGTCTCGATGCTGGTGATGCGCGCTGGCGAGATCCTGTTTGAGGATTATCCGGGCGATGGCGCGGTCGACAAGGGCTGGCAGCTGGCGTCGGGGACGAAGAGTTTCACCGGGATCATGGCGGCGGCGGCGCAGCAGGACGGCCTGTTGGATATCGACGAGCCGGTGCAGCGGACGATCTATCGCTGGCGCGCCAGTCCCGGCCTGCGGACGATCACGGTGCGCCATTTGCTGACGCTGACATCGGGTATCCGGATCGGCGGGGCGACGATCCGGCCGCCGGATTACGAGGAGGCCGCGCGCGACGCCGAGGCGGTGCATCCGCCGGGGGAAGTGTTCGAATACGGGCCTGAACCGTTCCAGATTTTCGGCGCGGTGATGACGCAGAAGCTGAAGGATGCGGGCACGGACCTGACGCCGGTTCACTGGCTGCGGTCGCGCGTGCTGGCGCCGATCGGGGTGACGTATACCGACTGGGGGACCGGTCTGCTGCCGGGCGGCGACATGCGGCTGGCGCAGGGCGCGTATTTCACGGCGCGGGCGTGGGCGACGTTCGGGCAATGGGTGATGGACGGCGCGGTGGGCGTCGACCGGGATGTCTATCGCGCGCTGTTTGAGGGGACGGACGCCAATCCGGGATACGGGCTGAGCTGGTGGCTGATCCGTCCCGGACTGAAGGGGCCGAATCCGCGCGCCGGTGTGGACGCCTCGACCTTCACCGATGACCTGTTCGGGGAAGACATCGTGATGGCCGCCGGGGCGGGCAATCAGCGGCTCTATTTGTTGCGCAAGCGCGGGCTGGTGGTTGTGCGGCAGGCGGACGGGATCACCGAAGGCCTGCTGCGGCGGCGCCGGGTGGAATGGAGCGACGCGGAATTCCTGCGGCGGGTGTTGGCGGCGTAGCCTGGCGAATTGCTGAGAGAGCGGTCACCCTCCTGTCCCCCCGCTCGAGGGAGGGTGTCTTGAATTGTCATCCCGCACGCAGGCGCGTTTGCGCGCCGGAGATGCGGGATCCATTCTGTTGCGCTCGGTATCGTTGCGAAATGGGTCCCGGATCGCGCTGCGCTTGTCCGGGATGACAATCGCGCAGGATTGTTAGTTAGAGACGCCGAACACGCTTGCGCCCGCTTCCGGGTCGCCGGCGTTGGTGCGGAAGACGCTGAAGAGTTCGCGGCCGTAGCCGTGTTGTTCGGGCGGGGTCGGGGCGCGGGGGCGTTTGGCGAGTTCGGATGTCTCGACCCTGATCTCCAGTTCGCCGGTGGCGGCGTCGAGCACGACGACATCGCCGTTCTGTATGCGGGCGAGCGGGCTGTCCGTGTCGGCGGCGGGTTTGACATGGATGGCGGCGGGGATGGCGCCGGATGCCCCGGACATGCGGCCGTCGGTGACGAGGGCGACACGATAGCCCTTGTGCTGGAGCGCAGTGAGCGAGGGCGTGAGCTTGTGAAGCTCGGGCATGCCGTTGACGCGCGGGCCCTGGAAACGAACGACGGCGACGACATCGCGGTTGAGGTCGCCGGCCTTGAAGGCGTCGAGGAAATCCTCCTGGCTGTCGAAGACGGCGGCGGGGGCTTCGATGCGGCGGTTGGTTTCCGGGACGGATGAGATCTTGATGACGCCGCGCCCCAGCGTGCCGTCGAGCAGGCGGATGCCGCCTTCGGGTTCGAACGGATCGGATGCGGGGCGCAGAACGTCGAGGTCGAGCGATGTCGGCTGGCCGTCGCGCCATTTGAGTTCATCGCCGTCGAGCCATGGCTCCTGCGTGTAGGCGTTGAGGTTGTCGCCCTGAACGGTGAGCGTGTCGGGGTGGAGGAGGCCGGCGCCGATGAGTTCGCGGGTGAGGAAGGCCATGCCGCCGGCGGCGTGGAAATGGTTCACGTCGGCCGAGCCGTTCGGATAGATGCGCGTCAGCAGCGGGGTGACGTGAGAGATCTCCGCCATGTCGGACCAGTCGACGATGATCCCGGCGGCGGCGGCCATGGCCGGGATGTGGAGCGCATGGTTGGTGGAGCCGCCGGTCGCCATCAGGCCGACAATGCCGTTGACGATGGCGCGCTCGTCGATGATGTGCGCGAGCGGGCGGGACTTGTCCTTCGCGAGTTCGGCGGCGCGTGTTGCTGCGGCTTTGACCAGAGCCGTGCGCAGGGGCGTGTCGGGATTGACGAAGGCGGTACCGGGCAAGTGGACGCCCATCAGCTCCATCAGCATCTGGTTGGAGTTGGCGGTGCCGTAGAATGTGCAGGTGCCGGCGGTGTGGTAGGAGGCGGCCTCGGCTTCCAAGAGACCTTCGCGGTCGATCTGGCCGAGGGCGAATTGTTCGCGGACGCGGGCCTTTTCCTTGTTGGGGATGCCGGAGGGCATGGGGCCTGCGGGAGAGAACAGGATCGGCAGGTGACCGAAGGCGAGCGCGCCGATCATCAGGCCGGGCACGATCTTGTCGCAGGTGCCGAGCATCAGGGCGGCGTCGAAGGCGTCATGCGTGAGGGCGATGGCGGTGGCCTGCGCGATGACTTCGCGGGAGAACAGCGACAGCTCCATGCCGGGGCGGCCCTGGGTGACGCCGTCGCACATGGCGGGGACGCCGCCTGCGACCTGCGCTGTCGCCTGAACGGACCGCGCAGCTTCCTTGATGAGGTCCGGGTAGTGCTGGAACGGCTGGTGGGCCGAGAGCATGTCATTGTAGGCGGTGACGATCCCGATGTTCGGCGCCTGAGAACGCATGGTGAGCTTGTCGCCGAGGGGCGAGGCGGCGAAGGCGTGAGCGAGGTTGCCGCAGGAGAGGTGCGCGCGCCCCGGTCCGGATTTGCGCGCGGTTTCGATGCGTTCGAGGTAGGCCGATCGGGTTGGCTTCGAGCGCTCGATGATGCGGTCGGTGATCTCGGAGATTTTCGGGTGCAGTTGGGTCATCGGATATCTCTGGCGATTGCTCTGCGGACTTCTCTGCGTGCGGCGGGCAGGTCAGGGCGCCCAGAAGGTGTGAACCGGGTGGCGGTTCTGGGCCAGCAGGTAACGAACGGGCGAGTCGCCTTCCTGGTTGCGGGCTTCATCGAAGACGCGCTGCTTTTCCGCGCCCATGATCAGCAGGACGATCAGGCGCGCCTTGAGGATGGCGGCGAGCGTGAGCGACATGCGTTCGGTTGATCCGGCGGCGCCTTCGGCGTGGAGGCCGGCGATCATCTTCTTGCCGTTCGGATCGGCGGCGTCATCGTAACCGGTCGCGCCGGGAATGAGCGAGGCGATGTGGCCGTCGGTTCCCATGCCGAGGAGGCAGATGTCGAGCGGCAGGTGCGGCTTGAGGCGGCGTTCGGTGGTGGCTGCGCCTGCGTTCGGCGTGGCGTGGTTGGTCTTGAACGGGATGAAGGTGGCGGCCTCTGCGCGGCGGTGGAGCAGGCGGTTGCGGATGAGGTATTCATTGCTGGACGGATCTTCGGGCGAGACCCAGCGTTCGTCGGTGAGGGTGACGGTGACCTTGTCCCAGTCGAGCGGCTGGTGGGAGAGGTCCTGATAGAGTGGGCCGGGCGATGTGCCGCCGGCGAGCGCGATGGAGATCTTGCGGCGCTTGTCGAGCGCTTCGCCCATCCATTCGGTCATGGCGGCGCAAAGGCCGGTCATCAACCGGGTGCGGTCGTGGAAGGTGTGCTCTTCAAGGTTCATTCGAACCATTCATGATGGGGTTGCTGGAAGATCTTCTCGCGGCCGGGTGGTCCCCATGTGCCGGCGCGATAGAGGTCTGGCGCCATGTTGAGACGGTCCCAGCCTTCCATGATGCGGTCGATCCATTGCCATGCGGCTTCGGCCTCGTCGCGGCGGACGAAGAGCGCGGAATTGTTGTTGATGGCTTCAAGCAGCAGGCGTTCGTAGGCGATGCGCCGGCGCGGGCGGGACTTGAAGGCTTCGGTGAGCGACAGGTTCAGCCAGAGCGGCTGGAGTTCATAATCGCCGGTGGTGAGAGTCGGCGTCTTGTTCATGATCTCGAGCGAGACGGATTCATCCGGCTGCAGGCGAATGACGAGATGGTTGGCGTGCAGCTGGCTGCCGTCGAAGATCGAGTGCGGCACGTCGCGGAAGCGGATGACGATCTGCGAGGCGCGCTTGGGCAGGCGCTTGCCGGTGCGCAGGTAGAAGGGGACGCCGGCCCAGCGCCAGTTGTCGATGTGGGCGCACAGCGCGACGTAGGTTTCGGTGTGCGAGTGCTTGCCGTCCTTTTCCTGCGTGTAGCCGGTGACGGCTTCGCCATCGATCTCGCCGGCGGCGTATTGTCCGCGCACGGTAAGGTTTGGAAGATCGTGCGGCTGGATCGGGCGCAGCGAGCGCAGCACCTTGACCTTTTCCGAGCGCATGGATTCGGCGTGGAGGTCGGCGGGCGGCTCCATCGCGATCATGGCGAGTAGTTGCAGGAGATGGTTCTGCACCATGTCGCGCGTGGCGCCGTATTCGTCGTAGTAGGAGAAGCGGCCGTCGACGCCGAGATTCTCGGCGACGGAAATCTGGACATGGTCGATCGTCTGGCGATCCCACAAGGGTTCGAACAGGGCGTTGGCGAAACGCAGCGCGATCAGGTTCTGAACGGTTTCCTTGCCGAGATAATGGTCGATGCGGAAGATGCGGTCTTCGCTGAAATGCGCGCCGATCGCCTGGTTGATCGCTTCGCAGGTTTCGCGCGACTTGCCGATCGGCTTTTCGAGAATGATGCGGTTGGGCGCTGCGGTGAGATTGCGGGTGGCGAGGCCTTCGACAATCGGCGTGTACAGGAAGGGCGCGGTGGAGAGATAGAACATTGCGCCGCCGGGCGGATCGCCGATGAGGTCGTGCAGGTCGGCGAAGCTGGCGTGGTCGGTGGCGTCACCGGAAAAATACGAGATGCGGGCGGCGAATTCGCGCCACATCTTGTCGTCGATCTTGTGATCGTCAGCGCGTTCGAGCACCCATTTGCGCACGTCCTTGCGAAAGTCTTCGTGGCTGGCCTTGTGGCGGGCGGCGCCGACGATTTTCAGGTCGGCGGGCAGAAGTCCGTCGTGGTGGAGGAAATAGAGCGATGGGAAGAGCATGCGCTGGGCGAGATCGCCCGTCGCTCCGAAAATTACCAATGCTCCTGGCGCTGTCATATGCCGTCCTGCACCTGTTAGACGCCGTTCAATCGAGGATTGTCCGCCGATTCCGGATCGTTCCGGTTCCTCTTACAGGCGAAATGCGGGTTGGCGAAGCTTGATCCAAGGTTTCAGCAGGCAAATGCCTGGCGCCCGCCAGTTGTTCGCCGCCGGTGCGCAATGGTAAGAAAATGATCGGGTCGCGGGTGTAGCTCAATGGCAGAGCAGAAGCTTCCCAAGCTTACGACGAGGGTTCGATTCCCTTCACCCGCTCCAGTTCATCTCTTCGGAAAATCGCCGTGCATCGCGCATTCGCGAAGTTTGCATAGAGCAGTTTCGCGTCGCTGATTCTGGTCAAGCGTTAACCGAATCCGCGCGCGCATTAAGCCTCCACGCGCATGTGATGATATGTTCCAGTGTTAATGGTTGCACGCGCGCTTCCACGGGTCCAATAGGGCTGCGCTGGGTTGGGAGATACGGATCCAGTCGCCGAGGGGGCGTTTAGATGAAGACTAGTGGCATGGCGCGTCTGTTGGAGCAGACGGCACGCGCTATCTACGACGCGCGAGGTCCTCGCGCCGTTCATCCCGGTCAGTGGGCGGTTCTTCGCTATCTGGCGGGTGCAGACAGTGACGCGCGTACAGTGAGCGGCGTTGCAAATTATCTTGGGGTTACGCATGCCCCGGCATCGCGCGCGGTTGCGGCCCTGGCGCGAAAGAATCTTGTCACCGTGCGGTCTTCGAATTCGGATCGCCGCGTGCGCCAGATCGATCTGACGGAATCGGGCGCAGCCTTGCTGGTGAAGGATCCGGTGAAGCGTCTGACCTCTGCGATCGACGAGCTTGACGAGAGCCGTCAGAAGGAATTCGCGCAGACCCTGGAAATCATCTATGACCGGCTGGCGAAGGCCTGAAGGTTCAGGCTCTGGACCGGAGAGCCGGTATGCAGGGCGGCGTTGATTACCCGGAAGACCGCGAGGCCTGTTATGCGCAGGTTGTCGCCGAGATCGCGTCCATTGTGGACGGCGAACCCAATCTGACAGCGCGGATGGCGTCGGCGGCGTGTGTGCTGCGGCAGGCGTTCGGGGAGCGCTTCTTCTGGACCGGATTTTACGTGGTTGACCGCGACAAGGCGGCTGGCGACGGCGATGAGCTGGTGGTGGGGCCTTATCAGGGCACGCTGGGGTGTCTGCGCATCGGGTTCGGGCGCGGCGTTGTGGGGAGCTGTGCGGCGCGCGGGGAGACGATCGTGGTGGACGATGTCGACGCGTTTCCCGGGCACATCGCGTGCGACAGCCGGTCGAAGTCGGAAATCGTGGTTCCGGTGTCAGGCGCTGACGGCGCGTTGGTTGCGGTGCTGGACGTGGACAGCGATCAGCCCGCGGCGTTCGATCAACGAGACGCGCGCGGGCTGGAAGCTTTTGTGGCCGCTATGATGGCCGGTTAGGCCGGTTGGGCGGCGCCGGCGAGTTCGGCGTCGCGCTTTTCCTTGCGGCCGAGGGCGCGGGCCATCAGCAGCAGGAAGAAGACGGCGAGCACGAAGAACGGCGTCAGGGCGTAGAACGCCATCTTGAGGCCTTCGACCGGGCCGTGCTGGGCGCCGAAATAATCCGACATGAAGCCCATCAGCGTCGGACCGCCGCCGAGACCGATCATGTTCAGCACCATCAGGAGCAGGGCGCCCGCCATTGTGCGTTGCGTCGGTTTGACCGTGTTCTGAACCACCGCCAGCGCCGGGGCGAGGTAGAAGATGTTCAGGAAGGTCGGGCCGGCGAGAAGCAGCAGGGCGGTGAGCCAGCCGGACGAGGCGACGTAGGCGAGGTGGAACGGAATGCACAGCGCCATCGCGATGGCGGGCAGGAGGCCGTACCAGACCTTCGAGCGCTTCGCGAGAATGTCGACGATGAAGCCCGACAGGAAGGTGCCGAGGCCCATGGCGATGGCCAGCATCAGCGCGTAGTAGGCGGCGATGTTGGCGAGCGACATTTCCTTGACGCGCATCAGGAACGACACATTCCAGTTGAGGCCTGCGTAACCGACGAACGCCGCCATGCCGCAGCCCAGCGCCGTCCACAGCAGGATCGGGTTGGTGAAGAAGTCGCCGACCGTCGTGATGAAGCCCGGCTGGTCGACAATTTCGTCCGTGCCGGGACCGGTGGCGACGGCGGGTTTTTCGTCCATCTGGCCGCGTTTGGGCTCGCGCACGACGATGAGCAGCAGGATCGAGGCGACGATGCCGGCGACGCCGATGCCGACGAAGGCGTGACGCCAGGACCAGATTTCGGCGATCGTGCCGCCAAAGCCTGCGCCGAGCGCCATGCCGAACGGCACGCCCAGCGAGAAAATGGCGAGCGCCATGCCGCGCTTGTGGGCGGGGAAGTAGTCGGAAACGATCGAATAGGAAGGCGGGGCGCCGGCCGCTTCACCGACGCCGACGCCGATACGGGCGACGGCCATGGTCGGGAAGGTCTTGGCGATGCCGCAGAGCGCGGTGAACAGGCTCCAGAGGAAACAGCCCGCTGCGAGGATGCGCACGCGGCTGGTGCGGTCGGCGAGGAAGCCGACGATGACGCCGAACCCGGTGTAGAAGAGCGCGAAGAAGAAGCCGGTCATCAGGCCGAGCTGGCTGTCGGACAGGCCGAGATCCGCCTTGATGTATTCCTGCAGCGTCGACATCAGCTGCCGGTCGAGGAAATTGAAGATGTAGATGAACATCAGCATGAACAGCACGAACCAAGAGTATGGCGAGGTGCGTGCGGCAGGCGCAGCTGCTTGTGCGGCGGTTGTCATTGGAACTCCTCCCGGTTTCGCCTCTTGGCGGGCGTTACGGCGCGGACCTTTCCATAAGGGAAGGCGTTTGGCGAGAGGGAATTGACGCGAACGACAATCAGAAAATTCGCGTATGCTTCCAGCAACTTACGGCAGGTTTTCGCCTCCGACCGTGTCGGCGTACTGGGCGGCGGCGTCTTCCCAGTCGAACGAGGTGGTGTCGGGAATAATGCTGACGCCGGTGGTGAACTTGAAGGGCCTTGGACCGGCGCCGGCATAGGTGAGTTCGACGAAAAAGGCGGTGAAACCTTCATCCGGCGGATCGACGCGGGCGATGTAGGTTCCGTCGGCTTCGGGGCTGAGGATTGCCGACGTGTAGGCCTTGCCGAGATGTTCGACGCGGAAATCGCGGGTTTCGGGATTGTGGGCCTGCCAGAGCGTGACTTCGGTGGGCGCCTGCTCGCTGGAGACGACGATGGTGTCGGGCGAGGGCGTGGACCATGAATACTCGGGCCGCGGGGTTCCGGTGATGACCGCGTGGTAGAAGGCGATCATGCTGTCGACCGCGTCTGATCCGGCAAGATTGTGCGCGGCGTTGGGGACGTAGCGCAGACGTTTTTCGTCCGGCATGGCGTCGTAGTAGAAGCGTGAGTTGTCGGGGTGGAAGTACTGGTCGCCCGATGCGTTGATGATGAATTTCGGCAATTGCAGACGGCCGCGCGCGAAGTATTCGTACGGGTCCTCGATTTCCAGAACGCGGCGGTAGTCTTCGGTGCCGACCTTGTGCGGGAAGAGGCCGTGATGGACGTAGTCGCCGAGCGAGGGGGCGAAGAAGCCGAGCACTTCGTAATGGTGGCGCGTGATGGCTTCCGAGTTCAGGGCGTCGATGACCAGCGGCATGATGCCGATGACGCGCCTGTCGACGGCGCCGACAAGCCATGTGGTCCAGCCGCGCTTGGATGCGCCGGAGATGACGAAGCGGTTGATGTCGTGCGCGCCGCCGTCATCGGTGGCGATGTATTCCTGCATCGCGTCCATGGCCTTCACGCCTGACTTCACCATGGCGAGGCGGACGAGCCATTCATCGTCCTTGGTCTTGAAGTGCTTGTCGCGGGTGTAGGCGATCAGGTCGTCTTCATAGCGGGCCTTGTCCGGCGAGTCGGTGAAGTAGACCGGCTGATTGGGGACCATGAAGAGCTCGGCTGCGATCGAGCCGGTTTCGGTGGCTATGCGGATGGCGCGCTCGGAGGCCTCGCCCGGGGCGTCGTTATCGTTGGAGCCGCCGGTGATGTAGAGCAGGGCTGCATCGCTTGAGACCTCATCGGGTTCGACGATGGTGAGCCAGTGTTTCCAGACCGTGCGGTCGATCTCACTTTCGCTGCGCCAAGTCTGCGAGGTGAGTTCGAGGACGTGACCGGTGAAACCGGCGCCCTCGAACTCGTTGACCTTGGTCCAGCCGTACACGTCTTCCGGCTTGTCGATATAGTCGTCGAGCGGGGTGCGCTCGGATGCGGCGACTTCGATCGGGAAGCCTGCGGCGGCTGTATCGGCCGTATCGACCACAGTTGTTTCATCGGACGGCGTGCAGGCGGCTAGGGCGATGGTCAGCCCCAGCGCCATGGTCTGGACGAAGGTTTTCATGTCGCTTCCCTGAGCTGTGTGGCTCTAGTCGAGGTTTTCGCCGCCGAGCGTGTCGGCGTATTGCTCTGCTGCGTCTTCCCACTTGAACGGGAAGGTGTTGGGGGTGATCGAGACGCCGGTGGTGACCTTGAAGGGCTGGCCGGAGGGCGTGTCGAAGGTGAGTTCGACAAAGGACGCCTTGAAGCCCTGTTCCGGGCCGGTGATTTCGGCGACGTAGCTGCCGTCTTCCTGTGCGGTGAGGACGGTTGATTCATAGGCGCGGCCGAGGCTTTCGACGCGGAAGTCGCGGGCGTCGGGGTTGTGGGCTTCCCAGAGGCGGACTTCGGCGGGCGTATCCGGGGTGGTGACGACGATGGCGCCGTCGTCGCGGACGTCCCACGAATAGGTCGGGCGCGGCGTGTCGGAGATGATCATCGAATAAAAGGCGATCATCGTCTGCAGCACGTCGGAGCCGTTGAGGCCGTGGTCGGCGTTGGGCACGTAGCGCAGGGATTTCTCTTCCGGCATTTCGTCCCAGTAGAATTGCGACGTGTCGGGGTGGAAGTATTGGTCGCCGGCGGCGTTGATGACGTATTTGGGCAGCTGCATGCGGCCGCGCTCGAAGTATTCGTACGGGTCCTCGATATCGAGGACGGCCTGATAGTCGGGGTCGCCTTCGAGGTGCGGGATCAGGCCGTGGTGGACGTAATCGGCGAGGGCCGGGGCGAAGAAGCCGAGCACTTCATAATGGTGCTTCGCCAGCGCGTTGGTGTTGAGCGCGTCGATGACCAGCGGGATGATGGCCGAGACGCGGGTGTCGACGGCGCCGACGAGCCATGTGGTCCAGCCGCGCTTGGAGGCGCCGGAGACGACGAATTCGTCGATGGCGTGGCCGCCGCCTTCCTCGCTGGAGGTGAATTCCTGGATCGCGTCCATCGCCTTGACGCCGGACTTCACCATGGCGAGGCGGATCAGCCATTCATCGTCCTTGGTCTTGGTGTGCTTCATCCAGGTGTAGGCGATGGAATCGTCTTCATACCGGGCGACGTCCGGCGTGTCCGAATAGTGGAGCGGCTGGTTGGGGACCATGCGCAGTTCGGAAACGATGGAGGACGTGGCCTTGGCCATCTGGACCAGCATTTCCGGGGCGTTGGCCGGGGCTTCGTCATTGTTGTCGCCGCCGGTGATGAAGAGCATGGACGTGTCTGTGGCGATCGTGTCCGGGCGGATGACGGTGAGCCAGTGTTTCCAGACCGGGCGGTCGACATCGGCGCCGCTGCGCCAGGTCTGGGAGGTCAGTTCGAGGACGTCGGCGGTATAGCCCTCGCCGGCGATCTCGGAGACCTTGGTCCAGCCGTAAACGTCTTCGGGCTTGTCCATGTAATCGTCGAGCGGGGTGCGTTCGGAGGCGGCGATTTCGACCGGGAAGGGGGCTGGGGCGGCGGATGAGTCCGCGGTTCCGGTTTCGGTTGCAGCTGGCGCACATGCTGCGAGCGCGCCTGCGGCGCAGGCGGTGAGCAGAAATCGCATGGTCATTCCTCCCAGAATGTAGGTCTTTGTATCTATTTGGAGCGGAGCATTGCGCAAAGTGGCGCGGAGGTGAAGCCCGTCTGCGGTTGCGGCGGGCGGTGGCTTGATTTGGTCGCGCCAAACGCGCATCTAGGCGGCGCAATCCCTCAAACGAGAAGAGTTTCGCGCGCATGAGCGTTCAATACGTCTATCACCTCGACGGCCTGTCGAAGACCTATCCGGGCGGCAAGAAGGTGTTCGAGAACATCCGGCTGTCGTTCCTGCCGGACGCCAAGATCGGCGTGGTTGGGGTGAACGGCGCGGGTAAGTCGACCCTTTTGAAGATCATGGCGGGCGAGGACACGGAGTATAACGGCGAGGCCAAGGCGGCGGATGGGATCAAGGTCGGCTACCTGCCGCAGGAGCCGAAGCTGGATACGTCCAAGACGGTGTTCGAGAACGCTGCTGAGCTGTGCGAGGAAAAGCTCTGGGTTGATGAGTTCAACGCCATCTCGCTGAAACTGGGCGAGGATTACAGCGACGAGCTGATGGCCGAGATGACGGCGCTGCAGGAGAAGATCGACGCAGCCGACGCCTGGGACATCGATTCAAAGATCGAGATGGCGATGGAAGCGCTGCGCTGCCCGCCGGGGGATGCGGATGTGTCCAAGCTGTCGGGCGGGGAGATCCGCCGGGTGGCGATCTGCCGTCTGTTGCTGTCGAAGCCCGACATGCTGCTGATGGACGAACCGACCAACCACCTCGACGCCGAGACGGTGGCGTGGCTGCAGAACTACCTGATCAACTTCCCGGGCTGCGTCATCCTCGTGACGCACGACCGCTACTTCCTCGACCAGATCACCGGCTGGATGCTGGAGCTCGATCGCGGACAGGGCATTCCGTATCAGGGCAATTATTCCGCATGGCTGGAGCAGAAGGCCAAGCGGATGGAGCAGGAGCAGCGCGAGGAAGCGGGCAAGGCGCGTTCGCTGGCCAAGGAACTGGAATGGGTGCGCTCCAGCGCCAAGGCGCGTCAGGCGAAGTCGAAGGCGCGGATCTCCGCTTATGAAGAAAAGGCCGCCAAGGCCGAGAAGGAAAAGGTCACCACCGCGCAGATCCGGATTCCTCCGGGACCGCGCCTTGGTTCGGTGGTGGTCGAGGCCGAGCATCTCAACAAGGCGTTCGGCGACAAACTGTTGATCGAGGATCTGTCGTTCCGGTTGCCGCCGGGCGGGATTGTGGGCGTGATCGGGCCGAACGGTGCGGGCAAGACGACGCTGTTCAAGATGATCACCGGCAAGGAGAACCCGGACGGCGGCGACTTCAAGGTCGGTGAGACGGTGAAGATGGGTTACATTGATCAGTCGCGCGACAGCCTGAATGACAACAATTCGGTGTGGCAGGAAATCTCCGACGGGCTGGACATCATTGATGTCGGCGGCGTGGAGCAGCCGTCGCGCGCCTATGTTTCGGCGTTCAACTTCAAGAAGACCGACCAGCAGAAGAAGGTGGGCCAGCTGTCGGGCGGCGAGCGCAACCGGGTGCACCTCGCCAAGATGCTGCGCGAGGGCGGCAACCTGTTGCTGCTCGACGAACCGACCAACGATCTTGACGTCGAAACGCTCCAGGCGCTGGAAGCCGGTCTGGAGGATTTCCCGGGCTGCGCCGTGATCATCAGCCACGATCGCTGGTTCCTCGACCGGATGTGCACGCACATCCTGGCGTTCGAGGGCGACAGCCATGTGGAATGGTTCGAGGGCGATTTTTCTTCATATCTGGAAGACAAGAAGAAGCGTCTGGGCGTCGAGAGCCTTGAGCCAAAACGCCCTACATTCAAGAAGTTCAGCCGCAGCTAGGCGGTCTCCGGCACTGCGCCTGTTTGGTTTCCTGGATGGTTGAAATTCAGCCATCCAGAGAAATGCGCCGGTATTACCTTTCTCTTAGTTGAATCACTGTAGCGTTTAGGGCACACATTTGGGGTGTCGGCTGAGGGGCCGGAGAGGGTGTAAATGTTGCGTAAGAGCGTTGTGGCTGGCGCAGTGGTGGCGTCGGCGCTTTCGGTTTCAGGTTTCGCCGCAAATCCAGGCTGGACCTACATTTCCAACACGACGATCGCAGAGATCGGCAAATGCAACGCCGTGGCGCTGGATGTGCGTCTGAAAGGCGACGGCACGATCATGGTCAATGGCGAGGCGGACGACCTGCGCGGGCTGAAGGTTGCAGCCATGCGCAAGGATGACGCCTGCCGCTCGTCGCCGGCGCTGGTGAATTACGTGTTCGAGGGCGCCGCCCCCAACACGATCAAGAACGAAGTGCGTTACTGGCTGACGCATATCGTGACCAACATCTCCCTGACCGAGAAGCTGCGCTAGGCGCTTCAAAGGCCTGCCTCTTCCGGGCGTTATCAGCGGTTTTGCCGCTCATTCCCGCGT
This sequence comes from Hyphomonadaceae bacterium, assembly GCA_041987265.1. GTDB lineage: Bacteria > Pseudomonadota > Alphaproteobacteria > Caulobacterales > Hyphomonadaceae > IH12. The sequence goes on from JBHIWT010000050.1 coordinate 18,251, forward strand.
ATGCGGGAAACCAGAATCCAAATGGTCGGCGGGCGAAGCCCGTCATTCCCGCATTGCTGGATCCCCGCCTGCGCGGGGATGAGCGGGCCGAGGTAGGATAATTTCGCGGCCGTCCTGAGTCTTCGACAAGCGGGTCTCCTGCGGCATTCCCTGATGAGCCGGCTGGGCGCACGCGCGCGGTATTCATTCGTCGGCGGCCAAGATAGGCTGGCGCAAAAGGGAGTGGACGGATGGAGCTTGCGGGCAAGGTAGTGGTCGTTACCGGCGCGGCCAGCGGGATCGGCAAGGCGTTGGCCGAGCGGTTCGCGAAGGCGGGCGTTGAGGGGCTGGTGCTGGCCGATCTGGACGGCGATGGCGTCAGCGCGGTTGCAGCTGAACTCGGCGCGGTCGGCGTCGCCGCCGATGTGACGAAGGAGGCGGATGTTCAGGCGGTGGCGCAGGCGGCGCTGGACAAGTTCGGCCGGATTGACCTGTTCTGTTCGAACGCCGGGATCTCGATCCGCGATCCGGATATCGACAATGCGGCGTCGGCGCCGAACGCGGCGTGGGAGAAGGCCTGGGGTGTCAACGTGATGGCGCATGTCTATGCGGCGCGCGCCTGCCTGCCGGCGATGATCGCGCGGGGCGACGGGTACTTCCTCAACACGGTCTCGGCGGCGGGCCTGCTGTCGCAGATCGGCGCGGCGGTTTATTCGACGACCAAGCATGCGGCGATCGGGTTCGGCGAGCATCTGGCGATCGCGCACAAGGAGCACGGGATCAAGGTGTCGCTCCTGTGTCCGCAGGCGGTGCAGACGCCGATGCTGGGCGATGCGGGCGGCTCGCAGAATGTCGACGGGATCCTGTCGCCTGAAGACGTCGCAGAGAAGGTGGTGGAGGGGATTGCCGCCGAGCGTTTCCTGATTCTGCCGCATGATCAGGTGACGACGTACATGCAGCGCAAGACATCGGATTATGATCGCTGGATTGGCGGCATGGCCCGGTTGCGGCGGGCTGTGATCGACGGCGAGCGGGGATAGGTTTTCCATGCCGAAGCAGGAGGCGCGAGCGGCGTCACTCGTTGAGGACCTTGATCTCCTGATCGCCGAGATCAACCAGCAATGGGGCTTTGAAGGGCGCATCGAGGCGTCGAGCCTGGTTGAGCGCGGCAAGCTGCTGCGATCCGTGCGGTTCGCCGAGGCGATGATCGCCGCCGACGGGATGGACCCGAAGCGCGAAGCCAACTGGATGCGGCGGATCAAGCGGCGTTTTGTGGCGCGCTATGGCGACGCCATCACGCCGGAAGACTATGCGCGGTCGATGACGGGCGGCTAGTCGCCGCGCCGTCGTCGTTTTTCCTTCATGTGGCGGTCGTACATCTTGTGCAGGGCGCGGTCGCGCTGGCGGCGTTCGGCGAGGCTGGCGCTGTTGAAGGCGTCTTCGGCGGCGAGCTTGTTCCAGCGCTTGAGGCGTTTGGCGCTGAGTTCGCCTGAGGCGATGGCCTGTTGGATGGCGCAGCCGGGTTCGTCTTCGTGCCGGCAATCGGAAAAGCGGCAGCGCGCGGCGATCTCCAC
>JBHIWT010000051.1:0-19703 GCA_041987265.1 Hyphomonadaceae bacterium
TTCATCGAGGACAAGATGGCGTTGTTGCCGGTGGATGCGGCGATCCAGTCGAACCTGCGCGAGACGACGACGCGCGTGCTCGCTTCGCTGACGCCGCGCGAGGAGCGCGTGCTGCGCATGCGCTTCGGCATCGGCATGAACACCGATCACACGCTGGAAGAAGTCGGCCAGCAATTTTCGGTGACGCGCGAACGCATCCGTCAGATCGAGGCGAAGGCGCTGCGCAAGCTGAAGCACCCGAGCCGGTCGCGGAAGCTGCGGAGCTTCCTGGACACCTAGACGCGGCCGGTTTCCGGATCGTCGCTGGGGTCCGGCGGGCGATCGCTTCAGGGGCCGAGTGCTACGTTTCCAAGCTTTCTGTTTAATCGGCGAGCCTTTATGGCCCCCGGCCCATAATTGAATTGTGCCGACTGCTCTTCTGTCCTAGTGGCAATCACGAGGGACATGGGGGTGGATATGCTGCTGATATCGCTCGTTGCGTTGGCTGAGGGGCTGCAGAGCGCTGGCGCTCACGATGAGCCTCAGGAAATTGCGGGGCAGGCGGTTGCGACTGCAGAGCCCCATTACTCCGCGATTGCCGATCCGCATCCCAATTTCGGGCGCGCGCCGAGCCATACCGATTTTCGACTGGTCTTCGATCGGACGAACAGCGGGTTTGGGAGCGGAGCGTTTCCTGAGCCTCTCCATGTGAATGTGCAGGAGGTTGCCGCGGGGCAGTCGCGCGCTGCGACGGTCGAGACGGCGGATTCATCGCCAACAATGCGGGTCGAGTTTTTCGGTTCGGTCGGGGAGAGCGATGCGCGGGACCGCTCGCGATTGGCTCTTGTGACCGCCGGCGGATTTCTGGGCGGGTCTCCGGTGGCGGCCGTCTATCTTCCAGGCTTTGAGGGGGTCCCGTCGACCAACTTCCCGGGTGTGATCATCTACTCCACCAATCCTGATCACGTAGACGAAGCAGCGACGCTGGCGCTGCCGGAGACGAACGTCAATTTTTCCACGCGTCGCGTGACCAATGAGCAGTCTTCGATCGGAACCAGTTCCGTCCCGGCGCCTGAACCGATGACGGACGCGTTTGTCTCGCGGTATGGGGCGGCCTCGCAGTGGGCGCCTGATGGCGTTGATGCTGAGGGATTGCGGTTTGGCGTAGAGGCGCATTCCTCCCGCCACGTCGTGAAGTCCCTGCTGGACGTTTCAGATCCTGGTGCTCTCGGGCTTGGTGTTGAGGCGCCTGGTCCGCTGAACTGGATCGGTTGCCGACCGTCGGTCAGTCTGTTTACGGGGCTGTTCTGCTACCGCACCAGGGACGCCGTGGCGACCGGCATTGCCGATCCGACTGCCTTTCCAGGCGACCTGCAGGACGAACGGGAGTTCGCGGCGCTTACCGACTTCCAGCAGAGCTTTGTGCGCCGGCAGACCGACCGGGTCGGGCTGACCGGATCGTTCGGAAAGGCGTTCGCGGCGGGAACGGGCATCGGTGATCTGCTGATCACGGCAGAGGTTCAGGCCGGTGTCGACCAGTGGGATTTCGACGAGGTCGAAACCTTCGCGCCGGCAACGTTTCCGACACTTGCTCCGGATGCATGGGCGCGGTCGGGCGATGGGCGCTCGTATCGGGTCGGGCTGGGCGTGTCAGCGGCCGGTGAGCTCGCGACATGGGCGCCGCTGAGCTGGAGCGTGGCGGCTGAATACGGCGCGGACTTCATTGACCTTGAGCTGAGCGCGGATGAGTCACCCAATGCCTATGGGTTTCTTGACTATTATGCATCCGTTGGGGTTCCCAGAACGCAGAGTCTGAACGAGACCATGGTCTATGGATCGGTAGGCGCACGGCTCGACTTCGCCATTACGCGGAGACTTGGGCTGTTCGCGGCTGCGGAGAAACGGTGGGACGCGTTCGTCACGGATACATGGCTGAGCAGGACGCCGAGCGTTCTGGGCCCTGAAGTCAGTTTTCAACTCAAGAACGCGAGCTCCTCAGAGCTGAAGTTCGGCGTTTCCTATTCATTCTGAACGTCTCTTCGTACGCGGACCAAGTGCATCGGGCGCTATTGGCGCTTCGATGGATGACCGGTCTCTCGCAAGAGCATGACGGATGCGCTGGTTTGGCGTCACGGAATACGCCTGTGGTGCGCAAGTCGGGCTGGCTGGATTTCGATGGAGAGGCAGTCTGAGCGGTTGCCTCCTGGTTGTTACGCCAAGTTAGCTTACGGCGATGCTGGAACGTGCTATTAGTAGCTGAGGGTTTGGCTCAAGGGGGGGCGGATGCCGGTGCTACCGATCTTGTTGTTTGGGGACGTCTCGGCTGCAGCGGCGGGTCCGGAGCGGCTGGACCCGCGTGATGCACCGGTTGAGGTGTCCAGCAAGGCCAGTGTCGCAAAGCCAGTTCCCGACGCCAGTGAGCGCCATGGCTTCTTCAAGGGCGATGTTCAGCTGTTCCTCAAGGAAGATGTTGCAAGCTTTGCCGCCAGCACAAACGTTATCCGCGTCGCGATGCCCGGGCCTGACGAAGAGGTCCAATCCAGAACGGACGACGGGCCGTTGGCATTGAGCGGCCGGTCGCGTCCGACACAGCGCGTGAGCGTCTATCATGGTTTCGGAGACAGCAACGCGGAAGACAGGCCCCGGCTGGCTGTGATCTCGGGGACCGGAAATATCCGGGAGTCCTTTCCCGCCGTCACGACGCTGTCGTCGAATGGCTTGTTTGTTGTCCCGGATTTTGCAGCGACTGCGCTGCTGCCATTTCCGACTGGAACCCTATCGCTGAGTGACGGGGTGGTGAATTCTGAGAGTCCCGCCCCAGCGCCATCGACAGACGCATATACTACGCGGAGCGGCGCGGAATGGGAGTTCGCGCCGCTTGGGTTTGACAGAGCGGGTTGGCGGTATGGAGTGGAGGCGCACTCGAATCTGCTGACCGTGAAGTCGAGCCAGACACCGTTGGACTTTGCGGCGGGTGCGTTTGACGTGTCGGCTTCAGGACCGACTGGATCGCCCGTATGCACCCCATCCGGTTCGATTTCTGCTCCCGTCTACTTCTGCAACCGGTACACGCCTGCCGCATTTTCCGTGCTGACTTCACCGGCGGCATCTCGTTTTGCGGGCACCTCGGATGGTCCGCGCAGCGGCTCGTTCGACCTTGTCGATTTCGAATACGACCGGGTTCGCAGGAAGACCAGAAAGACCGGCGTGAGCGGCGCGATCGGTCGCCAGATGGAAGTTGACACTCCATTTGGGGAGGTGCTCGCCACTCCGGAGGTGCGAGTGGGCTATGACCGTTGGGACTTCGAATCCAATGAGACATTGCTGAGCGTCATGAGCGCCGAGCTGACATCAAGCGATGTTCAGGCGGTCTGGGAGCGTTCTGGCGAGGGCGATTCCGGCCGCGTGGGAGCGGGGATTGACGTCACAGGCAAGATACCGGGCGGGCTGCCGCTGTCATATACGTTGTCGGCCGAGTACGGCGTGGAGGTGATCGATCTGGACGTGAGTCTGGATGCGTACCGGTACGGGAACGATGTCTTCGACTTCGCGAGCGATCCACAGCTCGCCGCGCGGTCAAGGCAGGCCGTTCAGCGCAAGGCGGCTGCGACGACATCCTACGGCGCGATTGGCGCGCGGATGGACCTTGAGCTGGGAGAACGGATTGGCGTCTATCTGTCGGTCAATCATCGCACAGAGGCGTTTGTTACAGATACCTGGCTGGTGTCAGCGCCTTCCGTTCTGGCTCCCGAGGTTCGGTATCTTCTCAAGCAGGCGGGCGCGACTGACGCCGCACTCGGGCTGACGTTCGCATTCTAGGCTTCAAGCGTCCGACGTTCGGTTGATCCGCGTGAAGCGTGGTTTGCGTGTCGCACATCCCAAGACATTCGCGCGATCACTCGCCGGGGAGCTCGCGAGGCGCTAGGCTCCCTGCCATGCAATACGTGTGTGATGCGCCTGGCGGTCTGGTCTGGTTTTCGATGGAGACGCAGGCTGAGGCTGACGCCGAGAGCGAGTTGATGGGCCATGCGGTGGCGAAGTATTTCGCGCGGTACCATGAGGCGGCGCGGCGCAGCTACAAGCCGCGCGAGGGGCTGGCGGCGTTTGAGCGTGATATCGGGCTGAAGGATCACATTGCGCGGGAGGCGCCGTTGTTCCTGACGCTGAGGGACGGCGAGGGCGGCGGGCTCGTGACGGCGATGCTGGTTCGCGATGCTGCAGGCGGCATGTCGGGCGAGGGCGTGATTGTCGGCAAGGTGAACAGCGATCCTTATGTGGCGCATGGCGAGGCGATTGCTGCGCTGGGCGCGCATTTCGGAGTGGAGCTGGCGCGCGAGACCTGTTTTCCCTACGCCTGATCGCGGGCTGTTCGAGTGGACCGTGGCGGCGTGACGGGACATGATCGCCGCCATGCACGAAACCATCTCGATCCGGACGAATGGGCCGGGACTTTATGAAATTACCGGTCAGGTGAATGCGTTGCTCGGCGCGGGCGACGGCGTGCTGACACTGTTTGTGCAGCACACGTCTTGTTCGCTGCTGATACAGGAGAATGCGGATCCGGACGTGATGCGCGATCTGGACGCCTTTTTCCGGCGGCTGGTTCCGCCGGGGGATGATCCATCGATGAGCTGGTTGAGGCATACGGCGGAGGGACCGGATGACATGCCGGCGCATATCAAGGCGGCGCTGTTGCCGGTGTCGCTGTCGATACCTGTCGCGCAGGGGCGCATGTTGCTGGGGACGTGGCAGGGGATTTATCTGTTCGAACATCGCGACAGCGCGCATACGCGGCGTGTGGCGGTGCATTTGCCGGAGTAGGTGATGAGTGCATTTGAAGACTGGAGCGAGCCATTGCGCCGCGCCGCCTTGCCGGGGGCCGCGCGCATCGCGTTTGGCAGGACGACCAGCAGCGATGACCGCTCGGTTTCGTTTTCGATGAATTCCTACGACGCGGACGGCGATGTGATCGGGGATGATCGCGACTATGACTTGCTCAAAGCGGTGTTCTCGCCGCTGGAACGATTGTCGGAGACCATGACCGGCGACTTCATGCTGGAGATGGATCTTCAGACCGGGGCGGTGCGGACTATTTCTTCGTCGTGATGCGATAGGCGCAACGTCGCGCGCCGGCGAGAATGTGGTCTTCGCGTGTGATCGACACGCCAGGCCCCAGTGCGTCCTGAAAGACCTGCAATTCGTTGGCGCATAGCCGTGTGCAGGCGGTGGCGGCCGAGCAGATTGGACAATGGTTTTCGATCAGCAGCCAGTCTGCGCCGTCCTTTCGCGCTTCAGCCATATAGCCTTCTTCGGTGCGCAGGACGGCGAGGCGTTTGACACGGTCGGCAAGGCCGCGCGCGCTCGCCAGGTTTTCGCTGTAGCGCTCGCGCTGGATATCCGAGTGGCGGTCGATGACTTTCGTCATGCCGGCTTCGCCAAACAGGTCGCGGATCGACTGGATCATTTCCAGCGCCAGTCCCTGATGGTTGTCCGGGAAGAGCGCCGAGGACGCATCGGTCAGTTCCCAGATCAGCGTTGGGCGGCCGCGGCCCGCTGGTTTTGGCGTTGACGCCACCACGCCTTCTTCTTCCAGGCCGTAGAGCTGCAGGCGCACCGCCATGGGGGTGAGCGCGAGCTCTCTGGCGAGTGCGGCTGCGGATTGCGGGCCGGTGCGCTTGAGGATGTCGATGATGGCGTCGCGCGAAGGTGGTGGGGGAGGCGTTTCAGACATGATTTTTTATAAAAGGGATTGCTTTTTAAAACAAGCCTATTTAAGAAAGTCAAACATTGCATAAATAGGAGGCGCGGATGGCCCGTCTGGAACACGTGAACCTTGTCGTCAAAGACCTGCAGCCGACGATCGATTTCCTGCTGACGGCGTTTCCGCACTGGCGCGTGCGCGGGGGCGGAAACAGCGAGTGGTACGGCGCGCCGCGAAAGTGGGCGCATGTCGGGGACGACGAATCCTACCTGACTGTCAATGATAGCGGCACGGGTGAGGCGCGGGACCTGACGGCCAACGCGCGTGGGCTTGCTCATGTCGGGTTTGTGGTCGCCAACCTGGACGAAGTCGTCGGGCGGCTGGTGGATGCGGGGTACGAGATCACCAACGCCGGCAATCATACGACATGGCGGCGCAACGCGTACTTCCAGGATGGCGAGGGGCTGGAGTTCGAGTTCACCGAGTATCTCAGCGATGATCCGGCGAAGCGCAATGAATACGCTTGAACATGGAAGAGCGGACGCCGTGGTTCGGGCGGCGGTCCGCGCAGGCGCAATTGTTGGCGGCCTGGCGGGCGTCGCCCGGATTGTTTCCGCCTTTGTGCCGTATGTCGAAGGCAGTCTGGCGCTGGAGGCGTTCTACGCGCTGATCGACGCCGGATTGCTGTTCGGCACGCCAGCTGTCTACGCGCAGACCGCGTCGCGGATCGGCTGGTTGGGCATGGCGGGATTTTCGGTCACGCTGGTCGGGCTTGCGAGCATTGTCGGGCCTGACGGGCGCGCGTTCGATGTTGATCTGTGGCGGTTGGGCGTTGTCGTCATCAGTGCCGGGCTTGCGCTGTTTGCATTGCAGATACACCGCCAGTGTCCGGAGTTGCGTTGTGCGGCTCGATTGTGGGGCGCTTATGTCGTCGCGTTTCTTCTGTCTGCCGCCGGGATGCTTGGCGATGTCGGACAGGTTGTCGCCGGATTGTTGTTCGGGGCGGGCTATGTGGCTGTATCGATCGAGTTGCTGAGCAGCGAGCAGCGGGAGGCGCAGGATGAGTGCGTCTAGCGATGATTGGGCCGCATTGAGGCGTTTGGCCGACATGGGTGGAGCGCTTGTCAGCGGGGTGCTGCAGGCGTACGTCATCGCGGGGTTCGGAGGGGCGGAGCGGATCTGCGGGTCTGCGTATGTCGCCGGTGATGGGCGGGGCGCCTGGCGTTGATTGCTCTGGAGGTCTGCGTGCCGACGTACCACAAGGACGGCGTTTCGCCGGGCGAAGGCTGGGTGTTCGTGTTCGGATCCAACCTGGCCGGGTATCATGCGGGCGGTGCGGCCAATGCAGCGGCCAAACAATACGGCGCCGAATGGGGTGTGGGGGAAGGGCCGACCGGGCGCGCCTATGCGCTGCCGACAATGGGCAAGGAATTGGAGCGACGCGACCTGGATGCGATCGAGGACAGTGTCGAGCTGTTCATCATGCATGCGCGAACCCGGCCGGATGAGCGGTTCTTCGTGACGCGCGTTGGATGCGGGATCGCCGGATTTCAGGACGATCAGATCGCGCCCATGTTTGTCGGTGCGCCGGAGAATTGCTCCTTCGCTGAATCCTGGCGCCGGTGGCTGGAGGACGAGGCGTGAAGCTGAACCAGGTGACCGTGGCGATGACGGATTATGACGCCAGCGTCGCATTCTACGAGTTGCTGGGGTTGAAGCTGATTGTCGCCGCGCCGCCGCGATATGCGCGCTTTGAATGTCCGGCGGATGATGGCGGAGAGCCTGCAACCTTTTCTCTGTCGCACGTCGAGGGCTGGTCCGGGTGCGATTGGCCGGAAGTCTTTTTCGAGATTGATGCGCTGGACGAAACGGTGGAGCGGTTGCGATCGGCCGGTGTCGAGGTGGGAGATCCGGTGGACCAGTCGTGGCTGTGGCGCGAGGCGGAATTGCGCGATCCTGCGGGGAACCGGATCAAGCTTTACCGACCGGGAGAGAACCGCCGCTTTCCGCCGTGGCGTCTGGAGAGCGCCGGCTAGCCGCCGAGCGCGGACCAGATCATCCGAATGGCGACGATGAGCAGCAGGAGCGCGAACAGTTTCCTGAGGCGGGCGGGATCGAGCCTGTGCGCGAGGCGTGCGCCGACAGGGGCCATCGTGACGGTAAAGACGGCGATCAGCAGGAATGCCGGCAGGTTGACGTGGCCGATCGAGAGGGGCGGCAGGCCCTCACGATTCCAGCCGACGATCATGGCGGCGATGGCGCCGGGCAGCCCTATGGCGACGCCGAAACCGGCGGCTGTGGCGACGGCCTGATGGATCGGGCGCCCGCAGACCGTCATCAGCGACACGCCGAACGTGCCGCCGCCGATACCCATCAGCGCGGACAGCGCGCCGACGCCGGCGCCGAGCGCTGCGCGGACCGGGCCGGTCGGCATGTCGGGTGCGAGGCGCCAATCGGGGTGGCCGAACCAGAGCTGGGCGGACAAGAGGAAGCCCATGACGCCGAAGAAGAGCGTGAGGCCTTCGCCGGAGATGAATCCGGACAGCGCCATACCCGCCGCCGCGCCGCCTATGATCCACGGCGTCCATGTGCGGATGATCGTCCAGTCGACGGCGCCTTTGGCGTTGTGCGCCATGACCGAGCGAATTGACGTGGCGATGATGGTTGCAAGAGACGTCGCGACGGCGACATGCATCGCTGTTTCATCGTAGCCGAGGGCGCGGAACAGGAAAAAGAGGACCGGCACGATGACCGCGCCGCCGCCTATGCCGAACAGGCCGGCGGTCAAACCGGCGAACAGTCCGGCGGCGGCCAGACCGGCAAGGACTGGCCAGTATTCGATCAACAACCCCATTGGCGTTGGGTTGTGGGCGCGCAGGTTGATTCTTGCAAGCGGCGCTAGCGGCGGGTCGCGGACGCCAGTTGCACGCGGTCGGCGGGCCCGGCCTCAGCGATGGGAACATTGCTGGCCTGCGCGCGCGGGAGCAGGGTCCACCAGGACGCCGGAGCGTTCATCTGCTCGGCCTGTGCGCCTGCCTGATCGCCGGAGCCGAAGAATATGTCGCCACGCAGCGGGCCGCGACGGATGGCGCCGCCAGTGTCCTGCGCGACCAGCAGACGCCTGAACGGGGCGCCGTTGTACTGGCCGTCGACAAAAACGATGGCGCCATAGGGGTGGAATGCAGGATCGACGGCGATCGAACCCAGCGCCGTCAGTGGAATGCCCGCTGCGCCCTTTGGTCCTTCGTTGGGGTCGGCGATGATTTCCTCGTTGAAGAAGACGTAGGACGGATCGGAGTTCAACGCTTCTTTCTGGCGTCCCGGATTGGCGTCGAACCATTCGCGGAAGGCGTTCCATGAGCCGGAGGTGATTTCGCCGAGATTGTAGAGGACGCCCAGCGCGGAACGCCAGCTGTAGCCGTTCTGCGCGGCGAAGGCGGCGCGCACCTGCGATCCGTCCGGGAATTGCAGGCGGCCAGAACCCTGGACCTGCAGGTTGTAGACGTCAGCCGGGTGGGCGAAGGCGATGATCTGACCTTCGTAGGGGACGATGTCGCCGCGTTGCGGATAGGGTTCGACGCGATCGCCGACGATGCGCCCGGTAAGGCGACGCGGCGCGCCGTGCAGCACGTCATCTTGCCGTGCGTCGGCGAAAGCGCCGAGATCGACCGTGACCATGTCGACCGGTTTTGAGAGGAAGGGTTCGGTGTAGGGCGCGCCGTAGGCGCGGCTGGCGGAGACGACGGGTTCGAAATAGGCGGTGAGCCGCGACTCGCCGGGACCAGAGACGCGGGCGGGATAGAAGTAGGTTTCGAAGAACCAGTTGGACTGGCCCGGCTGGATGGTCATCGCCTGCCGGCATGCAGGCTGCCAGTCGCCGGCGACGCCGCCGTATTCGCCGGGGAGCGGCGTGGTGGGCGCGCGGCGCAGGATAACCTCGCAATGGCGCTGGAAGGCACGCATGGCCGGCCAGGTGTCGGTGGAGGCCCAGTCCGGAATGTCGGCGAAGCTGACTGTGGTTAGCTGGAACGGGGTCGCGGGCGCGGCAGGCGGCTGGGCGGCGGGCGCTGACGGGCGGGTGACGGGTGGGCGCTGGGGCGGATTGGCGGCGCAGGCCGTAAGGACGATGAAGGAGGCGACTGCAGCCAATGAGAGCGGCTTTGCCGATCTGGCGGACATGTGACCTCCCGATGATTGCCGCCCCCGGCGGGTCATGTGTGTTGGATCAGCGCGCGACTGACAAGGTGTGAGATGCATGCGCGGCGCATGTTTCTGGTGACGCGATTGTCATGTGTCAGGTTTGGGGCTTTGCGTAGTTGTGAATTGTCATTTCCGGCGCAGTTTGCGCTGGACGCCGGCGAGATCCAGCGTTTCGGCGGCGACTTCGCGGATGACGCCGCGCAGCCAGGTCAGAACGGGATCGGCGTCGCGAATCCTGGTCCGGACGAGGGTCAGTTCCAAACCGATCTCGGGGACCGGCGGTTCCTTGAGAACCAGATCGTATTGGCGTGCATAGTGGGTCGCCAGTGCGCGACTGAGGGTGGTGACGTAGTCGGACTGCGCGACGGTTGCGAGGGCTGCGAGGAAATGCGGGGTGACCAGCGATATCGTGCGGCTGACGCCGGCCGCGGCGAGCTGGGCGTCGAGTTCGGAGCGGTCGTCGCCGAGGATCGAGATGCCGACGTGTTTGTAGCGTGCGTAGTCTTCGACTTTCCATGCCTTGCGCGCCATTGGATGCTTGCTGCGCATGACGACCGCCAGACGATCGTGCGCGATGGTTTCCGACAGCGTGCCGGGCGGGAGTTCGGTCGTGGAGACCGCGAAAGCCAGATCGACCTGACCGGCGGTCATGCGTTCGATGAGGTCGGGGCGATAGCCTTCCATACGGATCGAGACGCCGGGCGCTTCTTTCGCAAGACGGGCCATCAGTGGTGGAGCCAGCAGGACCGTCTGAACATCCGAGCCGGCGATGCGAAAGGTGCGCTCAACGCGCGCGGGATCGAATTCCGGCTTCTCGAAAACCGTGCGGACCTGATCAAGCGCGACGCCGAGGCGTTCGGCGATCGTCTGCGCGCGCGGCGTGAGCGCGTAGCCGCCGGGGATGCGCACGAGCAGGGTGTCGCCAAGCAGGTCGCGCAGTCGAGCGAGGGCGCGGCTCATGGCTGGCTGGGAGAGCCCGACTTCCTCGGCAGCCAGAGTGACATTGCGATGGCGCAGGAGCGCCGCCAGCGGGGGCAGCAGATTGAGGTCGATTCCAGAGAGATGCGTGAGGTGCATGAAAAATATACATACTATGCATTATTGATATGAGCAAGCCGCCGCTAGATTGGTCTCAAGGATGAAGGAGACCAACATGTCGAAAGTGATCACAGTATTCGGATACGGACCTACGGGGCGGGACGTTGTGCGCCGGTTGCTGTCGCGCGGCGACGCCGTACGAGTGGCGCAGCGATCGCGGCCAGATCATCTTCCTGACGGCGCATCGTTCGTATCCTGCGACGTGCTCAAGCGGGACGAGGTTGTCGCTGCGCTGGATGGCGCGGCCCAGGCGGTGGTCACGACGGGCTTTGCGTATGACGGCCGGCTATGGCTGAAGGCGTGGCCGCAGACAGTAGCGAACCTGCTGGACGCTGCCGAAGCGCATGGCGTGCGCGTGGTGCAGGTCGACAATCTCTACATGTACGGGCCGCAGGACGGACCGATTCACGAAGGCCTGTCGCTCACATCCTATGGCCGCAAACCGCGGGCGCGCGCGAAGGCGACACGGATGTGGATGGAAGCTGCGGCGGCGGGGCGTGTGGAATGGGCGGCGCTTCGGGCGCCGGACTTCTACGGTCCGGGCGTTGACCGGTGCCATATCGGCGAGACCGGGTTTGGTCGTATGGCGCAGGGCAAAGCGGCGATGTCGATCATGCCGCCGGATGTGAAGCATTCGTACGCCTACGTGCCGGATATCGGGCGGGCGGTGGTGACGCTGCTGGATGCGCCGGATGAGGACTTCAATCAGGCGTGGCACGTTCCGTGTGCGCCGGCGATGACGCCTCGGGAGATGCTGGGCGTTGGCGCCGAGGCGATGGGACGGAAGCTGAAGATCAGCGCCATGCCGGGCTGGCTGCTCGGGCTGTTGGCGGTTGTGTCGCCGATGCTGCGTGAGCTGCATGAGATGCGATTCACGTGGAGCGATGACTATATCGTCGATGACCGGAAATGGCGTTCGAGGTTCTGGGACGATCCGACGCCGCTGGAGCGCGGATTGCGGGAGGCGGCGCTGTCGTTTGTCGACGGCGCGGCCGCCGAGGCGAAGCGCGACGGGGCGGTCGGCGCGACGATGCTGGCGTGAGTGTTCGCCGGCGAACTGGCTGGTTGATCAGGCGTTCAGCCAGTCAGGCTTTGCAAATGGCAAGTCCAGATCGCGGGCGACGGCTTCGTGCGCGATGGCGCCTTCAGCGACGTTCAGGCCCTCGGCGAGGTGGATATCGTCCTGCAGCGCCTGCCTCGCGCCTTTACTTGCGATGGCGAGGGTGAAGGGCAGCGTCACGTTGTTCAGCGCATAGGTGGATGTGCGCGGCACGGCGCCTGGCATGTTGGCGACGCAATAATGGAGCACGCCGTCGACTTCGTAGATCGGGTCGTCATGTGTGGTCGGGTGAGAGGTCTCGAAACAGCCGCCCTGATCGATGGCGATATCGACAAGGACTGCGCCGGGCTTCATCTGCTTGAGCATGGCGCGGGTGACGAGCTTGGGCGCTGATGCGCCCGGTATGAGCACGGCGCCGATGATGAGGTCGGCTTCGAGCACGGCGGCTTCGACTGCGGCGGGTGTTGAGAACGCCGTGTGGACGGCGCCGGCGAACTGGATGTCGAGTTCCTCGAGGCGGGGCATCGAGCGGTCGAAGACAGTGACGTCTGCGCGCACGCCTGCAGCCATCTCGGCTGCGTGGCCGCCAGCGACGCCGCCGCCGAGGATGATGACCTTGGCGGGCGGGACGCCGGGGACGCCGCCGATGAGGAGGCCGCGCCCGCGTTTGGTGCGTTGCAGCGCCCATGCGCCGACGGTGATGGACATGCGACCCGCGACCTGGCTCATCGGCTGGAGCAGGGGCAGCTTGCCGTGGCGGTCGGTGACGGTCTCATAGGCGATGCAAGTTGCGCCGGACTTCATCAGCGCTTCGGCCTGGGGCTTGTCGGCGGCGAGGTGGAGGTAGGTGAAGAGCGTGTGGGCCGGGGTCAGCATTTCGCATTCGTTCGGCTGGGGCTCCTTGACCTTCACGATCAGTTCGGAAGCCTCGAACACGGCGGGCGCGTCGGGCAGGATCGCGGCGCCGACTTTCTCGTAGTCTGCGTCCGAAGCGTTTGAGCCGACGCCGGCGTTTGTTTCGACGAGAACTTCATGGCCCGCGCGGATGAGTTCGGCGGCGCTTTCAGGCGTGAGGCCGACACGGAATTCCTGTGTCTTGATTTCCTTGGGTACGCCGATCTTCATTGCATGCTCCGCCGATTTTGTGGGTGGTTATGCCAGAATTCGGAGAATTTGCGATCAATATTTGTTTGGCTCTAGCCGCGCATACACGCCGGTTTCATGCCGATTCGACTTCAGGTTCGTCTTCTTCCTCGTCGGGTGCGTCGAGGAGGCCTCGGCGGTTGAGCTGGTCTTCGAGCCAGCTGGCAATGTCGCGCTGGCGCACGCCCGCCCAGGAAAGGAGGTCTGTCGCCATTTCGACGCCGAGCGGCTGGGCTGCGGATACGTGGGCGCGAAGGCCCAGGCTGGCGTTGCGGATGCGGGCGGACTGGTCGGCCACGGAGATAAAGCGCGGCGGCGGATCGTCGCCGGGGGTCGCGGGCTCGAGCAGGTTGGCAGGCAGGGGCTGGCGCGCGGTGGCGTGGATGATGGCGCGGGGTTTCTGCGCGCCGGTCATTTCCAGCAGGCGCGCATCGCGTGGATCGCCATAGACAATGTCGTAGCCGTCGGATGCGGCGGCTACGAATTGTTCGGGATCGGATTCCAGCGCGACGTAGTGGATGTCGTGGTCGCGCAGCGCGTCAGCGGCGAGGCGGGTTTCCTCGCTCATGCCGAGGATCAGGATGGGCGGGCCGAGATCGGTTTCAGAGGCCGTGGGGAGTTCGGCCTTGGAGCGGGCGGCGATCCAGCGGGCGAGATGGACGCCGGCGCCGGTCCAGAGCGGGGCGGCGACCATGGTGACGGCGACGGCGGAGACGATCAGCGACGACCATGTGCCCGGCATGGACGAGGCGACGACGGGCAGGGCGACGACGACGAGGGTGAACTCCGACCCTTGCGAGAGCAGGAACCCAAGTTGGGCGGCGGCGGGTTCGTTGCGTTTGTTGAGACGCGCGGCGGCGAAGATCAAGCCGGACTTGATGATCAGAATGCCGGCGGCGACCAGCAGGACGGCGGGCCAGCGGGCGAGAACGCCGGGCAGGTCTACGCCCATGCCGACAGACATGAAGAAGAGGCCCAGGAGCAGACCCTGGAAGGGCTTGATCTCGGCCTGGATGACATGGCGGTACTGGGTTTCGGAAAGCGCCATGCCCGCAAGGAAGGCGCCTGCCGTCAGCGACAGGCCGACGCCGGCGGTGGCCGCGCTCGCTGCGAGGACGATGAGCAGGGCGACGACGGTGAAGGCTTCCTGATTGTTGGTGGCGGCCAGCGCGCGGAAGGCCGGTTTGACGACATAGCGGCCGGCGGCCAGCGCAATGGCCAGTGCGATGATCGCCTTGCCAAGCGAGGCAGCGATGGCGATGCCCATCGCTTCAGGCGCTTCGTTGATGACGGCGGCGAAGACGATGATGAAGATCGCGACGATGTCCTGCGCGATCAGCACGGCGGTGGCCGAGCGGCCAATCGGGCAGCCGGGATTGCGGCGATCGGCGAGGATGCGGGCGACGACTGCGGTGGAGGACAGGGCCAGCGACGCGCCGACGATCAGGGCGACGGGTATGTCGAAGCCGAACAGGATACCCAGGCCGGCGAAGGCAAACCCGCACATGGCCACCTGCATGGGTGCGAAGCGGAGGATGTCGTCACGGCGACTGCGAAGCTCTTTCAGCGAGAAGTGCAGGCCGATATCGAACAGCAGGAAGACGACGCCTAGTTCGGCAAGGAAGTGGGTGGTGTGATTGTCCTCAACCAGATTCAGCCCGAACCGGCCGATGATGACCCCTGCGATCAGGTAGCCGATGACCGGGCTGAGCCGGACCGCCCGCGAGGCGAACGCCGAGGCCAGTCCTGCAAGCAGGAAGATGATGGCTGGTGTCAGGGCTTCGGCGGGCGTCACTGACTGAGGGGTCCTTTGCGTAATCTAAGGCTGGCTCGTGTTTCTGGCACTTTAATAGCCGATATGGGTTTCTTTCGCGCAAATTCATGCAGGTAAATCGAACGAAAAGGCCGCCGCATCGCTGCGACGGCCTTCCCATTAGCCCAGTGTGCGTCCCCGCTGCACCCACGGCTGGGTTTGGTTACATGGACTTCGAGATCGAGAAGACGACGTTGTCGTTGTCGCCGGTCGTGTCGTTGTCGTAGTAGCGCAGGTCGAGATCAACGCCGGCCACCGAGTAGGTGCCGCCGAAGTTCCAGCCGGCATACTCGCCGAAGCCGTCCAGGTAGGTGCCGTAGCCAGCGTCAACCGACAGGGCGTCCGAGATGCCGTAGCCTGCGGAAACGTCAGCATACACCGTTTCGTTGTCCGGATCCCAGTTCAGCGAACCGCCGAGACCGAAGCCGCTTTCGAATTCCTTGCCGACAGCGGCATAGAGTTCGAAGAAGTTGAGGTCGGAATCTTCGCTATCCGGGTAGACGTAGTAGATGCCGCCGAAGTCCAGATCGACGCCGCCCGCCGTGAAGGCGTAGCCAGCGTAGAAGTCGATCTCGACGTTGGTGTCATCGACGTCCGGAGCCGACGAGAAGTCGACGCTCGACGCCCACGTGCCGAGGTAGAAACCGGTGCCGAAGTCAACGTCGAAACCGCCCTGAATGGCGAGGTCCTGATTCGACTGTGTGACGTTGCGCCAGTGATAATCCGTGGTCAGCGTGACGTTGCCGGAGATGGAAACTTCCTGGGCCATTGCCGGCGCAGCTGAGGCGGCGACGAGGGCTCCAAGAACCAAGAGTTTGCGCATGTATCTATCCTTTTCCCCTGGAGTGATTACGCCCTACGGACGCTGGGAGTGCTTATGTATCGAACCCGGAATCATGCTGGAGCTGGTCCCGAACTCGTTGCGACATTGGTGAATTGGGAGGACACACCGGAAGCCAAGAGCGCTGGCGGACGGGGTGATGGTTCGATCCGCACAATTTTATGACAGCGCACGGGCGGTGCGATCAAAAAACAGGCGTTGTGTTGGGACAGATTACCGGATTGCCAGAATATTCAGTGGGTTGGCTCGCGTAAAAAGGGCGCCAAATGCGAACTAAATGGCGCGCCTCTGCTTGCCGAATGGGCGATGGCAGGCGATGAGGCGACATGAGCAAGCAAGATGACAAGGGCGGCGCGGCCGCTGGCGCGGGCCTGAGCCAGCTTGGCGGGAAGACCGTGCTGCCGGGCTCGCCGGATGAGGCGATTCTCGAGCGCGTGCCGAATCCCCATGCGGACACGCTGTACCTGACGCGGTTCACCGCGCCGGAATTCACCTCGCTCTGTCCGGTGACGGGGCAGCCGGACTTTGCGTCGCTGGTGATCGATTATGCGCCCGGCGACTGGCTGGTGGAGAGCAAGAGCCTGAAGCTCTTTCTCGGCTCGTTCCGCAATCACGGCGCGTTCCACGAAGACTGCACGGTGGCGATCGGCAAGCGGATCGTGGAGACGCTGGAACCGAAATGGCTGCGGATCGGCGGGTACTGGTATCCGCGCGGCGGGATGCCGATCGACGTGTTCTGGCAGACCGGGCCGGCGCCCGAAGGGTTGTGGCTGCCCGATCCCGGCGTGCCGCCCTATCGCGGACGTTGATTGCGGTGACAAGTGGCGACTAGTTGAGGGTCCAGCGGCCCCGAAGCTGGAACTGGACCTGCGACTTGCGGTTTTCCGTTTCGATGAATGACAGCGCGCCGACATCGCGGGGATCATCGTAAATCAGGCGCTGGATCGTGAAATCGTATGGACCGAGGTTGGAGACCTCGGCGCGCAGGCTGAACTTGTCGCTGGGTTTGTATTCCGCGAACACGCCGATGTAGTTGGTGAGGTCCAGCTTCTGAACTTCGGAAAGGCGGTAGCGCCGCTCCTTCCAGCCATCGAACCAGAACGCACCGAGGGTGAGATCCCGTTCCGGTATGTCGTGCCGATAGGAGACCTCGACGTTGTCGGGACGCTGCCGCGAGATGCGGCGGAGCTCGCCGGTGAGCGGATCGCGGACCTCGCTGTCCTGGAACATGAGTTCGACGCTGAGTTCGCCGCCTTCCACGCCAATCGGTTTGAACGGGATGGTCAGGTCGAGTTCGATGACGTCGTTGGTTCCATCTCCGATATTGCCCGGGCCTGAAACGCGGCGGGTGTCGGGCTGTCCGTCATTGTCGGCGTCGTCCGGGACGCCATCGCCGTCTGCATCGGAGAAGACCGTGAAGGGGAAGTCGTCGGTGACGTCGGAAATCTCCTCGTGGCGGAAGGTGAGGATGGCGGCGCCGTCTTCCCAGAAGCGCCGTTCCAGCGCGAGTTCGTAGACCCAGGTCTTGTCCGGTTCGAGATTGGCGTTGCCTGCGGTAAGGACGTCGTCGCTGAGATTTACCGCCGAGATGAAGTCACGGAAGTTGAGCTGTCCGACTTCGCGCTCGATGCGCAGGCGCACCTGGTCATCCTCGTTGGGCGACCAGGTCGCGAGGAAGCGGGGCTTGGGATAGGTGAACGAACGCTCCAGCGCCGTGTCGCCGGACTGGGTGATCGTCGACTGTTCATAACGCACGCCGGTTTCAAACGAGAGCGTATCAGTGGGGCGCCATGTGCCCTGTACGAACATCTCGCCGCGCAATTCCTCGATGCGGACGTCGGAGGCGGGCAGGGGGATGGGCACGCCGTCCTGGGTCAGGGCGATCTCCTGTTCCCGGTAGTTGAAGGCGACCTCGCCGCCGCCTTCGAGCGACAGCTTGGGCGAATGATCATAGCGCAGCACCGAGCGCGCGATGGATTCGCCGGCTTCGGCTTCGATGTCCACACGGGAGATCGTCTGCCCGTCATTGCCGTCTGAAGCGCCATCGCCGATAGCGAGCTTCCAGAGGCCGAGGGTTTCCAGCTCGAAGCTTTCGCCGAGGGGGCGGGTGTAGTTGACGCCGATTTCGCCGCGATCGTTGGAGCTATAGCCGACATAGCGTTCGTAGGAGGTGGCGTTGAAATAGTCGGACTCGTCCTTGAACTCGTCGGTGCTGATCAGGGCGTTGGCGCTGAAATCGCCGCCGGCCAGCGGGCCTTCGTAATTGCCACGGAGGTGGTGGGAAGAACCATCAGCCTCGTTGAAGGCGTCCTGGAAGAAGATCTCGCCGGTATTGACGTTTTCTCGGGTGCGGTAAGCCTCGCCGACGGAATCATCCATCGAGATGCCGCGGCTGAACTCGAAGTCGAACTGGTGGTCGCCGACATTGCGGGTGGCCTGATAGTTCCAACCGGGCAGCACCTTGCCGGTGCCGGTGAACATGATGCCGCGCGCGGTGAGCGTTTGTTCGAAGACGTCGTCATCGGTGCGGATGACGTTGGCGACGACTGACTGGCCCTGCATGTCGATGCCGGCCGCGCCGCCGCGGATCAGTTCGATGCGTACGACCCGGTCGATGGAGATGCGGCCCAGAACGCTGGCGAGGGATTCCGATTTGGTCGTCGGGCGCTTGCCGTCGATCAATACGTTGCCGGCGGCGCCAGCGAAGCCGCGGACATCATCGCCGCCCTGCAGGGAGAAGCCGGGCAGGCGACCGATCATTTCCAGCGCCGTGGTGGGGCGGGATGCGGCGAAGTCTTCGGGGGTGTAGGAGATGACGCCTTCACGTTCGGTGGCGGCGACGCTTTCAACTTCTGGGGCGAGTTCCTGGGCGATAGCCGGCGCCCCGAGGGCTGCGAACAGGATGGGCGCCAACGATATCGGGCTGCGTTTGTGGGTCGGCGCTTGGTATCGCATCGGCTCGCAGTTCCCCTCTGTTTTTTTGTTTTTTGATTTATTGTTATTCGATAAAACCGCCACATGTGGTTGCGGCTGTCAACTGCGTGCGTGCAAATAAACTATGTTTTTAGTTTGTGCCAGTCCCCGGCTGCACAACAGGAGGAGAAACTGTCGATCGGACTGGTCTTCAGGGAAGAAGCGGACAGGAGTGAGGCAGGGCGCGGATTACTCGCCCCAAAACCGGAGTTTTTCGGAAATTTCCGGCCGCTGGCGTTCGACGGGGTCGGCTTTGGCCGTCCCGATATAGATGAAACCGGCGATCCGCTCGGTTGAGGCGAGGCCGAGGGTGGCGGCCACGTCGGCGTCGAAGGCCGGCCATTCGCTGATCCAGCTGGCGGCCCAGCCCGAGGCGCAGGCGGCGATCAGCAGGTTCTGGCAGACTGCGCCGGCGGACAGCTCCTGTTCCCATTTCGGCGTTTGCTTGGGGTCGTCGACGGGCGCGGAGATGACCGCGACGATGGCCGGGGCGCGCAGCGGAAGCGCGCTGGCCTGTGCAATCTCGTCGTCCGTCTTGCCGCCCTGAGCGCGGCAAGCCGAGGCGAAGATCTCGCCGAGTTGTGCGCGCGCGTCGCCGGTGAAGACCAGGAAGCGCCACGGTCCGAGCTTGCGATGGTCCGGCGCACGCGCGGCGATGCGGATCATCTGTTCGAGGTCTGCGCGGTCCGGGCCGGGCGCATCAAGCAGCGCCACGGGCGCTGAGCGCCGCCGCGCGAGCAGCCTTAGCGTGTCGGCGCAGGGCTGGCTGGCGGGTAGCGGTTCTCCGAACGCGGGTTCTGGAACGTCAGGACGGATCGGCATCGGCCTCGGCGCCTGGCTCGCCTTCGCCTGCAGCGGCGAGCGCTGCGTCGATGGCTTCGGAAAGCGCCGGAAA
>JBHIWT010000052.1:0-19471 GCA_041987265.1 Hyphomonadaceae bacterium
CAAACACATCCAGCGCATGCGCCAGCTTCACCCCTCCGCGTGAAACCCAGGGGTGCGCTTTCTCGAAGTCTACGATGTCCTCGTCCTGCACCCGCAGGCTCGCCTTGCGCACGGCCTGCCCGTTGACCCTGACCAGCCCGCCGGCAATCGCCTCGGCAGCCTGCGCCCGTGAATCAGCCAGCCCGCGCCGCACCAGCTCGACATCAAGCCGGTTTGGCCCTCCCGCATCGCTCATACCCGCTGCACCAGCCGGTTTCCTCCCTCATGTTTTTGGGGAACCCTACTGGCGCAACGCCGCCTTGGCGAGGTCGCGAATTAGGTACGGTCGTCGCCGTCGGTCGCGCGTTCGATCGATTGAACGGTCGCATCGCCGACGTCTTCCATTGATTCCTGCAGCGGCTGGGTGGTGCGGTCGATCTGCGCCAGACCCTCATCCATCTCGCGCCCGGCCTCTTCAAGCGATCCGCGATCCCACCAGTAATATCCGAACACACCGGCGAACGCGACGACCACAACGGCGAGCATTGTTCCAAGCGTCTTCATGACGTTTTCCTTTTCTGATCATCAGAAAAGCAACGTCACACGCCCCATCCGGTTCCCGCCGCCTCAGCCGCGCGGCGTGAACCGCGAGCGCAATTCGGTTTTCAGGATCTTGCCGTTTGCATTGCGCTCCAGCGGCTCGGACTGGATCTGCACCTCGACGGGAACCTTGTAGCCGGCGATCCGCCCCTTCACGAAGTCG
Source organism: Hyphomonadaceae bacterium (assembly GCA_041987265.1). GTDB lineage: Bacteria > Pseudomonadota > Alphaproteobacteria > Caulobacterales > Hyphomonadaceae > IH12. Next base: position 743 of record JBHIWT010000052.1, read on the forward strand.
ATCACTTCTTCGCTCGTGACGCTTTCGCCAGGCTTCACCTGAACGACAGCGCCAACCTCTTCGCCAAGCACCTTGTGGGGAATGCCGACCACCGCCGCATCCATGATCGCCGGATGATCGTACAGCGCGCTCTCGACTTCGATGCAGTAGATATTCTCCCCGCCGCGGATCAGCATGTCCTTGGCCCGGTCCATCAGGAACAGAAAGCCTTCCTCGTCAACGCGACCAATATCGCCGGTCACGACCCAGCCATCGATGAACGTCTTTGCGGTCGCTTCAGGCTTGTTCCAGTAACACCGGCAATTGTTGGCGCCCTTGTACCAGAGCTCGCCAACGCCGCCCGGCGGCAACGCGTTTCCGGCCGCATCGACAATCTTCAGATGCGAGGCCACGCCCGCAGCGCCCGCACTCTCCGGGCGCAGTTCATACTCCTTGCCGAAGTTCAGCGTCGCCGTCGCGCAGGTCTCCGTCATGCCCCAGCCATTGCTCGGCGTGCCTTCCGGAAACCGCTTCTTGATCGTCTTCACCAGCTCCGGCGCCGACGGCGCGCCGCCATAACCGACAAACTCGATGGAAGAGAGGTCATACTTGTCGCGATTGGGGTGCTCGAGCACCTGCCAAGCAATCGCCGGCACGCCGCCAATCGTGGTCACCCGCTCGTCTTGGATGATCTGCAACGCCTCCTCGACATCCCAGCGATACATCGTCACCAGCTTGTCGCCGCGCATTACCGACGCAAGCAGGTTCGCGTAGCAGCCGGTCGCATGAAACAGCGGGATCGACACCAGCGCGACCCGCTGGATCGGCCCGTCCGGCTCGTGCACCGGCGGAACTTCGCCGTTCCTCAGGAACGTACGCGCCTGGCACGACATTGAATGGAACAGGTTGGTGATCGCCGCACGATGGCTGCCCACCGCGCCCTTGGGCTGCCCTGTGGTGCCGGACGTATAGAGGATGGTCGCGTCATCATCCGGCTGCACGTCCGCTTCCGGCAGATCGATATCTTCCAGCGACGACCAGTTCGAAACCGGACCGACGATATCTTCCATGCTCGACACGCGCGGATCGGGATCCTTCTTGCCGCCGCGCATCACCACCACGTGTTTCAGGTCGGGCAATTGGTCCAGATGCTGGCTGATGATGTCCAGCCGCTCCGGATCGACAAACACGACCTTCGCGCCCGAATCCCGCAGACCATAGGCAAGCTCTTCGCCCTTCCACCAGGAATTCAACGGCGTGGCGATCGCCCCGAGCGAAACTGTCGCGAAGAAAGCCGGCGGCCATTGCGGATAATTGCGCGCCGCGATCGCAACCCGGTCGCCTTTTTCAACGCCGAAACGCTCGCGCATTGCCGTCGCAAGGTGCGCGCACACCTTGTGAAACGAACCGAAATTGACGCGCTCGTCCTGGAACACGAAAAACTCGCGCTCGCCCAGCCGGCGCGCATCCTGCAGGATCTGGCGGATCGTCAGCGGCGCATTTTTGTAGATCTCATGCCTCACGCCCAGAATGTCGATCTCTTCGAGTTCGAACTTCGCTCCCGGCGCGGTCAGCATCGCATTGCACTCGGCAATCGTACGCACCGGAAAGGACTGGGCCTCGTCAGCCATGTTGCGTTTCTCCCTCGTCGCTCGCTGCTTTCCGCAGCGTATCAATGCCTTCTGATTGCACACGCATCCCAACAGGGCTAGTGCGTCAGAACTGACCTTCCCGCAGGAAATTGCATGGATCGCACCCACTTCGAGATCGTCGACGCTCAGGAATCGCACCTGCCCGGAATTCTGTCCATCTACAATCAGGCCGTCCGCGAAACCCTCTCCATCTGGTCGGAAACAGAGACCACGCTCGACGCCCGCCGCGCCTGGCGCGCATCCCGCCTGAACGCCGACTATCCGGTGCTCGCGGCCATCGCCGCCGACGCGCCCGACACTGTTCTCGGCTACGCCAGCTATGGCGTGTTCCGCGACTTCCCCGGCTATATCGGAACCGTCGAACACTCCGTCTACGTCGCTCCGGCCGCCCATCGGCAGGGCGTCGGACGCGCGCTGCTAGAAGAACTGATCGAACGCGCCCGTCTTGCAGGCTATGTCGTCATGGTCGGCGGCGTGGATTCCACCAATCAGGCGTCAATCGCTCTCCATGAATCCCTTGGTTTCGAAAACCAGGGCTGCCTGAAAGGCGTCGGACGCAAGTTCGGCAAGTCCCTTGATCTCGTCTTCATGGTCAGGGCGGTCTGATCCGCTTCGTGGAACCACTGGGCTGCGCCGTGCATTTCTCTTGTTGAAGCAAGAGGGAGACCCATGAACATCTTCGACCGGATTGAACAGGACCACGACAAGGCGCGCCAGCTGATCGCCAAGCTCAAGGACACCAGCGATCAGGCGCGAAAGACCCGCCGCAAGCTCTTCGACGAATTCAAGCTGGAGATGTGGGTTCACCACAAGATCGAAGAAGCCGTCCTCTACGCCACGCTGCGCGAAAACAAGGACATGCACTCAGAAGCCATGGAAGCCTTCAACGAACACCATGTGGCCAATGGCCTGATCGAAGAACTCGACACATTCTCGGTCAACAGCGAGGACTGGGCGGTGAAGTTCGGTTCGCTCGCCGAGCTGATCGAGCACCATATGGACGAGGAAGAAGACGACATCTTCCCGGCCGCCCGCCAATTCCTTGCCGACGACGTTCAGGAACTGATGGGCAAACGTTTCGACCAACGCAAGAAGGTCGTGATGGCGGCGCTAGCGCCATTGGAAGTTGAAACCGAGGCGGCCTAACGCATCGCGGACGGTCGTCGTCCGAAGCCTACCCGGCGGCGACTGTCAACGCCGCCATGTCCCCGCGCCCCAGCGCCGTGATCGCGCTCGCAGCGATCGACCGTGAATCCAGCCCTGCTTTCTCATACATTTCTTCGGGCTTGGCCTGATCAATGAACACATCCGGCAGCGTCAGCGTCCGCACCTTCAGGCCCGTATCCAGCCGACCAGACCCGGCAAGGTGATGCAGCACGAACGCACCAAACCCGCCAATTGCGCCTTCCTCGATCGTCAGCAACACTTCGTGGTTCGCCGCCAGCTGATCGACCAGTTCCAGATCCAGCGGCTTGGCGAAGCGCGCATCGGCCACCGTGGTCGACAGCCCCTGAGCCGCCAGCATGTCCGCAGCCTTCAACGCCTCGGGCAGACGCGCGCCGAACGACAGGATCGCCACGCTGGTTCCTTCACGAACCACGCGGCCCTTGCCGATTTCCAGCGGCCGGGGATCGTCCAGCATCTCAAGCCCGATCCCGTTGCCGCGCGGATAACGGAACGCAGACGGCCGGTCGTCAATTGCGTGCGCCGTCGCCACCATGCGCTGCAGCTCCACCTCATCGGCGGCGCCCATCAGCACCATGCCCGGCAACGCGCCCAGGAATCCAACGTCGAACGAACCCGCATGCGTCGGCCCGTCCGCGCCAACCAGCCCGGCCCGATCAATCGCAAACCGTACAGGCAGGCGCTGGATCGCCACGTCATGCACCACACTGTCATAGCCGCGCTGCAGGAAGGTCGAATAGATCGCCGCGAACGGCTTCATCCCGTCCGCCGCCATCCCGGCCGCAAACGTCACGGCGTGCTGCTCGGCGATGCCCACATCGAAACAGCGCTTGGGAAACTTCTCGCCAAACTTGTCCAGCCCGGTCCCGGACGGCATTGCGGCGGTCACCCCCACCACCTTGTCGTCCTTCTCCGCCGCGCGGATCAGCTCCTTGGCGAACACGCTGGTATAGGAGGGCGGCCCGCCCGAACCCTTGGCCTGCTCGCCGGTCACCACGTTGAACTTTGAAACGCCGTGATACTTGTCCGGCGCATTCTCGGCGTGCTCGTAGCCCTTGCCCTTCTGCGTAACGACATGGACCAGCACCGGGCCGTTCTCCATCCGCCGCACATTGTCCAGAACCGGGATCAGCGCATCCAGGTCATGACCGTCGATCGGGCCGACATAATAGAAACCAAGCGCGTCAAACAGATCGCCGCCGAGCGCAAAGCCGCGCGCATAATGCTCGGCCTTCTTCGCCGGCTTCTCCAGGCCGATCGTCCGCGCCACGCTCCGCGCCGCCTTGCGCAGGCTGCGATAGCCTTTCGATGAAACTGTTCGCGAGAGCAGGTGACTCATCGCGCCCACAGGCGGCGCGATCGACATGTCATTGTCGTTGAGGATAACCACCATGCGCGAATGCATGCCGCCAGCGTTGTTCAGCGCCTCATAGATCATGCCCGCGCTCAGCGCGCCGTCGCCGACCACCGAAACGACATGGTTGTTCTTGCCCATCAGGTCGCGCGCCACGGCGAACCCGGTGCCCGCCGAAACCGACGTACCCGCATGCGCTGCGCCGAACGGATCGTATTCGCTCTCGTCCCGCTTGGTGAATCCCGACAACCCGTCCTTCTGCCGCAGCGTCCGGATGCGGTCGCGCCGCCCGGTCAGGATCTTGTGCGGGTAGGCCTGGTGACCGACATCCCAGATCAGCCGGTCGCTCGGCGTATCAAATACCGAGTGGATCGCCACGGTCAGCTCGACCACCCCCAGCCCGGCGCCCAGATGCCCGCCCGTCACAGATACGGCCCGGATCGTCTCGTCGCGCAACTCGTCCGCGATCTGTTTCAATTCGGTGCGAGATCGCCCACGCAGGTCGGCAGGCTTTGAAATCTGATCGAGAAGCGGTGTGGAGGTACTCATGCCACTCTTGTCGTTTTGAAAACCGATCAATTAGTGGCGGCGATTGAGCACAAAGTCGACCGTTTGCAGCAATGTCGTGGCCCTTGCGCCAAAGGATGCGAGGTGTTGTTTCGCTTGTGCGGCGAGATACCGCACCCTTTCACGCGCGCCATCAGGTCCCAGCAGCGAGACGAAGTTCACCTTGCCGGCCGCCTCATCCTTGGCCACCGCCTTGCCTAGCTCCGCCTCATCCCCCTCCAGGTCCAGCAGATCATCGACAATCTGGAACGCCAGCCCCAAGTCGTTCGTGTAGCCGGCGATCGCATGCCGCTCGCTCTCCAGCGCGCCGCCCAACAGCGATCCGACCTCGCCCGCACACGAGATCAGCGCGCCGGTCTTGAGCTTCTGCATCCGCGTCAGCACCTGCAGCGGCTCCTTGTCGCCAGGCGCGGGCGCCATGTCGATCATCTGACCGCCCACCATCCCGCGCGGACCGGACGCCACCGCCAGCCGCTCCACCAGCCGGCACCGCATCATCGCGTCGCGATGCGTCTCGGGCGAGGCCATGATCTCGAACGCCAGCGACAGCAAAGCATCTCCCGCCAGCACCGCCGTCGCCTCGTCGAACGCTCGATGCACGGTCGGCTGACCACGCCGGAAATCATCATCGTCCATGCACGGCAGGTCATCATGGATCAGCGAGTAGGCGTGCACGCACTCCACCGCCGCCGCCGCCCGCAACAACGCTTTCTCCTGCGCGCCGAACATCCTGCCGACTTCAATCGCAATGAACGGACGCAACCGCTTGCCCTGGCCCAGCGCGCCATGACGCATCGCACGCATCAGCTGCGCTTCGGGACCATCGGCCGGCGGGATCAACTGGTCGAGCGCCACCGTGATCCGGTCGGCGACCTCGTTCATCCGCTGCAGGAATTGTGGGCTGACGTCGCCGCTCATCCTAGTGTCCGATCTCGAATGGGAAGACGCGGGCCCACAGCCCTACTCGGTCTCGCCCGGTTCAACGCCCTTTGGACCATCCGGCCCAAGCACGATCTTCTCGACCTTCAGTTCCGCTTCCTTGAGCTTCTTCTCGCAATGCGCCTTCAACGCCGCGCCACGCTCGTAGATGCGAATACTGTCTTCCAGCGGCACATCGCCCGCCTCCAGCTTGCGCACAATCTGCTCCAGCTGCGCAAGCGCATCCTCGAAACTCATCGAGGCGACATCCTTTGCCTTGGCGGCGTTCTCGGCCATTCAGGTCTCCATCACGAGGGCGCGACCATAAGAACCCAAGCGCAACCCCACAATGCGCATCTGGTCCCTATCAACAATCCAGAATCTAACACAGCTCATCCGGCGAAAGCCGGGATCCAGTTTGAGAGACCCGCTCCTCATCACTCGTCCTCTGGACCCCAGCCTGCGCTGGGGACGCGTGACTGATGTCACGCTTCCAGTCCAAGCAAGCGTCTTGAAAAGACGCGTCCCCAGCGCAGGCTGGGGTCCAGAGCCAGAAGAGCCGGGCGCAGCCCGCCCGCTGCAAGAAGCGATGAACTATCCCCGCTTCTCATACACCCGGAACGACCAGTAACTGTCCCCGCCGTCTCGCACACACGTCCATCCGCGCCGCTCCAGCGGCCGCCGCAGCATCCGGTTGAACCAGCCGTGCGCCGCCACCAGAACCGGATCGCCGGTATTCGCCGCCTCGATCAGCACGTCCGCAGCCTGGCCCGCGCGACGACGCGTCTCCACCACGCCTTCCTCGCCGTGCGCATTGCCCATCAGCCACGATATCCGCGCGACCTTGTTCCACGTCCGCGGCAGGAACCGGAAAGCGGATGGCCAGCGCGGCGGCGGCAAGGGCGCCTCGTTGAACACCGGCAGGGAAACGATCTTGCGCCCCTGCGCGATCTTCGCCGCAGTCTCGATGGCGCGCGGTCGCACGCTTGAGAAAAATCGCACCTGCCCCTGGGCCTCGCCGGCCAGCGGAGCCGGACAGTCCTGACCCGGCAGCAGCGATCCCGCCTCATACCGCGCCCACCATTCGCAATACGATTGCCAGTCCAGACGCGGGCCGACATCGCGATCAAGCGCGGGCTTGCCGTGCCGCACGACGATGATGCGTCCGGGTCCCGAAGCGCCGCCAGCGCCGTGCAATGTGCTTGCGCGTCTCACCGGCGCATCCATGCTCTACAGGCCTTGAAAGTCCAAACCGCCCCGAACCATGCCGAGGCGCATCCCGAGAACTGATTAGAGCAATCCCGATATCTCTCAAGCCCGTAATGGGCGCCGTCGGGCCAGTCGCATCCAACGCGCAATCAGGTCGCGAACAGCTGATCCATGTCGGCAAAGCACTTGAATTCCAGCGCATTGCCCGCCGGGTCCAGCAGGAAGAACGTGCCCTGTTCGCCCGGCTCGCCCTTGAAGCGCACGTTCGGCTCGATGATGAATTCGACATCCGCCGCTTCCAGACGATCCGCCAGCGTCCGCCAGTCGTCCGGCGCCATCACCACGCCGAAATGCCGCGCGGGCACCTGCTTGCCGTCCACCAGATTGGTCTGCGCGCGCCCGCATTCCTCCGGCGCCAGGTGCGTCACTAACTGATGCCCGAAGAAATCGTAATCGACCCACTTCTCCGAGCGCCGCCCGCGCGGACAACCGAACAGGTCGCCATAGAAGGCTTCCGCCTTCGTCAGATCGTCCACCGCGATCGCAAGATGAAAGACAGGCCGCTCCGTCGGGCTCATCGCCCTACAGCCCACGCCACAGACGCGGCGCCGCGCACTCGGCGCCCGGCGCCTTGCGGCAACGGTGCAGGGTGAACAACACCGTGTCGGCCCGCCCGATCAGGTGGTCCATCGGCACATAGCCGATCGCCGGATCGTTGGTCGGGCCCGGCGCGGCGTTGCGCCAGCCTTCCGCGAACATCGCCGCCATCCCCGGATGGCCCGACGGCGCACGGCTGTCTTCGGAATTGTCCCGGTTATCGCCCATCATGAACACGTGGCCTTCCGGCACACGGAAAATCGGCGTCCAGTCCAGACGATCGTTGTTCGAGAACTCGTGGATCAGGTGCGGCTTGTCCTCGCCTGGCAATTGCTCGGAATACTCGATCGCCGTCACCGGCAACCGCCCGCGGTCGTTCTGCACATACGTCACCCGCCGCACTTCCTCGCGCGCGACTTCCTCACCGTTGAGGTACAACCGGCCATTCCGCATCTGCACGGTGTCGCCCGGCAAGCCGATCAGCCGCTTGATCATCACCCGGTTGGTATTGGGATGCTGGAACACGACCACGTCGCCGCGATGCGGAGCCGACGCCATCATCCGTTCATCGGGATTGTCCTCATCATCGCCGATGAACCAGCGCCCGATGCCAAACGGCGCCGAGTTGCGGTCATACCCATAGGCGAATTTCGAAACCGCCACCCGGTCGCCAACCTGCAACGCCGGCACCATGCTCTCCGACGGAATCGAGCGCAGTTCGTACACGAAGGTCGAAAACACCAGCCAGAAGGGCACGAACACCGCAATCGTCAGACCCGTCTCACGGATCTCGTGCAGCAGCCGGCTCATCCACGGCTTTTCATCGGCCGCATCTGCAGCTTCCGAAGCGGTCTCACCTGCCATTCAACTACTCGCCTCGAAACCGCGCGGCCGACCATTCGTGACCGCCGCCAAACCGCCTATCAGCTATAACCGCGCCAAAATCGTCAACCCGCGCGGCTGTATAGTATTTCGTCGTTCACACGTCTTGAGACAATCTCACCCCGCCCCTTCAGGCAATTGAGATGCGCCAGCGTCTCCCCGGTCGCCATGCCCAACACGTCAGGCCCGATCTTGCGGGCGAACAACGCACCGAACAGGTCCAGCGCGCGTTTTGGCTTGTCCAGCCGCTCCAGTATCCGCCGCATGCCCGTCTCGTGACCATCGATCAGCGCCTGCAGCCGACGCCGCACGCCCCTGAACGGCTCGTTATGCGCCGGCAGCACCAGAACGTCCTCTGGCAAAAGGTCGCGCAGCTTCGCGCATGAATCCAGCCAGTTCTGCAACGGATTGGCCTCCGGCTCGGTCGGAAACACCGAAACGTTGGAAGAGATTCGCGGCAGGATCTGATCGCCCGATATGAAGACGTTCAGCTCCTCGCACCACAAACAGGCGTGATGCGGGGAATGGCCGCTCCCCGTAACCACACGCCAGGTCCGCCCGCCGATATCCAGCTCCTGGCCGTCCGTCAGCCGGTGATAGGCGTCCGGTAATTGCGTCACCGCCCGGCCGAAACCGCCGAACCGCTCGACATAGCGATCCAGCTCTTCCTGCGCCCATCCCGCCGCCCGATAGAAATCCACGCCGGCTTCCGGCGCATCACGTCCTGTGTCCGCCACCAGAACCCGGCACGTCAGATACTCAAGCTGCGTCATCCATAACGGACACTGGAACTTGCGCGTCATCCATCCAGCCAACCCCACATGGTCCGGATGCATATGGGTCACGATCACCCGCGTGACCGGCTTGCCTCCCAATGCGCCCGCAAACAGCGTCCGCCAGTGCGCCTTGGTATCGGGCGTAGGAATTCCGGTATCGACGATGGTCCACCCGTCGCCGTCCGCCAACGCCCACAGGTTGATCCACTTGAGTGAAAACGGCAGCGGCATGCGCACCCAAAGCACGCCGTCAGCCACCTCCAGCACCGTGCCGGGCTCGGGCGGCTCTGCAAACGGATAATCGTACCGGCGCTTGCCAGTCTTGCTTTCAAATCCATCCATCAGGTTTATTCCCCCTAGCCAACAGCCAAGTCCAGCCTCAAAGCCCGTCCATGCCCGTCGATCCCAAACCAATCTACGCGCTGATCGCCGAGGTGCCCAAAGGCGAAGTCGCTTCCTACGGCATGATCGCCAGCCTCCTGCCGGGGATCACCGCCCGCATGGTCGGCAAGGCGCTCTCCAGTCTTGAAACGGGGTCGAAAACGCCCTGGCACCGCATCGTTCAGTCCCCCGGCACGATCGCCGAGCGCCTGTCCGCTGACGTCCAGCGCCGGAAACTGGAAGAAGAGGGCGTCGAGTTCCGCAAATCCGGCGCTGTCGACTGGTCCACCTGCCGCTGGCGCGGCCCGTCCCAGAAATGGATCGCTCGTACCTCAGCCGATCCAGTGCGCATCATGGAGATCATCGCCACATGGCCAAAACGTAATGCGAAATCCGCAGCCGGCTGATCGCGCGGACGTGAATGCATTTCAATGTTGCACTTGCAACCACTGACTGGACGCCACATTTGGGACCTGCTTAGCATCCTCCCGAACTGGCGGGTGCGCACTCGAACGTCACACCAACCGGATAGCGTGAAAGATCCTGAAGGAGTCACTCAAACATGCGTCGCACACTCATCGCCCTGGCCGCAGCCGCGGCCCTCGCATCCCCTGCGATCGCCCAGTCGGCCGACGCCCCGGCAGGCGCCTATGTTGTCGACAAGACGCACGCCAGCCTCACCTGGAAAGTCATGCACCAGGGCCTCGCCTGGTACACCGCGCGGTTCACCTCGTTCGATGCGGAAATCAACTTCGATCCCAGGAACGTCGAAACGTCCACGCTCGCCGTCACCATCGATCCGAAAACGCTCGAGACCGACTACGAGGTCCAGCGCCCCGAGGGCAACACAACTGACTTCAACAAGGAGCTGATCGAGGAAGAGCGTTTCTTCAATGCCGGCGCCCACCCGACGATCACCTTCCAGTCCACCGCGATCGAAAAAACCAGTGACACGACCGGCAAGGTCACCGGCGATCTCACCTTCCTCGGCGTCACCAAGCCGGTCACCCTGGACGTCACCTATGTCGGCGACCGCAACGATCCGCGCTCTGGCAAACACAAGCTCGGCTTCTCGGCCTCCACCGTGGTCACTCGTTCAGAGTTCGGCTTCGACTGGGGCCTCGCCTTCATGGGCGACGACGTGAAACTTCAGATCGAAGCGGAATTCATCCAGAAATAGCCGCTCGACAATCGGGCCCGGGGCGTCACGCGCCGGGCCCGTCCGCCGGCTCTAACCGGCGAACATGGCTCAGCCGCCTCCGATGAAGCTTCTCACCCATCCCGCACGGTCCCTCGCCATCGTCGCAGCCATCGCGCTCGGCGCATGTTCCACAACCGCCACCCAAACGCTCGTCGCCGTCGATCCCGGCGCCTACACGCTCGACAAGGCCCACGGATCCATCGTCTGGCGCGTCAAGCATCAGGGCCTGTCATGGTACACCGGTCGCCTCACCGACTTTGAAGCCAATCTCGATTTCGACCCGGAGAACCCGACCGCCTCAAGCGTCCAGGCGATCATCAACCCCAACTCCGTCTCCGCCGAACACCCTGAAGACTCCGAATGGGACGCCCGCATCGGCGAGGAATTCTTCCAGTCCGAAACCTTCCCCCAGATCGTCTTCCAGTCGACCAGCGCCACGCCGACCGGCGAATTTGAAGGACAGGTCACCGGCGATCTCACCTTCATGGGCGTCACCAAACCCGTCACCCTCGACGTCACCTACAACGGCGCGATCAACGCCTCGCCCCTTCATCGCGGCAAGGGCCTGCTCGGTTTTTCCGCCAGAGGCGTCATCAACCGCTCCGACTTCGGTCTCGATCAGTATTCGTCCTTCGTCGGCGATGAAGTAGAGATCATCATCGAAGTCGAATTCGTCGAAGCAGGATAACGGACCGCCCGTCCGTCGCCTTCGACCAGCCAGAGGCCACTGCTCAATGCCCGACGCCGCCAACCACCGCTACACGTCCGTCGCCATTCTCCTGCACTGGCTGATCGCATTCGGCATCATCGGCATGATCGGCCTCGGCTGGTACATGGGCGATCTCGAAGACCGGGCCCAGCAATACGCGCTGATCCAGCTCCACAAATCCATTGGCGTCACGATCCTGCTGCTGTCGGTCGCCCGCCTGATCTGGCGCTTCCTCAACCCGCCGCCCGCCGATCCGCCGATGCCCGCCTGGCAGACCTCAGCGGCGAGGGCGACGCATATCGCGTTCTATGTGCTCATCATCGCCATGCCGCTGACCGGCTGGATCATGGTTTCCGCCTCGACCACGGGCATCCCGACCAAACTCTTCCAGACGATCCCGTGGCCGCACCTGCCGGGCCTGCCCAACCTGTCCGACGACGCCAAGGCGGCCCTCCACGTCCCGATCGAGTTCGCCCACTCCAAACTTGCGTGGGTCGCAATCGTCCTGCTGGCGCTCCACGTCGGCGCAGCGCTCAAGCATCAGTTCCTCGACAAGGACAACCTGCTCGCCCGCATGATCCCAGGCGTCTTTGGCAGGACAGCCGGACCGCCAGCCCCCGCGCGCGGCGCGCTCATCGCCTTCGGCGCCGCCCTCGCCATCTTCGCCATCGCCGTCGCCGCGTCGCTTCTGGCGGGATCCCCGGCGCCCGCAAACCAGCAACAGGCGCAGACTGAAACCAACGCCGTCACCGCCTCGACCGTAGCAGATGATCCTGCCGAGCCGGTTCCCACGCCTGTCGCCGACGACCAGACAACCGGCGCCGAACCGGCTGCGGAGCCTGAAATCGCGCCACCGGCGCAGCCTGAAACTGCGCAGCCAGCTTCAGAAATCGCGCAACCGGAGAATCCCGAACCGGCACAACAGCCCCCCGCACCGGCGCCTGCGCCCGTCCCGACCTGGACCGTAGATCAACCTGGCTCCAGCATCGCCTTCACCGCCGCCTACATGGGCCGCGCCTTCTCCGGCAAGTTCGATGGCTGGTCCGCCGACATCGCCTTCGACCCGGAAAACCCGGCCGCCGGGACCGACATCCGCGTCGAAATCACGATGGCGTCGGTCAACACCGGCGAGCCGTTCTACGACGAGAACGTCGTGCTCGGAGACTGGTTCGATACGCGCAGTTTTCCACAGGCTGTCTTCACCGCCAGCAGCGCATCCAGCCTCGGCGATGGCCGCTATCGAGCCGACGGCGCCCTGACGATCCGCGACGTAACCCGCCCGCTCGCTCTCGAATTCTCGCTGGACCTCAACGGCGACGCCGCCAGCGTCGAAGCCGCCGCAACGATCCAGCGCCTGGCTTTCGAAATCGGATCGGAAACCCTCACCGAACCGCGCGGCGACGAAGACTGGGTGGCCAACGAAGTCAGCATCAGCATCGACCTAGCCGCCACGCGCGACTGACGCCGACGAGCGCGCCGACCCGCCATCGCTCATCGCCGAACGCAGAGCGCTGAAAGAGTGTGACCGCAAAGTCGCAACCATCGCAAAAAAATCTTCGCTCGTCTCCGCGCGGGTCACCCTCGCCCGCCCCTCGACGTGCGTCCGTCGTCATGCGAATGCCGGTTCTGACACTCATCAACCGCTGCCGAACCTGATGACCGACCAGCCGCCCGGCGCCCCTTCTCGACCCGCCCCGATCATCGGGACGGCGCCTGCCGATCTCGATCGCGCTGCCGAGGTCATTCGCGCCGGCGGCCTCGTCGCGCTCCCAACAGAAACGGTCTACGGCCTCGCCGCCGACGCCACCAATGCACGCGCCGTCGCCCGCATCTACGCCGCCAAGAACCGGCCCGAATTCAACCCGCTCATCTCCCACGTTTCCGGCATCGAAATGGCCGCCCGCCTGGCCCGTATCTCGCCACTCGCACGCGACCTGATCGAACGCTTCTGGCCCGGTCCGCTCACGCTCGTTCTGCCACGCGCGCCGAACTGTCCGACCTGCGATCTCGCCACCGCCGGTCTCGACACAATCGCCATCCGCCAACCAAAAAACCCAGCAATCACGGGCGTCATCGAGCGCATCGATGGGCCGCTCGCCGCACCGTCCGCCAATCCGTCACAGGCGCTGTCGCCAACCACAGCCGCCCACGTCGCCGCCGCGCTCGGCGACAGGATCGACCTCGTGATCGATGGCGGCCCCACAAATCTCGGTATCGAATCCACCATCGTCGCGCTCACCGATTCAGGTCCCGTCCTGCTGCGTCACGGGGCCCTCGCTCGCGGTGAAATCGAGGCCCTCACCGGACCGCTCGCGACGCCCGAAACAGGCGCCGCGATCACCGCGCCGGGCATGATGCAGCGCCACTACGCCCCCCGCGCCCGGCTCCGCCTCAACGCCCTCGATCAGCGACCGGAAGAAGCCTGGCTCGGCTTTGGTCCGCCCCCTGACGGTGTCACGCCAACCCTCAATCTCTCTCCCTCCGGCGACCTCGCCGAAGCCGCAGCCAACCTCTTCGCCATGCTGCATGAACTCGACGCACGGTTTGATCGCATCGCCGTCGCTCCGATCCCTGAGCGCGACCTCGGCGAAGGAATCAACGACAGACTCAAACGAGCCGCTGCATCTTTTTGAAAAGTTGGTGTATGAGAGATTCGTTGAGTCGTTTTTAGCGAACGACGCGACACGAATTGAACAACGGATCCAGGTGGGTCCTCGTTCGATGGACCATCTAAGGAGACCTAGTATGGCCACTGCTAAGAAGAAGCCGGCTGCCAAGAAACCGGCCGCCAAAAAACCCGCAGTCAAAAAAGCTGCGGTCAAGAAAGCCGTCAAAAAGCCTGCAGCGAAGAAAACCACTGCTCGCAAACCGGCGGCCGCCGCAAAAACGGCAACGGCTAAGAAAACCGCTGCGAAGAAAAAGCCTGCTGCGAAAAAACCAGCGGCCAAGCCTGCAGCGAAGAAAACCGCTGCTCGCAAGCCTGCCGCTCGCAAGAAGTAGGTTTACGTCCGCATCCCGTCGCCCCGTGCGGCGGGATTTTCGTTTCGCCACCTGCCTGACGGCTTGTCCGGCGATCCGAAGCGGACCGAAATTCAAAGTTAGAGTTCAAACTCGCGCCCGACCGTACTCCGGTTGGGCGCGAACTTTTTTAGCGTCGCGGTTCGCACGAGCGCGCACGCGTCCACACGCCTGCACGCTGCGCCTGGCCGCAAGCATTCAACCAGCAGGCGAGGTTTCCGATTTGCATGCACGACAACATGTCTGATCGGCCGGCAGTCTGACCGGTTCTTTTGGATTGTGGGCGGCTTTGTGCAAGGCTAGGTTCGCTCGCGCTGCAGCCTGCACAGACAGGCGCGCACGGCTGGGACGTATTGGCGCCGGGACAGCGCCGCGGATGGTGGACGAGGGGTCGACGACCATGCTTGAGATAGTTGCAGTGATTATCGCCCTGCTATTGCTGGGCCTGTTCATTTTCCTGATCTACCGCTCGATGCGTTCCTATGATGCAGGCGCGCACGCCACCTTCATCACATCCAAGAACGGCGAGTATTACGGCGCCCTGCGCGCGCCGATCACGCTGTGGGATCCGTCCATCAAGGTGCTCAAGGACAAGAACGCGCCGGACATGACCTTCATGACCCATGATGCCGGCGGCACCGAGTATTTCGAAAAGTCACTCGTCAAGAAACGCACCGGCGAGATCTCCCTGCGCGTCCACACCTGCGCCCCGCGCCCCTTCGTCTCGCGCACCATCGAAAACCGCCAGCTTCTCATCAAGACGCGCGTCGCCTTCCAGCTCGACGTCGACCGCATCCAGATCCCCACCCAGATGCAGGCCTTCGGCGCAACGCTTGGCGCACGCATCGAAAACCTCTTCGACAACGCCATCGGCGAGTACACCAACGAGGATGTCCGCGCCAAACAGGGCGAGATCGAGGACAAGGTCCTGCGCCAGCTCCAGGATATCGAGTATCCGCCGGATCAGACCCACCCGCCCGGCATGCCGCTCGGCATCAAGGTCTATGAAGCCACCTTCGCCTATGAAGCCGTGCCCACGCCCGCCGCCGAAGGCGCCGGCGCAACCGGCGCGATGAGCTATACCGCCGAAGACATCGACGATCTCGCCGACATGCTGGCCAAGACCGACCCGGCCGCTCTCGACATGGTCAAGTTCATGATGGAGCTGCAGACCCGCCAGAATATCGTCGAGGCCCTGTGCAAGTCCGGCGGCCTCGTCGCTTTCACCGCGCAGGAACTCGGCCTGTCCGACCGCGTCATCGAGCGCGCCAAGAGCGGCGCCAACATCATGGCCCCGCAGATCGAGCACGTCACACCGGTCAGTTCCAACGGCAACGGCGCCGGTCAGGGTGGAGCGGACACCCCCACCACCCCGCAGGACGCCGCCAACGCCTATTATGCGATGGGCGCCCCCAAGGCCAACAAGACCGCCGAGAAGTCCAGCGACGTCAACTAAACGCGCTGCCTCCACCCATGCCGCTCATCCCCGCGAAAGCGGGGATCCAGCCTCATAGTTGCAGCCCGGCGAAGCGCCTGCTTGCCGCCTTCCCCTGATTGCGCTCACCCGATAGGACGAACCTCCATCCAATCGAGGCGTCGCCACCATGCAAACTGATCCGAGCATCCCCAGAGGCGCCGTCCAACAGTTCTGGCTCGACAGCAAACTGCTCGAGAACAACCTCCTCGGCGAACCCACTACTCGCCGCATAGACGTCTACGTCCCACACGGAACCGACGGGAAGGGCCTGCCCCTGCTGGTCGACATTGTCGGCTTCACCGCAGGCGGACCGGCGCACACCAACTGGAAGAACTTCGGAGAGAACGCCCCCGAACGCCTCGATCGCCTGATCGCATCCGGCGCCATGCCGCCCTGCGTCGTCGCCTTCCCGGACTGCTTTACGAAACTCGGCGGCAATCAGTACATCAACTCATCCGCCATGGGCCCGTGGGACGACATCCTGCGCACCGAGATCGTTCCGTTCGTCGAAAACGAGTACCAATGCGGCGGCGAGGGCAAACGAGGCATATTCGGCAAGAGCTCCGGCGGCTACGGCGCCATCGTCCACGCCCTGCTTCACCCGGTTTTCTGGTCCGCCGCCGCCTGCCATTCCGGCGACATGGCCTTCAAACTCGGCTACCTGCCCGAATTCCCCCGCCTCCTGCGCAAGCTCGCGAAAGCCGACTTCGACATCAAGAAATGGATCGACGATTTTCACGCCGCCCCCAAGATGAATAGCGACGACCTGCACGATCTCATGCACCTCGCCATGTGCGCCACCTACGACCCCGACCCGACGCAGCCCTATGGCGTGCGCCTGCCCGTCACCACCGACACCTGCGAGCTGATCCCCGAACGCTGGGCCAATTTCGAGAAATGGGACCCGGTCAACCTGGCCGACCAGCACGGCCCCGGCCTCAAACAGATGAAGGCGCTCTACATAGATTGCGGCGATGTCGACCAGTACAACCTCGTCTACGGCGCGCGCCGCCTCCACGCCAATCTCAAGGCCATGGACATCCCCCACACCTACGAGGAATTCCCCGACAACCACTCCAGCGTCGACTACCGCATGGATGTCAGCCTCCCCATTCTGGCGAAGGCCTTGAGCCAGTAGGGCGCCGACCGGAACCGGACCCGGCCAATCGCAAGGCTCCTAAATCACCCGCCCCGGATTCATTCTGTTGTCCGGGTCCAGCGCCCGCTTCACGGCGCGCATCATGTCGATCTCGACGCTGGCCTTGCGCTGCGCCAGCTCGTCGCGCTTCAACAGGCCGATGCCATGCTCGGCCGAGATCGATCCGCCCAGTTCGACAACCAGGTCGTGCACAGCTGCGGAAACCCGCTTTCCCTCACCCTCTACATAAACATCGCCATCCACACCCGGCGGCGGCGTCACGTTGTAATGGATGTTGCCGTCACCGACATGGCCAAACGCGATGATCTGCGCGCCCGGCGCCAACTGCGCCACCAGTTCGCCGCCGCGCGCGAACAGCTCCGCCACCCGCGACACCGGCACCGACACGTCATGCTTCAGCGCCTTGCCATAGGCTTTCTCGGCCACCGCAATGTTCTCGCGGATCCGCCACAGCAATTGCGTCTGCGCCTCGCTTTCGGAAATCACCGCATCCGCGATCAGCCCCGCCTCCAGCGCTTCTGACAGAATGCCCTCCATCAGCTCGCGAGCGCCGCTTTCCTGCGCCAGCGACAGTTCCAGCAGAATCCGCCACGGCGTCTCCGCCGGCAATGGATCGCGCGTATCCGGCACATGCTCGACCACCAGCTTCAGCGCGATCTCGGGAATGATCTCGAACCCCGTCACCGCCCCGCCAGACATCGCCTTGGCCTTCTCCAGCAAGGCCACGGCGTCCGCCGGAGTCGCAATCGCGCACCACGCAGTTTCCTTAACCGCAGGCCTGGGAAACAGTTTCAGCGTCGCCGCCGTCACCACCCCCAGCGTCCCCTCCGCCCCGATGAACAATTGCTTCAGGTCGTAACCGGTATTGTCCTTGCGCAGCCCCCGCAGACCGTTCCAGACGCGCCCGTCGGGCAGCACCGCCTCGATCCCCAGCACCAGTTCGCGCATCATCCCGTAACGCAGCACGCCAACTCCGCCTGCGTTTGTCGAGATCAGTCCGCCGATCGTCGCCACGCCCTGCGCGCCCAGCGACAACGGAAACAGCCGTCCCGCCTCATCCGCCGCCTCCTGCGCATGCGTCAGGATCACGCCCGCCTCCAGCGTTATGGAATCGTTCAGCGTATCCACCTCGCGCACGCGATTCATCCGCCGCATCGAGATCAGCACCTCGCCATACGGCACGCCGCCGTTCACCAGTCCGGAATTGCCCCCCTGCGGCGTGATGGCGAACCCCGCCTCCGTCACCAGCTTCACCGCGATCGCCGTTTCCTCGGTCGACGCAGGCTTCACCAGCACCGGCGTTGCGCCAACCCAGCGCCCGCGCCAGTCGGACACATGCCCTGCGATCTCTCCGGCGTCTGTGGATACGCCTTTCGGCCCCAACGCCTCGCGTAATTTCGCAACCAGCGCCTCGGTATCCGCGATCGAATGCGTGTCAGCCATGAAGACCTCTGGTTCCGCTCCTCAACCGATCAGCTCCGACCGGCACGTGCGCACCCCGCGCACCAGTGACGTCGTCACGAACACATCGCCGAACTCGTTGTCAAACACGATGCCCGTTCCCGTCAGCCGCACGCGAAAACATCCCCATGTCGAATAATCGTCGTCGTCATAGGCAAAGCACGCCTCGCCGAACTCGTTCACCTCCAGAATGCCGTTCTGCAC
>JBHIWT010000053.1:0-19438 GCA_041987265.1 Hyphomonadaceae bacterium
ATTGCCCTTGCGCAGGCCGGCGTATTGCGGCTTGAGGCGCATTGGCGTGTACATGATGTGGGTTTCGGGATCGAACGAGGCGCCGTTCCAGTTCGGCCCGCCGCCGGTTCCCGGGAACAGCCAGGTGCCCTTGTTGGCTTCGGTCACCAGCGTTGGCGTCGTGTAGAGAACGCCCTTGGTGTACTGGTCGGCCAGTTCGATCGCTTCGGCGCGCAGTTCTGGGGTGAAGTCGATCAGGTCGTCCTGCGAATAGCCGAGACGCAGGAAGGGTTCCGGCAGGGTCGGGAATGGCTGGGTTGGGGAGGGACGTTCGCCGGGGATATCGGATCCCGGGACGGCGCGGTCCTCGATGGGCCAAATCGGCTCGCCGGTGCGGCGGTCGAACACGAAGGTCAGGCCCTGCTTGGTCATCTGGGTGACGACCTCAATCGTCTTTCCGTCTTTCTCGATCTCGTGGAGGATTGGCGCAATCGGCAGATCGTAGTCCCAGATGCCGTGCTTCACGATCTGGTAGTGCCAGACGCGTTCGCCGGTCTTCGCATCGAGACAGACGATGCTTTCGCCATAAAGCCCGTCGCCGAGACGGTGGCCGCCGTAGAACTCGTTGGTCGGCGTTTCGGTGGGAATGTAGACATATCCGAGTTCAGGATCGGCGCTCATCATGCTCCATGAGCCGGCGGCGCCCGAGTAGAGATTTGAGCCGTCTTCCCAGGTGTCTGCGCCGGGATCGCCGGGCTGGGCGATTGGGTTCCACGACCAGACCAGTTCGCCGGTGCGAACGTCAAAGCCGCGGATCAGGCCCGGTGCGCTTTCCTTGTTGCGCGGGCCCTGGACGATGACCTGCGTGACGATGACGTCGCCGACGACCAGCGCGGGAGAGACTGAGCCGACATCGGTGACGGGGGTGCCTTCGATCAGGCCTGCGCGGAGGTCGATCCAGCCCTTGTCTCCGAAGTCGAGGGCGGGTTCGCCGGTCTTGCCGTCGACTGCGATGAGGCGGCCGTCGCTGGTGTTGTTGTAGACGCGTTTGTCTTCGCCATCGGTCCAGTAGGCCAGCGAACGCCCGACGAGCGAGGCGGCGCGGCCGCCGATGTCGGCGGGTTGGGGTTCGAAGGCCCAGATGGTTTCGCCGGTGCCTGCATCGATCGCCGCCATGCCGTGGTTGAGCCACGGGACGTAGAGGACGCCATCATCGAGCAGCGGCGTGGATTTGTAATTGCCGCTGGCGGGTTCGCCCGACGTATCGGCGCTCCAGCGCCATGCGATCTTGAGGCGGCTGACCGTGTCGAGATTGATCTGCTCGAGGGGCGCGTAACGCGTCTGGCCGGCATCGCCGCCCCAGTAAGTCCATTCGGTTGCGTCGTAGGGCGTTTCTGCGGCTGTGGCCGCTGCCGCCGTTTCGGTTGGCGTGGGCGCCGACAGGGAGCAGCCGGCGGCCAGAGCGATCAGGCTCGCGCCTCCAAGTGCGAGGGCGATTGGACGGGCTTTCACTGGCGTTCCTCCGGCGTCGCGCCAGTTCCGGCGCTTGCGCGCGCGACCGGCAGGTTGTTTGCGCCGACAATGTTTTGATCCGACGTCGCGGGCAACGCCTAGCCACGATCACATTGTCGCGTGTTGACTGGGATCAGGCTTCCATGCCGGCACGCAGGGCGCAGTCGTAGGCGAACTTGGCCAGCGGGGCGACGCGGCCTTCGTTTTCCGCCGCTGCGGCGTTGGACGCCGTGCCGTCACGCACGCGGCCGACAATGCCCTGGATGATGCCGGCGAGCCGGAAGGCATTGTATGAGAAGTAGTAGTCCAGCTCCGGCATGCCGCCTTCACGGCCTGTGAGTTCGCAATAGCGCGCGACGTATTGTTCCTTGGTCGGAATGCCCCAGGCTTCCTTGTCCTTGACGCCTGAGATGGAAGGACGCTGCGGATCTGACGACGGCATCTCCCATGACATCAGGTGGTAGGTGAAATCGGCCAGGGGATCGCCGAGGGTGGACAATTCCCAATCGAGCACGGCCAGAACCTTCGGCTCGGTCGGATGCAGGATCATGTTGTCGATGCGATAATCGCCGTGGACGATGGAGGTGCGCTCGCCGGGCGGGATGTTCTTCGGCAGCCAGTCCATCAGCTTGTCCATCTCGGGGATCTTCGAGGTTTCCGAGGCGACGTATTGCTTGGTCCAGCGGTGGATCTGGCGGGCGACGTAATCGCCATCCTTGCCGAAGCCTTCAAGGCCGGCCGCTTTCCAGTCGACATTGTGGAGTTGCGCGAGAGTTGAAATCTTCGCCTCGAATATGGCGCGGCGTTCGGCGGGTTCATAATCGGGCAAGGTTGCGTCCCAGAGGATGCGGCCTTCGACCATGTCCATGATGTAGAACATGGTGCCGACGACGCTGTCGTCCTCGCAGAGGGCGTAGGGTCGCGCGACCGGGAAGCCGAGCGGATAGAGCGCCGACAGCACGCGGTATTCGCGGTCCACCGCATGCGCCGACGGCAACAGCTTGCCCGGCGGCTTGCGGCGCATGACGTATTTCTTGTTGGGCGTGACCAGCTGGTAGGTCGGGTTGGACTGCCCGCCCTTGAACTGGCGCACTTCCAGCGGCCCGGAATAGCCCTCGACATTCGCCTCCATCCACTGCGCCAGCTTCGCCTCATCGAAGCGATGCGCCTCGGTCACTTCCTTGGTGCCGGAAAAGATGGCTGCGGGATTGTCGGTCATGGGCGTCCTGTCTGGTCTGGGCGCTGAACATAGCCAGAGTTGGCTGCAAGCTCAAAGTCGGCGGTGCGAGAGTTTTACTCGCGTTCTAACGCCCGCCAGGCGATATCCCGTCTGCAGAAGCCGTCCGGCCAGTCGATCCTGTCGATGGCTTCGTAGGCGCGGTCGACGGCCTGGCGGAGGGTGGGGGCGTAGGCTGTGACGTTGAGGACGCGGCCGCCGTTGGCGATGATGTTGTGGCCTTCCTGTTTGGTGCCCGCGTGGAAGATGGTGACGCCGTCGACGCTGGCGGCTTCCTTCAGGCCGCCGATGACGCCGCCCTTTTTCGGATCGGCAGGATAGCCTTCCCCCGCAAGCACCACGGTGACGGCGTGATCGGTGAAGCGTTCGAGGCGGCGGCAGTCTTTCAGGCCCGCGGTGGCGCAAGCCAGCATCTGCGGCAGAGGATCGTCCTTCAAGCGGGTCATGATGACCTGGCATTCCGGGTCGCCGAAGCGGCAGTTGTATTCCACCACGCGCGGACCGTTGGCGTCGATCATCAGGCCGACAAACAGGACGCCGCGATAGGGCCGGCCCTCGGCGGCCATGCCCTTGATGGTCGGCGTAACGATCTCGTCCATCACGCGCTGCTGCATTTCCGGGTCGAGGATCGGGGCGGGCGAATAGGCGCCCATGCCGCCGGTGTTGACGCCGGTGTCGCCTTCGCCGACGCGCTTGTGGTCCTGTGCGCCAGCGAGTTCGATGGCGGTTTCGCCGTCAGACAGGGCGAAGAAGCTGGCTTCCTCGCCATGCATGAATTCCTCGATCACGAGGCTGGAGGAAGCGGCGCCGAAGCGTCCGCCGAGCAGGGAGTCGATCGCTTCTTCTGCCTGCGGAAGCGTTTCGGCGATGATCACGCCCTTGCCGGCTGCAAGACCATCAGCCTTGAGCACGTAAGGCGGCTTGAAGCGGTCGAGAAAGGCCTTGGCTTTTTGGGCGTCTGTGAAACGTCCGTATGCGGCGGTGGGGATGTTGTATTTGGCCATGAAGTCCTTGGAATAGCCCTTCGAGCCTTCCAGCATGGCGGCGCGGGCGGACGGGCCGAACACCGGAATGTCTGCGGCGCGCAGCTTGTCGGCCAGGCCGGCGACTAGCGGCTGTTCGGGGCCGATGATGACGAGATGCGGGCGTTCCTTCCTGGCCAGTTCCAACTGACCCTCGACATCGCCCGCAGCGACGGCGACACAACGACCCAGTTGGGCCATCCCCGGATTGCCAGGGGCGCAGACGATTTCAGTGACGCGACTGGATTGCTGCAGGCGCCAGGCCAGAGCGTGTTCGCGACCGCCGCCGCCTACGATTAGAATCTTCATGAGTTCGTCCTCGGATTCGGCCACTCACTAACAGGCTTCGCCCGGCCATGTCTGCATTTTTTGGCGTTTCAGCCTGCATGTGGATGGGGGCTACTTCCATTCCGGTCGCCGCTTCTCGATGAAGGCTTTGAGGCCTTCCTGCGCGTCGGGCGTCGTTGCGATGTTGCAGAAGTCTTCCACGGCGTTGGCGATGGCGCGACGGTAGTCGAGATCGTTCTGGCGCATGAAGGCGGCGCGGCCGAGGCGCAGGGCCGTGGGAGATTTTGCTGCGAAGGTCTTTGCGAGATCGGTGGCGGCTCCGGCGAGGTCCTCGTCCGGATAGATGTGACTGACGAGGCCGAGCTCGCGCGCTTCTTCCGGGCTGAAGGCGCGGCCGGAAAACAACAGTTCGAATGTGCGGTGGCGCCCGATGATCTTCGGCAGGTGCGCAAAGTGGATGGCGGGCAACACGCCGACGTCGATCTCGGGATAGCCAAACGTTGCGCTTTGACTGCACAGGATCACATCGCAGGAGATTGCCAGCGTCATGCCGCCGCCGCGCGCCGTGCCGGATACGGCGGCGATTGATGGTTTGCCGAGATTGTACTGGGCGTCGAACAGGTTGGTGTAGAGCGCGGTCAGGAACTTCCGGATTTCCTCAGCCGGCTTGCCGAGCAGGATGTCGAGATCGAGACCGGCAGAAAAGCGGCCCGGCACGGCGCTTTCCAGGATGACGGCGCGGGCGGTGTTGTCTTCGGCCGCGTAGCGAAAGGCGGCCACGATATCCTCGATGAAGGCGAGTGAGAGCGCGTTGACCGGCGCGCGGTGCAGCGTGATGCGCGCGATGGCGTTGGTGCACGCGTAGGTGACGTGGCTGGTCTGGAAATCGGGCATGAACTCTCTCTTTGGCGGTCGTGGAGGCGACACTAAACGCTGGCGGACCGTGATCCACATGAATTCCGGGGATTTTGGCTGTCTTTTGTGTCAGCGGCCGTCGCTCCCCGGCCTGACGCCGCGACTGGGCGCGCTATAGTCCCGCCTATGAGCGATCTACTTGATTCTGCACTCCCGGAACGCGGCGGCGCTTCTTCTTCAAATGCGCCGGAAATGACGGTTTCCGAGCTTTCATCGGCGCTCAAGAAGACGATCGAGGACGCCTATGGCTTTGTGCGCGTGCGCGGGGAGCTGGGGCGGGTTGTGATCGCCAAGTCGGGGCATGCCTATTTCGACATCAAGGACGACAAGGCGACGCTGAACTCGGTGATGTGGAAGGGCAACGTCAACAAGCTTCCCTTCAAGCCGGAAGAGGGACTGGAAGTCGTCGCCACGGGGAAGCTGTCGACCTATCCGGGGCGCTCGAACTATCAGCTTGTCGCCGAGACGATGGCGCCGGCGGGCGTCGGCGCGCTGATGCAGCTGCTGGAGGAGCGCAAGAAGAAGCTCGCCAAGGAAGGCCTGTTTGACGACAGCCGCAAGAAGCCGCTGCCTTATCTGCCCAGCGTGATCGGCGTGGTGACGAGCCCGACGGGTGCGGTGATCCGGGACATCCTTCATCGGGTGCGCGAGCGCTATCCGGTCCATGTGCTGATCTGGCCGACGCTGGTGCAGGGCGAGAAAGCGGCGGAACAGATCGAGGCGGGCATACGCGGGTTCAATGCGCTGAAGCCGGGCGGGGCGATTCCGCGTCCAGACCTGATCATCGTCGCGCGCGGCGGCGGTTCGATCGAGGATCTGTGGTCGTTCAATGAAGAGCGCGTGGTGCGCGCGGCGTCTGACAGCGAGATTCCGCTGATCTCGGCCGTGGGCCACGAAACCGATACGACGCTGATTGATTATGTCTCTGACCGGCGTGCGCCGACGCCGACTGGGGCGGCGGAGATCGCGCTGCCGGTTCGGTCTGAACTGGTGGCGACGGTTGGAGACCTTGGCGGGCGCGTTTCGCGTTTGCTGTTGCGGTTGGTCGAGAAGCGCAAACTGGAGCTGCGTTCGGCGGTTGGGGCCTTGCCGCGTGCGGATGCGTTGCTGCAGGCGCCGCGACAGCGGCTCGACATGGCTGCGCAGAGGTTTTCCGGCGCGCTGGGGCAGGCGGTGGCGCGTAAACGGTCCGCCTATGGCGAAGTGGCTGCGCAGTTGCGCCCGGCGGCGCTTAGGCGTGATGTGGAGCGGCGGCGGAGCGATGTGGCGCGCGCGGCGGAGCGTCTGCGTCCGGCGGCGGTGCGCAGGATCGATCATGCGCGGCGGCAGCTGGAGACGCAGGCGCGCGTGCTCGACAGCCTGTCTTACGAGGGTGTGCTGAAGCGCGGGTTTGCGCTGGTCACCGGCGCGGACGGCAAGCTGGTACGCGCGGCGAAGACCGTTGGCGAGGGTGACGCGCTGTCGCTGCGATTTGCTGATGGCGAGGTCGGCGCGGTGGCGACGGGAGGCGGCAAACCGTCGGCGGCGTCCAAGCCTGCAGCACCCAGGAAAAAACCGGCGAAGTCAAAAAAGAACGCGCCCGCAGGTCAGGGCGATCTGTTCTAGAATTGCGGAGGCGTGCATGGCGCTGGAGCTGAGACCTAATTGCGAGTTCTGCGACAAGGACCTGCCGCCTGACGCCGCCGATGCGCGGATCTGTACGTATGAGTGCACGTATTGCGCGGACTGCGTGGAGACGAAGCGTCACAACGTTTGCCCGACTTGTGGTGGCGGTTTCGAGAAGCGTCCGATCCGGCCAAAGACTGAGCGGCGGCCGGGCGTGTCGCTGTCGCATCAGCCGGTTTCGGAGAAGCGGCGTTCGCTGAAATTTTCGGCTGACGAGGTCGCGGCGTTCGCAGCAGCGCACAAGCACGTGCCGGCGAGGGAGCGTTGAACTAGCCCCACGGGCCCTTGTTGCGGGGGCCCTTGGTGGTCGGCACGGCGGTGACGAACTCGCCCTCCGGCGCGGGCTGGGCACGCAAGCCGGTCATCTGCATCAGTGCGTCGATGCGGTTCTTGGTATTGGGGTGGGTCGAGAACAGGTTGTCGGCGCGCTGGCCTGACAGCGGGTTGATGATGAAGAGCTGGCCGGAGGCGGGATTGCGTTCGGCCTGTTCATTCATGATGCGCTTTGAATAGCCATCGATCTTGGCCAGCGCCGAAGCCAGCGCCTGGGGATCGTGAGCGATTTCCGCGCCGATGCGGTCGGCCTCGTATTCGCGCGAACGGCTGATCGCCATCTGCACCAGGGCGGCGGCCATGGGCGCGAGGATCATGATGGCGAGCGTGCCGATGATTCCGCCGGGCCGGTCCCTGCCACCGAAGAAAAGCGCAAAGTTCGCCAGCATGGTGATGGCGCCTGCGACGGTGGCCGTGACGGTCATGGTCAGGGTGTCGCGGTTTTTCACGTGCGCGAGTTCGTGCGCCATCACGCCGCGAATCTCTTCGCGGCTCAGCATCTTCAACAGGCCGACGGTGGCGCAGACGACAGCGTTCTCCGGGTTTCGACCAGTGGCGAATGCGTTTGGCTGGTCCTGCGGCAGGATGCCGATGCGCGGGACCGGCATGCCGGCGGTGGTGGCCATTTCCTTCACGTCGGAGACGTAGTTGCGGATCAGGGCGTCGGGGTGGGTCTCATCGACCAGCTGGGCCTTGTACATCCGCAGCACCAGCTTGTCGGCGTTCCAGTAGGAGAAGGCGTTCATGGCGATGGCGACGCCAAAGGCGATGACCATGCCGAACGCCCCGCCCAGCAGGTAGCCGACGCCGGCGAACAGGGCCGTCAGCGCGGCAAGCAGCATGAATGTCTTTGCGTGGTTCATGGGGCCCAGTGTTGCATTGATTCTGGGTGATATTTGGGCGCTGGAATGAGGTGGAACAAGTGTACGTATCGAGGAGATCGGCGCTTGATACCAGCCGTAAACCAAATGCGCCTACAAGCGTCACGTTGGGTCCTTTCTATGGTCGGGGTTGGGGAATGGTATTCACGCGTATCGCTTGGGGTTTGCGTGGCGCCAACGGGATGACACTGAGGCAGTTCCGCGACCTTGTGGTTCATCGTTTGCGACAGGCGAACCGGGGCTTCACGATAGAACCTCTGGAAAGCGATTCATTTACGGTTTCCTGGAACGGACACTCGGTCCAGGCCCATCTG
Source organism: Hyphomonadaceae bacterium (assembly GCA_041987265.1). Taxonomy (GTDB): domain Bacteria; phylum Pseudomonadota; class Alphaproteobacteria; order Caulobacterales; family Hyphomonadaceae; genus IH12. The sequence goes on from JBHIWT010000053.1 coordinate 8,147, forward strand.
CGGAACGGTTTTCACGGCTATCAGCGGTCTGGAGACGCCGAACTGTCTGCTCAGCGTGTGGTTTCGGATTTCGCCGATGTGTTTGGCGCGGACGAGGGATTGTGTCCGGATCGGCTCGTACCTGTGATCCGGCATCAAGAAAGATCAGGCGATGGTCTTCTATGGGCGCCGGTCGCAGGCGATCTCGTTGCGCTCATCATGCTCGACCAAGCGTCATCCGTTAAAGCGGTGATGCGGTCCGATATCGAAGCGCTCGGTATCTCTGAGGACCATGCGTGGGAGCATGCTTATACAAACATCACGACTCGCGTTTTGCCGCTATGGTGCGAGGAGATTGCCCGAGCTGGCGTGCATGTCGTCGGCGCTGAGAGTGGCCTTGCGACTTCGATCCTTGTGCGCCCGGAACTGTGGCCCCTGCAGGCAGAAGAAAGGATCGTTTATGTTGGTGTCGCCGACGAGATACTTTGGGCGAAGGCCAGCGAACCCGACGGCGTCGACAATTTACGACGGTGTGCGCTGTCGGATATGCGCAAGGGAGGCATGTCTGAGTATCTGCTGAGAGTGTCGCCGTATGGCGCGTCAGTCTTCGAGAAACTCGATGCGCGCTAGCGAAGCAGTGCTCATGGGAGCAGTCATTCTTTGGAAAATTGCTATGCGTCCAGCCGCGTCAGGAACCATTTCGTCAACGCCGACCACACGGCGGTTTTTTCGCAGCTGTCTTCGATCCCGTGTTCGAGGTTCGGGTTGTCGTTGATCTCGATGATGACGGGGCCATTGGGGCCGGACTTGATATCGACGCCATAGAAGCCGTCGCCGATCAGGTTGGCCGCTTTCACCGCCACTTCGACGATTTCAGCCGGGGTGTCAGCGAGCGAGACCGGATTGAAGCCGCCTTCGATGGCCTTGCCGTCGGCCTTGTGATTGACGATCTGCCAGTGGCCGCGCGCCATCTTATACTGGCAGGCGAAGATCGCCTGTTTGTCGAGGACGCCGATGCGCCAGTCGAAGTCGGTCGGGATGAATTCCTGCGCGATGACGAGGTCGGAGTCTTCCAGCAATTCCTTCGCGATGGATTGGAGCTCCTCCATCGTCCTGGCTTTCTTGACGCCGCGCGAGAACGAGCCGTCCGGGATCTTCAGCACCAGCGGGAAGCCAAGCTTGTCGGCGACTTCCGATAGCTGCGTGCGTTCCTGGATGATGATGGTCTCCGGCGCCGGCAGCCCTGCGCCGACCAGCAGCTCCCAGAGGTAGACCTTGTTGGTGCACCTCATCATCGAAACAGGATCATCGATCACCGGCATGCCTTCAGCCCAGGCGCGGCGGGCGAAGCGATAGGTGTGATTGGTGATCGAGGTGGTCTCGCGGATGAACAGCGCATCGAATTCGGCGAGGCGGGCGAGGTCCTTCTTCGTGATCGGTTCGATCTCGACCCCGTCCTTTTCTGCGAGGCGCGCCCAGTGTTTGAGCGTTTCAACGCTGGAGGGGGCAAGCTTTTCTTCGGGATCATAGAGCACCGCGATCGAGTATTTCGCGATCGTGCGGCCCTTCGGAGATTTCCAGACGCGGTTCGTGTAGTTGGTCAGCGCGTCGACGAACGCCTTCTGGTCGTCACCCTTCAGCGCTGTGAACGGTTGAAGCTTGATGCGCTTGATGCGGGTGCGGGATTTCTCTGTGGTCAGTGAGACCTGCAGGACTGGTGCGCGGTACCAGTCGAACAGGATGCGGGCGAAGCGCCTGAAACGTTCGTCCGTGGTCTCGCCGAAGAAGACCATCAGTTTTTCGGGCGCGGGCGCCCCGCCGTTGGCCTTGGCGAGATCGCGCTCGATGATCTGTTCGAGTTCCGGGATCGCCGGCTCCACGCCCTTGGCGTCGGCGAGGTCCAGCATCGTCTCGACGCTGGGCACGACGCGGTGGCCGCGCGCCTCGGCGAGCAGCGAAGCGTAATAGCCGTCCGTCTGGTAGGTGTAGGTGCGTGCGAGGTTGATGATCTTGGGATGTGCGCCAGCCAGCAGCTTGGGCTGGAGAACATAGTCGCGCGTCGTCATCATGCGGAACGGCGCGCCAAGACTCGCAAGGTCGCGCAGATCGTCGGCGATCAGAATCCAGTCTCTCATGCGGCGGCCTTGCGGTTCGCGGACGCAAGCGGCTTTTCCATCCGCACCGCATTTGCGCCGTCTTCATAATAGTCCGGGATCATTCCGAATGGGGCAAAGCCCTGGCGCTCGTAAGTGTGCATGGCGGACTGGTTGTCCTCACGAACTTCGAGGCGGAGGCGCGTGCATCCCTTGCGGCGTGCGCGGGCGGCGAGATCATTCAGCAGTCGCGTCGAGACGCCCTTGCCGCGTTGTGAGTCCGCAACTGCGATGGAATAGAGCCGGGCGATGCTGGATCCCTTGCGATAGAGGCAGAGAGCGTAGGCGATCATTTCTCCACCAAGCGTTGCGACGATGACGTCTGCTGTGGGCGAAGCAACATGACGCCGGAGGCTGCGAAGCGACAAGCGATCGCCGGGAAAGGCGCGAGTTTCAAGGGCGAAGAGGGCGCTGGCGTCGGTGGATCTGGCGCGGCGCAGGATGTATGGCGACCCGGGAGGGTCCATGTGAATCGCTTCCTTCAAAAGGGCGCGCCCATTACAGCCAATCGCTGTGTCGTGTCGAGCAAAATTCGCAAGGCGCTGATGCGGCGCTGACTTCATCCGATTTTCACCGATCGGCTCGACGGTGGGGGCTCGGCAAAGGAGTGTGACCATGACCCGTCCGGAGAAGCAGACTTCGGGGCCAAGGGCCGCTCAGGTCGCGCTCGGCGTGGTCTCCGGGCTGGCCTTCGCCTTGCTGGCTTTTCTGTTGATGGGGCAGGAACCGGGGCCACCGCCGCTGATCCCGTTCCAGGACAAGCTGTTTCACTTCATCGCCTTTGCCGGCGTCACGGCGCCGGGAGTCCTGGTCCTGCCGCGTCGCTATTGGCCGTTCTGGCTGGCGCACATGGTGTTGGTGGCGGTGGGAACCGAGATCTTCCAGTCCTTCGTCTACGATCCACGCTCGACGTCGGTCTGGGACGCGCTCGCCGACTTTGCCGGCATCGCCGCATCGACTGCTGTTTGCGATTTCATCCGGCGCAAGGTGGTCGGCGGCGCCAGCGGCTAGGCCAGCAACTGGGCGGCGCGCTCGGCGAAGTAGGTGATGACGCCTGATGCGCCTGCGCGTTTGAAGGCGCTCAACGTTTCGATGATCGCCTTGTCCTCATCCAACCAGCCGAGCGCGGAGGCCGCCTTGATCTGCCCGTACTCGCCGGAAATCTGAAAGGCCAGCGTCGGTACGCCGAACTCTGATGAGACCCGCTGGACGATGTCGAGATAGGGGAGGCCCGGTTTGACCATGACCATGTCGGCGCCTTCCTCGATGTCCATGGCGACTTCGCGCAGGGCTTCGTCCGTGTTGCCGAAGTCCATCTGGTACGTCTTCTTGTCGCCCTTCAGCGTTGCGGCGGTGCCGACGGCGTCGCGGTATGGCCCGTAGAAGCAGGACGCGTACTTGGCCGCATAGGACAGGATCATCGTCCGATCGTGGCCGGCTTCGTCGAGGATGTCGCGGATCATGCCGATACGCCCGTCCATCATGTCGGAGGGGGCGACGATGTCGGCGCCGGCCTCGGCCTGCACGAGCGCCTGTTGGGTCAGCACGTCGACTGTGTCGTCGTTGACGACGTAGCCGTCATCATCGAGCAGGCCGTCGTGACCATGTGAGGTGAACGGATCGAGCGCGACATCGCATGCGATGCCGACCTCGGGCGCGGCCGCCTTCATCGCCCGGATGACGTTCGGGATCAGGCCGTCAGGATCGACGGCTTGTGATCCGCCTTCGTCTTTCCTTGAGGGGTCGATGTGAGGGAAGACCGCTATGGCGGGAATGCCGAGTTCTTTCGCGCGAACAGCGGCCTTCGCCGCCTCGTCTATGTTGAGGCGATCGACGCCCGGCATCGATTTGACCGGATCGCGTGGGGCTTTCCCGTCGTGAACGATCATTCCCCAGACCAGATCGTTGGGTGAGGGCGCCGTTTCGCGTGACAGCCTGCGCGACCAGTCGTGCTGGCGCAGGCGGCGCATGCGGGCGGCGGGATAGGCGCTGGTGACTATGGTTCTGGGCATGATCGCTCCTCTTGGCGAAAGAGGTAGCGGGGCGCGAGCCCGATGTCATCCGGCTTCCCGCGCCCTGCCAGACTGCGCCCGTTTTGATCTGGATCAAATGGCGGGGAAAAGCCGCTCCCTATGGTTAAGCGGTCACACACGACAGGCTCAGGAGGCGTTGGATGCGTGAAGGTATGCGGGTTGCGATTGGAAGTGCTGCTTTGCTGGCTGTTTGCGCCTGCACGCCGCAAGTCGAGGAAAGCGCCGCAGCGCCGCCGGCTGCAACGCCCGCATCCGAACTCGGCGAAGCGCCATCTATCCGGCTTCCCGTCAGCCTCAATGAGGTGATGGTCGCCCTGGTCGATTATTCATCGGAGCCCTTGTGGCTGGACGCTTATGAACCGCCCACCACCGAGGAGGGGTGGATGATGGCCGAGTACAACGCCTACCAGATGGCGATTGGCGGCAAGACGATCCAGCTGGCGGGCACCGGCCCGAACGATGAGGACTGGGTGATCGAGCCGGAGTGGATCAAGTACGCCGAAGACATGACGACGGCCGGTCTCAGCGCGCTGGAAGCGGCGAAGACGCGGGATGTGGCGGCGTTGAATCTGGCGGGCGATGATCTCGTGGAATCCTGCGAGAGCTGCCACAAGGTGTTCAAGCCGGACCTGACTTCAATGGGAGTCTACAAGTCGCCGAACTATCCGCCGCGTTAAGTCGCGGCTCGGGGCGACCATCGGGACCGCTTGACCGGGCGCTGCATGAAGCAGCGGAGGCGGACGTCCATCGTTTGTTTCTGCAATTCGCGGATTTCGATCTGCCAGTCCTGCAGCCGCCAGACCGGAATCTCCCGGAAGCCGAGGCGTTTGTAGAAGGGGCCGTTCCACGCGATCTTGCGGAAGGTCGAAAGCGACAGGCGCTTGTAGGCGCGGGCTTCGGCTTCGGAGATGGCGCGGCGGACCAGCCGGGTGCCGACGCCCTGGCGGCCATGCTTGGGAATGACCGACAGCTGGTCGAGGTAAAGGTCGTCGCCGCGATCGGAGCAGAGCGCGAAGCCGACAAGGTTGTCGCGGTCGTCCACGGCGGCCCAGACGAGACCGTCGCCAAATCCCTGGCGCAAGCGGTTTTCCGGGATCGGATCGGACGGTTCGCCAGCTTCCCCGAAGTCGATCAGGCCGGTTGAGCGGAACAGCGTCGCGGAGGCTAGATCGATATTCTGCAGTTCGCCGACCTCGTTCCCGCGGGCGGGACGAATGCGGTAGGGGAGGGTCGCGTCATTCGCGAGGGTGGCCATGTAATTGTCCGCCGGCTGTATTGCTGGTCTTGTGTGACAGGTCCGATGACAGGAACACTTATCCCGAGACGGACGAAATGAATACTTGGAAAGGCAGCCAGAAAACGCGGCAACCGCCTGTTATCTGTCGTTGATTCCGGGGACTGCGAAAGCGCTGGGCGCTTTTTTCGCTGTCGGGTTGAGAAGGTATCCACCGTTTCGCCAACGAAGCTATGTGGCGGTCGAGAGACTGGATGAGCGCCGGCGCGACGACGCGGGCAATTGACGAGAAGCTGTTTACTTGCGGTTCACAATAACCAATCAAATGAAAACACAATAAATACCTCCGAAAAATTGGATGAAATGCGTTCGTTTTAGCGATTGCTTAGGCATACCCGTGTATTCCCCCTCGTAGCCCAAATACAAACATATGGCTGATGGTGGTGAACATGACTGAAGTAGCAATCCGGGCGACCGGTGAAGAAGGGGACGTCGAGCAGACCTTCCTTAAGGCGCTTGCGCTGTTGGAACAGGCGCATCGTCGTCTGCATGACGTGGTCAAGGACAAGCTCGAGCGTTCGGGCGAGCGTTCGCTGACCGGTGTCCAGGCGCTCCTGATCTATGAAGTTGGCGAAGGCGAAACGCCGGCCAGCGCCCTGCGTGCCCGCGGCTCGTTCGCCGGCACGTCAATGTCCTATAACCTGAAGAAGCTTCAGGAAGGCGGATACCTGATCCAGACGCGGTCGAGCGATGATCGCCGCACGGTTCGCCTGAAGCTGACGCCGTCGGGCCTTGCGGTTCGCGCGCGCGTGCAGGACCTGTTCGAGAAGCAGGCCAATTCGCTGGAGCCGACAGCCAGCGTGCGTCCAGACGATCTGGACCAACTGAACCGGACCATTTCGCGCCTTGAGCGCTTCTGGTCCGATCAGATCCGTTACCAGCTCTAGGGCTGGGCGAAGGGGGAACGAGAAGTCCTCGTCAGAGGGGCTGCGTTCAATAGACGGTAGACTGCCAAACGCCGGCGGCTCGGGTATGAGCCGCCGGCGGTTTGCGTTCACGGTTGCGCGATCAGCCTACGGGAAACGTAATGCTGCTTACGAAATTTTGCGCCAATGCGAACCATTCGCAAAAATTCTGCGACAATCAGACGTTTAACAGTCGTTCAAAGTGCGCATATGAGTATTCATCCAACTGACCTGAGGCTAAAGTCAGGTGTAGTGCATGGGAGCGGCGCCCGCAGAGCGCCGAAGGAAACATGAAGCATCTGGCGGCATTTGAAGACGCGGTGAAGGAAATCCGCGACGAGGGCCGATACCGGGTATTTATCGATCTCAAGCGTCATCGCGGAAAGTTCCCGCGGGCGTCGGCCCGGCATCTCGACGGCACCGAACAGGAAGTCGTCGTCTGGTGCTCGAACGACTACCTCGGCATGGGCCAGGATCCCGACGTCATCGAGACGATGAAGGAAGCGGTCGATGCGTTCGGCGCTGGCTCAGGCGGAACGCGCAACATTTCCGGCACGACGCGTTATCACGTGGATCTGGAGAAAGAGCTGGCCAGTTTGCACGGCAAGGAAGCCGCGCTGTTGTTCACGTCCGGCTATGTCTCGAACGACGCCACGCTGTCGACGCTGGCGAAGATCATGCCCAACGTGATCATCTATTCCGATGCGTTGAACCACGCTTCGATGATTGAAGGCATCAAGCGGGCGCAGTGCGCCAAGCGCGTGTTCCGGCACAACGATGTTGGCCACCTGCGTGCGCTGATGGAAAACGATCCCGCCGATGCGCCGAAAGTCATCGCGTTTGAATCCGTCTACTCGATGGATGGTGATGTCGCGCCCATGAAAGAGATCTGCGACCTCGCGGACGAATTCGACGCCATCACCTATCTCGACGAAGTTCATGCGGTCGGCATGTATGGCGAGACCGGCGCGGGCGTAGCCGAGCGTGACGGCGTGATGGATCGCATCACGATCTGCGAAGGCACGCTGGCGAAAGCGTTTGGCGTGATGGGCGGCTATATCGCGGCCGACGCGATCATCATTGACGCCATCCGCTCTATGGCGCCCGGTTTCATCTTCTCGACCTCAACCTGCCCGGTGCTCGCCGCCGGGGCGTTGACGTCGATCCGCAAGTTGCGCGGGGAGTTCGGTCAGGAAGTCCGCAAGGTCCACCAGCAAAAAGCGGAAATGCTGCGCCAGAAAATGATCGAGGCGCGCCTGCCGGTCATGATGGCTGACACGCATATTGTGCCGCTGCACGTTGGCGATCCGGAACGCTGCAAGGCGTTGTCGGACACGCTGCTGTTCGATTTCGGAATCTACGTTCAGCCGATCAACTATCCCACCGTGCCCAAGGGCGGCGAGCGGCTGCGCTTCACGCCGTCGCCGCACCATACGGAAGCGATGATGGATGAGCTGGTTTCCGCGCTGGTTGCGATCTGGGCGCAGCTGGGTCTGGAGCGGACGGCGGCCTAGTCCGCCGATCACAACGGAGCGGCGAACTTGAACAAGCCGCGCGACGAGATCTACATCGAAATGCAGAAAGTCGGCGCCGGCATTGAGGTTCGCGCCGTGGCAGCCAGCGACGGGCTGGAGGTAAGCTTCATTGCGCCAGTCTCGGCGACGCGCTCGCAGATTGAGGATCTCTCGCTGGCCAAGCTTGCCTACGTTCGTCGCAAGGGTCAGGGCGGCGATGGCGGCGCTTCCGGCGCAGGCGGGCGCGGCGTGATCGTCTGAAGGAGCGTCAGCCCTTGGCTTCAGCGTCTGATCGCGACTTGCCGAGGCCGATCTCCTTGGCGAAGCGCGAGCGTTGGGCCGCGTAGTTCGGCGCCACCATCGGGTAGTCAGATGGCAGCCCCCAGCGGCGGCGGTAATCATCCGGCGTCATGTTGTACTGCGAGCGTAGGTAGCGCCGGAGCATTTTCAGCTTCTTGCCGTCTTCCAGGCAGATGATGTGATCGTCGGTGACCGAGCGGGAAATCGGCACTGCCGGTTTGGGGCGTTCGGCGGCTTCGTCGTCGCTACGGCTCAGCGAGCACACCGATTTGTAAACGGACTGGATCACCGCAGGCAGGCTGTCGGCCGGCAGCGGGTTATTGGAAACAAAGGCCGAGACGATCTGCGAGGTCAGGCGCAGGTGGTCGTCTATACCTTCCGCAGGGTTATCCGGTGATTTGCTCAATCGTTTGCTGGAATCGATCTAGTGTTGCTTGGCTGTTGCGACAAGAATGCAATTGTTTTCGGTAAAGGCAAGCGACATCTTGGGCGGAATCAAATAATCGCAATTTTATACTGAGGTTGCGGCTTCTTAATCAAACGGGCTGCCGCGATTTGGCGATATCTTGCCATTCCTTGCTGGACGCCGTATCGCCGGGCTTTCCGAGGCGCCGTGTATTCTGGAGGCTGCGCATGAGCCAACCGATTCCGCAACAAGACATCAAGCCTGCCGGCTTTTTCGGAGCAGGGCTTGCGGAGTCGGATCCGGACATCGCCGCCAGCATCGAGCGCGAGTTCCAGCGCCAGTCGCAGCAGATCGAACTGATCGCCTCTGAGAACATCGTTTCGCGCGCCGTTCTTGAGGCGCAGGGCACGCTGCTGACCAACAAGTATGCCGAGGGTTACCCGGGGCGACGCTATTATGGCGGTTGCGAGTTCGTCGACGAGATCGAGACGCTGGCGATCGAGCGCGCCAAACAGTTGTTCGACTGCGGGTTTGCGAATGTGCAGCCCAATTCGGGCAGCCAGGCGAACCAGGCGGCGTTCATGGCGCTGATCAAGCCGGGCGACGCCATCCTCGGTATGAGCCTTGACGCTGGCGGCCACCTGACCCACGGCGCGAAGCCCAACCAGTCGGGCAAGTGGTTCGAGGCGCATCAGTACGGGGTCCGCCTGCAGGACGGCTATATCGACATGGAGCATGTGGCGCAGTTGGCCGCCGAGGTGAAACCGAAATTGATCGTCGCTGGTGGTTCGGCCTATTCGCGCACCATCGACTTCAAGGCTTTCCGCGAGATCGCCGACAGCGTCGGCGCCTACCTGATGGTCGACATGGCCCACTTCGCCGGCCTGGTTGCGGCCAAGCTGCATCCCAACCCGCTGGAGTATGCACACATCGCCACGACCACGACGCACAAGACCTTGCGCGGGCCGCGCGGCGGCATGGTGCTGACCAATGACGAAGCGATCGCGAAGAAGGTCAACTCGGCCGTCTTCCCGGGCCTGCAGGGCGGCCCGCTGATGCACGTCATTGCGGGCAAGGCGGTTGCGTTCAAGGAAGCGCTCGACCCGTCATTCAAGGCCTATGCGCAAGCGGTAATCGACAACGCCGACACGCTGGCGGAGACACTGAAATCCTGCGGACTGGATATCGTTTCCGGCGGCACCGACACGCACCTGATGCTGGTGGACCTGCGTCCCAAGGGCGTGAAGGGCAATGCGACCGAACAGGCGCTCGAGCGCGCCTTCATCACCTGCAACAAGAACGGCGTGCCCGACGATCCGGAAAAGCCGATGGTGACCTCGGGCATTCGCGTCGGTTCACCGGCTGCAACGACGCGCGGTTTCGGCAAGGCGGAATTCACCCAGATCGGGCGCTGGATCGGCGAAGTCGTCGATGCGCTGGCGACGGGCGGAGACACCGCCTCTGTCGAAGAAAAGGTTCGCAGCGAAGTGAAGGCGCTGACTGCGCGCTTCCCGATCTACTGAGAAGGCGGAGAGGCCGGTGCGTTGTCCTTATTGCGGTCATTCCGACACGGCGGTGAAGGACAGCCGGCCTGCTGAAGAGGACACTGCGGTCCGGCGGCGGCGCGGTTGTGACAGTTGTGGCGGACGGTTCACCACGTTCGAACGCGTCCAGCTGCGCGATCTCGTCGTCGTCAAGCGTGACGGCAAGCGTGCGCCGTTCGTGCGCGAGAAGCTGCGCCGGTCGGTGCAACTGGCCCTTCAGAAGCGTCCGGTCACCGAGGAGCAGCTTGATCAGCTTGTGTCGGGCATCGTCCGGCGGCTGGAGAGTTCTGGGGAGTCAGAGGTCAAGACGAGCGAAATCGGCGGCATGATCATGGATGCGCTGGCCGGCCTCGATCCGGTCGCCTACGTCCGCTATGCGTCGGTCTATCGTGACTTCAAATCGCCAGCGGACTTTGCGCGATTCATCGAGGATTCGATCCAGGCCAAGCAGGCTGAGGATTCCGGTGGAACCGATCAGTGATGAGCGATGCTGACCGGCATCCAACGCCTCGCGTAACCCTGAAACTGGCGACTTCGCTCGACGGGCGGATCGCTACGGCGTCTGGCGAAAGCAAATGGATTACAGGGGAGGCCGCCCGCGCCGCCGCGCACAAACTGCGCGCTGAACACGACGCTGTGCTGGTTGGTTCGGGTACAGCGCTTGCTGATGATCCGGAGCTGACGGCGCGGACAAATCCGCCGTCCGAGCGCCAGCCGTTGCGTATCGTCGCGGATAGTCGCGGGCGCACGCCGAAGTCGGCGCGGATATTCGCGACGATTGACGCCGGCCCAGTCGCGATCGCCACGCGCGAGGAAACTGATCTCGACGAGCGGGGCTGGCCGGAACGGGCGGGAATTGAATACTGGATGCTGCCGGGCGAGGGCGGCGACAAGAGCGCGAGTATCTCAATCTCGGCCCTGCTGGAGACAGCTGCGGGCGCTGGTGTTGGTTCGATCCTGCTTGAGGGCGGCGGTGAACTGGCCGCGGCCTTCGTGCGGCAGGGTTTGGTGGACCGCATCGAGTGGTTTCGCGCGCCGATCCTGCTTGGCGGCGACGGGACCGCGTGTCTGGGTGGTCTGGGGCTTGCGAAACTGGCCGATGCGCCCCAATTCGAGCGTACAGCCGCCATCTCGCTCGGCCGCGACCTGCAGGAGAGCTATGTG
>JBHIWT010000054.1:0-19164 GCA_041987265.1 Hyphomonadaceae bacterium
TCTCGACCGACGAAGTGCGGGCGCGCGTGGTTCTGGGCGCAGCAGGCGGGATCAGCGAGAGCGACGTTCAGCTAGCAGTCACCGCGGGCGCGCCGATCATCGCGTTCAACGTCCGCGCCAACAAGCAGGCGCGTGACCTTGCTGAGTCGGAAGGCGTAGAGATCCGCTATTATTCGGTGATCTATGACCTGATCAACGATGTGAAGGGCACGCTGTCGGGCATGCTGGCGCCGGAGAAACGCGAGACGTTCCTCGGCTACGCGGAAATCCTGCAGGTCTTCAACATCTCGAAGGTCGGCAAGGTCGCCGGCTGCCGGATCACCGAAGGCGTGGTCAAGCGCGGTTGCGGCGTGCGCCTCCTGCGGGACAATGTCGTGATCCACGAAGGCGAGCTGTCGACCCTGAAACGCTTCAAGGACGAGGTGCCGGAAGTGAAGCAGGGCACCGAGTGCGGCATGGCGTTCGTGAACTACACGGACATCCGCGAGGGCGACCAGATCGAGTGTTTCGAGGTCGAAATGATCGAACGGACGCTCGACTAGGCTTCGAGCTGGCATTGGCCGCACACTCGTTCATCCTCTGTTGAGGGCTGGCGTGCTGCTATTGGCGCGTGCCTTCGGGCGCGCGTTTCAGTAGGCTGCCCGCACCGGGGAGGGTGAGATGTTCCATCGACCATCGCTTTTGATGACCGGGCTGATCCTGCTCATGGGGCTGGCCTGGTTTGGCATGCAGCACTATCTCGGCGACGGTCGTTCTGCGTCCGCGGAGCCAGTGCTGGCTGAAAACAGCTAGACGCCGCCTCGCAAGGGTTTCACCGAAATTTGCGCGCGGCCCTGTCGTGATTGTGTAGAACTGTCCCGATTCGAGGAATTGGGAGGTTTGCGGATGATCAGGATCGGGCGCTTTGGCGTGGTCTTGCTGGCTGGCGTAGCGGCGATTGCAGCAGGATGCGTCACCACGGACACCGCTCCGACCTCGACTTCCGGCGCCGTGACCGCTGCGGGCCGGATCGAGGGCGCGGTTCTTTCGTCCAAGGCGGAGTACGTCACTGGCGGTGACGCGTTGGTGGAGTTCCGGGCGCTGGATGGGGCGAGGGCTGCGAACCTCAGGCTGACGGTCGACGGCAAACCCGCGCAGGGCCGTGTGACGCTTGATCCGGATGGGAACCTCGTCCGCGCCCATCTTGAAAATCTGAAGGCCGGCCGCAACGTCGTGCTGGCGACGGACGGATTTGGCACGACCGCTGAAATCGAACTCACCAACTATCCCAAGGACGGTCCGATATTTTCTGGGCCGCACATGACGCCATATGAATGCCGGACGGTGGAAAGCGGCCTGGGCGAGCCACTGGATGACAACTGCAATGCCGCCGCCCGGACTGACTATTTCTACAAATCTACGGATGGGGACTTCAAACGTTTCGCGCCCGGAAACTTTGATCTTCCAACCGATATTGCGCAGATTCACTCCCTCAACGGCCAAAGCGTTCCATACCTCGTCGAAGTGCAATCGGGGGTCATCAATCGCTCTGTGTACCGCATCGCCATTCCTCGTACCTTGGGGGTGGAGCCAGCGCTGGATGCGGAGAAACCCAATCACGTCGGGTGGAACGGTCGCCTCGCCGTCACCTTCGGAGGTGGTTGCGGCACCAAGTACAATCAGGGCTCCAACTCGGTTGAATCCGTACTGAGCGACCTTTACCTGTCGCGCGGCTTCGCCTTCATGAACTCGACCGAGCTGGTGAACAACCAGCACTGCAACCAGGTGCTGCAGGGCGAGACGCTGATGATGCTCAAGGAGCATTTCATCGAAAGTTACGGCGTGCCGAAATGGACGGTCGGAACGGGTGGATCGGGCGGCGCGATTCAACAGCTCGGCATCACGCAAATGTATCCCGGCTTGCTTGACGGCATCCAACCGTCGGCGGCGTATCCGGATTCCACGCTGCACACTTCCGATTGCGGGCTGATCGAGAATTTCTTTCGCAATGAAGGCGCATCATGGTCGAAGGACGCGAAGCAGGCGGTCGAAGGTTTTTACGTTGATACCTGCGCGTCGTGGGAACGGTCGTTCGTGCCGACGACGTTTGCGGAAAACGCCAGGGGCTGCGATCTCAGCGACGAAACGCTCGTCTACAATTCAAAGACCAATCGGTCCGGCGTTCGATGCACGGTGCAGGAGATGCGCGCAAACATTTACGGCGTCGACCCGGCCACCGGATTTGCGCGCAAGCCGCAAGACAATATCGGCGTGCAGTATGGCCTGAAGGCTCTCAATGACGGCGTCATCACGGTCGGCCAGTTTGTCCTGCTCAATGAGAAGATCGGCGGTTATGACATAGACGGTCATCTCGTCCCGCAGCGCGTCGCGGGCGATCCGATCGCCATAAAGAACGCCTATGCGTCAGGCCTGATGAATTCCGGCGGCGGTGGGTTAGCGAATGTGCCGATCCTGTCCTACCGCTGGTACACCGACACGATGTCCGACATTCACTCGCGCGAGCGCGACCTGACCATTCGTGCGCGGCTGGAGCGCGCGAACGGCAATGCGGACAACCACGTCATCTGGATTGCCGGGCGGGAAACCCACCCCAACCGCAATGATGGCGGGCCGGTTGCGGACCTGGCTTCGGCCGCTCTGGACGTGATGACCGAATGGCTGGACGGCATGGCTGCTGACCCAGCTCCGCTGTCTCCCGGGAAAGTGGCTGCGCACAAGCCTACCGCGGCTGTAGACGCCTTCTGGACCGGGGAGGCGATCAAGACGCCAGCGGTGATGGACTGGGATGCATCGAGTCCGGTCAATCAGGTCTATCCGATCAATCTGGAGCCGCGGCTGGTGGCGGGTGCGCCGCTGACCAATGACATCTTCAAATGCCAGCTGAAGCCGATTGACTGGTCGGAGTACAACGCGGAATTCGCGCCTTCCCAGAAACGACGGATGGAGCGGGTGTTCCCTGAAGGCGTTTGCGACTGGTCGAAGATCGGCGCCGGGCAGGTCGCGTTGGCCGGGACATATCAGAAGTGGGGCGCCAGCGCGCTCGACTAGATCAGCGTCTGACCTGTGTGACGCTTTTCATGGTCGAGCAGCCATTGCTTGCGCCAGAGGCCGCCGGCATAGCCGGTGAGCGATCCGTCCGATCCGATCACGCGATGGCAGGGCAAGATGATGGCGCAGCGGTTCTGGCGGTTGGCGTTGGCGACAGCGCGAACTGCGGACGGCTTGCCGATAGCGGTCGCCAGATCTGCATATGAGCGCGTCTCGCCGGGCGGAATGGCGCGCAGCGCTGTCCAGGTGCGGTTCTGGAATTCGGTGCCGGCGCCGGCGATGGTGGATGTGAAATCCAGCAGCTCGCCGGAAAAATATGCGCGAACCTCCTGCCTGATCTGTTTCAGCGCCGGAGACTCGCCCGGAACGACCGTGGCGTTGAAGCCGTTGCGATAACGGTCGAGATGGTCCTGCAGCTTCTTGCGCTCGACGAATTCGAGCATGTGCAGGTCAGTATCGTCGGCGACTGCGAGCATTGGCCCAAGCGGGGTGTCGATCCAGTCCATCACGAACGCTCGCGTGGTGCGCGCCTTGTTGGGCGATTCGCCGAACTGGCGCGAAAAGGCTTCGCGGAAGCCGCTGCCTGACTCGAATCCGGCATCGAGTTGCGCTTCGATCACGGCGTCTCCTTTCGTTATTGTCTTGAACGCGTGGCCCAGGCGTCGCGCGCGCGCATATTGTGAGAAGGTCATATCGAAGCGGCGCTGGAAATGGCGCCTCGCTGTTGCGGGCTCGATGCCGAGCGCGCGAAGGTCAGCTTCGCTCCAGCGCCGAGACGGATCCTTCTCAACCAGCGCAAGTAGCCGTTCGAGTAGAGCGCTCGGCGACTCCGGCGCGTCCAGCGGGCGGCATCGCTTGCAGGGCCTGAACCCGGCGGCAAGCGCTTCATCGGCGCCGCCGACAAATACGACGTTCCCCGGCTTGGGCGTGCGGGCGGGGCAGACGGGGCGACAGAAAATGCCGGTGGTTTTCACACAGACGTAGACGACGCCGTCGATCGAGGCGTCCTTGCGGCTAATGGCTTCATAGAGCGCGTCATGATCGGGAAGCGTGTTGAGCATGCCGACAATCTAGGTCGTGTGCGGCTGGTCCGGGACCGCAAAAACGACAGCGCTGTCAGAATTTGACCGACTTGCCAGGAGGCCGCCGAACGCCGCCGTGGTTAGCGCTGGGGAAAATAATTCGCCCAAATAGCGAAATTGTTAGCAACCTTTCGTTGACTATTGTTAACAAGTGGTTTACAGGCAAGCTATCGGGAATTGCGTGCTCTGGGGCGTTTCATGAGTAAATTCAGAGACTTAACGGCGTCGCTGACAGCGTCAGTCGCGCCGATCGCACTTGTTCTGGGTTCGCCTGCTGCGTTTGCCGAGGACGCGCGCGCCTCTGCGAGTTGGGGCGATATCGCTGCGTTCGAGGGATCCGCGACGGCTCAATGGGGCGATATCGCCGCGTTCTGGGGTGACATCGCCGCTTTCGAAGGTTCGGCGAATCCGTCCTGGGGCGATATCGCGGCTTTCTGGGGCGACATTGCTGCGTTCGAAGGTTCAGCTCAGGCGCAATGGGGCGACATCGCTGCTTTCGGCGGTTCTGGAACCGCTGCGTGGGGTGACATCGCCGCCTTCGGCGGGCCCGCGAGCGCTCGCTGGGGCGATATTGCCGCCTTCTGGGGAGATATCGCGGCATTTGAAGGTTCGGCGAATGCTCGGTGGGGCGACATCGCAGCGTTCGGCGGAAGCGCCACTCCTCAGTGGGGCGATATTGCTGCGTTCTGGGGTGACATTGCCGCGTTCGAAGGGTCTGCAAACGCCCAGTGGGGCGATATCGCAGCCTTCTGGGGCGACATTGCCGCCTTCCAGGGTGAGACTGCGCCGGCCTGGGGCGACATCGCCGCGTTCTGGGGAGACATCGCCGCGTTCGAGGGCAAGGCCGACCCGCAATGGGGAGACATTGCTGCCTTCTGGGGCGATATCGCTGCGTTCGAAGGATCGGCCAATGCTCAGTGGGGCGACATCGCGGCCTTCTGGGGAGACATCGCTGCATTTGGCGGCGGGGCAAATCCGCAGTGGGGCGACATCGCCGCTTTCTGGGGAGATATCGCCGCGTTCGATGGCGAGGCTCAGGCCCAGTGGGGTGATATTGCGGCGTTCTGGGGCGACATTGCCGCCTTCGGCGGTCCGAGTGATCCGCGTTGGGGCGACATCGCCGCGTTCTGGGGTGACATCGCTGCATTCGACGGCGACGCCGAAGCCCAATGGGGCGATATCGCAGCCTTCTGGGGCGACATTGCCGCCTTCGAAGGTTCGGCAGACGCTCGCTGGGGCGACATTGCTGCATTCTGGGGTGATATCGCTGCGTTTGATGGCGATGCTGAAGCCCAGTGGGGCGACATCGCGGCCTTCTGGGGAGACATAGCAGCCTTCGGCGGTCCGAGTGATCCGCGTTGGGGCGACATTGCCGCTTTCTGGGGTGACATCGCTGCGTTCGATGGCGACGCCGAAGCCCAATGGGGCGATATCGCAGCCTTCTGGGGCGACATCGCCGCCTTCCAAGGTTCGGCCAATCCGTCGTGGGGCGACATCGCTGCGTTCGCGGCGAAGCAACAAGCGTATGCGCTGCTGCAGGGCAGACTGCAGGGGCTGGTCGATCAGTCGGCTTCATTCTGGGGCGATCGCGTTCAGGCCGAAACCGGGCAGGATTTCTGGAACGGTTTTGGCGCAGACGTATTCGCGCAGTTCGGTCTCGACCTGAACGATCCGACCACGCTCGCTGGCATGTCCGACCTGGAACGGATGCAGTTCCTGTTCGCGTGGCAGGACGGGCTGATGCAGTTCTCCGGCATGGACCAGGCCGATTACTGGATGAGTGCGACGCAATGGTCGCCGGCGCTGTCCTACATGGCGGGCGCCGGGGCCAATACGGTGATCGGCCTTGTCGACTTCCAGCTGACCGACAGCGCAGAGCTTGGCGGACGTTTGGTGTCGACAGGCGGTTACGACCTCAACATTCACGGACACGGTTCGGCCGTGGCCAGCCTCCTGGCCGCCGGTCATGACGGGCGTGGAGTGATGGGGATCGCGCCGGGCGCGCAGATCGCCGCCTACAACCCGTTCGATGAAACCGCGACCGCCGGCTGGCACGATATCGGGCTTGGCGTCATGGACGTGCTCGGTCAGGGCGCCAGCGTCGTCAACATGTCGCTCGGCGTGCCGGATTCGACGTTCCATCCGGAATGGCTGGAGGTCTACGGGCAACAGTCGATCATCGACGCCGGCCGCAATGCGATCTTTGTGCACGCTGCGGGTAATGAGGGCGTTGCCCAGACCGAGAACATCAACTGGGATGCGGCTTCGGCTCTCAACATCGTCGTTGTTGGTTCGGTCAGCCCGACAGGTGAATTGTCCAGCTTCTCGAACACGCCGGGTTCGGCCTGTTTCCTGGTCGATGGCGCGTGCCTCGGCGAGAACATGCTGATGAACCGGTTCATTGTGGCGCCGGGCGAGTGGCTTCTGGTTGCTGACGGCGAGGGCGGCGTGACGCGCCGTTCTGGTACGTCCTTCGCGACGCCGATGGTGACCGGCGCCGTGGCGCTGCTGCACAATCGCTGGGGCTGGCTGAAGGATCACCCAACCGAAACCGTGGACATCCTGTTCCGCACGGCGACAGATCTCGGCGATGCCGGCATCGACTCGACCTATGGTCATGGCATGCTGAACATCGCAGCGTCGCAGGCGCCGCTGAATCCGGCTGCGATGTACCTGCTGGCGCCTGGCGCTGACGGCGCAAACTACAAGGTGCCGCTCGCGTTTGCGCATGGCGGGGAAGACCTGATGTGGCGGACGGCTGGCGCCGTGATGCCGGTCTATGAGGATATCGGCGCGACCTTCCGCGACTTCGCTGCGCCGGTGGATGCGATGCTGACCGGTACGCGCACGCTGACGGGCGATCCGACAGAGTCGTTGCAGACCTTCCTCAATGACAGCTTCTCGAACTGGCTCGACGGCGCTTACAGCGCGCCGCGCGAAGCGAGCCTCGCCAACCCTTATGGGTGGGACATGCGGATGAGCGTGTCACAGCTGCCTTACGGGACGCTGGCGCGCCGCGAAGGCCTGCCGTTTGCAACCGAGATCTCGATGACCTCGCCGGAAGACGTCACGTTCCGGTTCGGCCGCGGCCACGGCGCCAATGCGCTTCAGGGCTTCAGCGCGATCGGTTCGGGCGCATTCGATCCGCGAACGGGCGGGTTGAACCCGGTTCTGGGTCTGGCCTCTGGCGGCGGATTCGCGAAGGCGGAAATCCCGGTCGGCGCATCGACCCGGTTCGATATCGGCTTCACCGAGCGGCAGTTTGAATCGCTCTACTTCATGCCGTTCTCCGGCGAAGAGCGCTTCATGTACAACGATGTCGACCCCTATCGGGCGATGGCGGTGAATGCATCGGTGACGCAATCGGTGAATGACAAGCTGAGCGTGACGGCGGGTTATACCTACCTGAACGAAAGCGACGGTCTCCTGGGCGTGCAGTCGCTGAACCCGGCCGGGTTCTCTGCTGGCGCGCAGACGGATGCGGTGACCGCCGGTCTATCGTGGACGCCGAACGAGCGCCTGCAGTTCGGCGGATCGGCGACGGTGGCGCGCACGCGCGGCCACAACTCGGGCGACCAGCTGTTTGCTGTCGATAATGGCGGCATTCTCAACACAGCCTTCGAAGCCTCGATGTCGATCAACGGCGTGTTCGGGAAGACAGACCGCGCACACTTCGCGATCGTCCAGCCGCTTCACGTCGAGGATGGCGCGCTGAACTTCACCAGCCTGCAGGTCACCGACCGCGAACTGGGCGTGATCGGCGCGAGGAACTATCTGACGCCGATCGACAATCGCGCCCGTGAGCTGGCGCTGGAAGCGTATTACTCCGTGCCGGTGATGGACGGGAAGGGCAGCGTTGCAGGCTTCCTGCGGGCCGAGGCGGAATCGTCGAATGATCTTGGCCGTGAAGCCGAGCATCTGATTGGCGCGCAGTTCCGGTTCGGCTTCTAAGAAGCTCGCGCATGAAGAAATCAGGAAGGCGCCCGGCGACGGGCGCCTTCTTCGATTCTGTGCCACACTGTTTGGATGAGCATATTGTCTGCCGTTCGTACGATCATCGCCGCCGCGCTGATGGTTTCCTGCCTGGCGCCGCATTCTCTCGCACAGGCTTCGCCTGCCAGCCTGTCGGCGCGTCCATCCGACCTGCCTGCTTTGGACGGTCGCACCGGAGATTTCGGCATCACGGTGGACGGCGCGCGCGCTGCGGTCTTTGTGCCGGTCGACTACGCGCCGACCACGCCTGCGCCTTTGCTGGTGTTGTTGCATGGCGCCACCCAGCAAGGCCGGGCCCTGGTGGACCGGTTCCGTGATGATGCGGCGGAGACGGGCGCGATCGTCATCGCGCCGCAATCCCGGCGCAAGACCTGGGACCTGGTCCGTTCGTACGGGCGCAACGGCTATCAGGGCATGAGCTTTGGCGAGGATGTCGGGCGGGTCGACGGGTTGCTGTCCGAATTGTTCAGCAGGTACGCCATAGATCCTGAGCGGGTCGCGATTGCGGGATTTTCCGACGGCGCGAGTTATTCGCTGTCGCTTGGCCTCAACAATACCGAGTTGTTCAGCGCAGTCGCCGCAATCGCGCCGGGGCTGACTGCACCCTGGGGGGCGGGCCGACCGGTCCGGGTTTTTATCGCTCATGGAGAGAACGACCGGGTGCTGCCGGTTGAGATCAGTCGTGACGGGCTGGCCCCGCAATTGTCTACGGCTGGCTTCGCCGTCGAGACCTACTTTTTTGACGGCGGTCATGAAGTCACCGAGGCAACGCTGGACCAGCTGTTCCGCTGGCTTGGCTGGGCGTCCCGGGGCTAGCTGACCGTACGGATTGCAAGGTTTCATTCCGGGGTCTATCGCAGGATCATGAAAGGTCCTTCTCAAAGACAATTGCGTGCAGGCGAACTGGTTCGCCATGCCCTGACCGATATTCTGGCGCGCGAGGAATTCGCCGATCCGGATCTTCGCGACCGCTCGATCACGATATCCGAGGTGCGTGTGTCGCCCGATCTGAAACACGCGACGGCGTTCTGTGCGCCGCTTGGCGGTGAGGGAATGGACAAGGTCGTCGCCGGACTGAACCGGGCCTCGAAATTCATCCGCGGACGGCTGGCGCGCGAGGTGGAGCTGCGGAGCATCCCGACCCTGCGGTTTCTGGGTGACGACAGTTTTGCCGAGGGTGAACGGATGGACCGACTGCTGGCGTCGCTGAGGCCTGCTGCGGCGGATGCCGACGAGGCTGGAGAAGACGACCAGGAGTCGTGACGTGAAGCCGTTCATGATCGCCATCACGGGCGGCTCGGGCTCGGGCAAGTCGACGCTGGCCTATGCGCTTTGCGACCGGCTGGCTGCGCGCGGGTGCGCCGTGATTACCGAGGACAATTACTACCTTCCGCGTGCTGATCACTCGCCGCCAGTGACGGGGTGGTCGAATGAGGATGTCGAGCGGACCATCAATTTCGACGATCCGGCGACCAAGGACATGGCGATGTTCCGCGAGCATCTGGTCCAGTTGCGTAGCGGCGAAGCGATCCGGCAACCGGTTTATGACTTCGGCGCGCATGAGCGTGTGGCTGGCGCACACGAGGAAGTTTCGCCGGCGCCCTTCCTGATCGTCGAGGGCGTGCATGTGCTTGCCGACCCCGGGTTCGCAGAATTGTTCGATCTCAGGGTCTTTGTCGACGCGGCGTCCGACATCCGTCTGATACGTCGGTTGCGCCGCGACCGCGATGAACGCGGGCGCGACATCGAACGAACAATCCAGCAATACCTCGATTTCGTGCGTGCGGCGCATCTGAGGTTCACGGAACCGGCGCGGTTCGTGTGCGACCTGATCGTTGCCGATGAGGGCGAATCCGCCTGCAGACTCGACGGTCCGGACGAAGAGTCGATTGCGCGCCTGTGCGCGCCGGTCTGGGCGCGGCTCGAGCGGATGGGCGTACTGGCTTGACGCAGCGTTTTTAGCTGCAAGCTCTGGCTGGTTATCGACTCTCGCGATGTACACGCGAACGTGAAGTAGGTAATTTACTGGTCAAGCAGCCGGACGTTGACGCAAAGATCCGGCAGTCCTCCCCCGACAATTGCGAATAGAGCGCTGGCGGCTGGCAGATTGGCTGTGCCGAACCTGCGCCGGGGAGGAGCGAAATATGCATACGTCGCTGAATGCTCGCGACCACGACCACTACGAAACCGAGCAACACTCGAACCTGCGCGGACTTATCACCCTTCTGGTCTGCGCCATGTTGCTGGTTGGACTGGCTTACGCCGCAATGATCATGTTGACCGCGCCCGATAGCTGGATGGCGGAAGCGACTTTGACGTCGTTCCGCGGCGAGGCGCCTGCGACCATCGTGGCGACGGCGGAGCCGATGCGATAGGCTGTAAGGACCTTAGTCTTCAGACGGATCAGGCACGCCAACGACGTGGAAGCCGGCGTCGACGTGGATCACCTCGCCCGCGATCGAGCGCCCGAGCGGTGACAGCAGGTAGAGCGCGCAGCCAGCGACGCCTTCCATCGACGTGTCTTCCTTCAGCAGCGACCATTCCTTGCCGGCGTTCATCAATTGCTTGCCGCCGCGGATGCCGGCCATCGCCAGCGTGCGCATCGGGCCTGCCGAGATGGCGTTTACCCGGATGCCGCTGGGCCCAAGGTCGCGCGCTGCATACCTGGTTGCAGCTTCGAGCCCGGCCTTGGCCACGCCCATGACATTGTAGGAGGGCACGACGCGCTCGGCGCCGAGATATGTCATGGTCACGATCGAGCCGCCATTGGGCATCAGCTCAGAGGCGCGGCGGGCCGCATCCACGAATGAGAAGACCGAGATTTCCATCGCGCGGCGGAAGCCTTCGCGAGACGTATTGCCGACGAAGGAACCCTGTAGTTCGTCTTTGCCGGCGAACGCGATGGCGTGGACGAGGAAGTCGATAGTTCCCCACTTTTCCTTCAGCGAAGCGAATGCGGCGTCCATTTCTGCGTCGTTGGTGACATCGGCGGGGATCATCGTGTCCATGCCGATGGATTCGACCAGCGGGCGGACGCGCTTTTCGAGGACTTCGCCCTGATAGGTAAACGCCAGCTCGGCTCCCTGGGCGGCGAGCTGTTGGGAAATGCCCCAAGCGATTGACTTGTCGTTAGCGACGCCCATGACGAGGCCACGCTTGCCGGCCATCAATTCGCCGGTCGGGAAGGTCCAGTCTGCCATGGCGTTTCCTCGCTGGTTGGGTTTGTGGTTCGGGTAAGCAGGTCTTCAACCTGCGTCAAGCTGGTGGCGTTGCTGCAGATTTACCATGATTTGCGTAGCGGAAGCTGGTGGTATGGGACTTGCGTACCAGGCGATCTGGTATTCACCGCACGGGCGAGACGGACGCGCCTGACGACAGGGGGCGGCTCAGGTGCAATCGAGGGTTTTCGGCGCGATGCGTTTGTTTGATGGATGGTTTCGGAGCGACCGGAAAAACGCTGGCGCGCACGTAGCTTCGCCTCAGCCCCTGACAGCCAGCCCGGGCCTCAGCGCTGAGTTGCTGATCGCTGCCGGCCTTTGCGTTGTGCTCGGTCTGGTCTTCATCGGATCGACGACCACGACGGTCGATGGGAAGACCTATTTCACGCTGCACGACGACGTCATGATCTCGATGACCTATGCGCGCAATTTCGCAGAAGGTCATGGGTTCGTGTGGTCGCCGGGGGAGGCGCCGCTGGAGGGTTTCACCAACCCGTTGTGGACGGTCTACCTGTCGTTTCTCCACCTGATCTCGCCGGTTGATCGCTGGGTGCCGGCTCTGGTCGCGCTGTCCGGCGTGGCCGGGCTGGTGGCCGGACTGGTCGGCGTTGATGCCCTGGCGCGGCGCCTGAAGGCCAGCGACGCCGGCAGACTGTTTGCGCTGGTGTCCGCGGGGTCGCTTTATGCGCCCGCGTTCTGGTCGGTTCATGGGTTTGAGGTCTCTTTCCTGATCGCGATCAACACCTGGATGCTGGTGATTGCGCTGGACCAGACCGACCGTCGGATCCGCACGGCTGTGCTGCTCGGTGCGCTCGGTTCGCTGGCTTTGCTGACACGGCTCGATTCCGTCGTGCTGACCGGCGGCATCATCGCTCTGCGAATGCTCCGGTTTGACCGGAAGGTGATCATGGAATTCGCGATCGCCGGCGTCATCATTCTGGTTGTCGGCGTCGTCTTGTTTGTGGCGCGCTATGCCTATTTCGGCGACTGGTTGCCGAACACCGCGTACCTGAAACTGTCGAACCTGCCGATGTGGGTGCGACTCCGCGCGGGGCTCGCCGCAGACTATCATGCGGCCATCCGCTGGGCGCCTTTGGGCTTGCTGGCGCTCGCGCCGATCTGGTTCCTGATCCGGGGCGCATTGCGCCCGCTGATGGATTATCTCGGCGTACTCGCTGTCGTTGCGCTGCAGTTTGTCTACTGCATCTATGTCGGTGGAGACGCTTGGGAATGGTCCGGTTTCCCGAACCGTTACCTGTCGCTTGTCGCGTTTCCGCTTTGCGCCTGCGCCGGGATCGGCGCGGGAATGTTGATCAGCCAGTTCACGGTCAGCCGGGCCATGCCGCGTACGGTCGCCGCGGTCGCGGCTGCCGCCGCATTCGCATGGACGAGCCTTGGCGATTGGAGCGACACGGCGCGGGGAGACGGCTTTCAGTGGGCGGAGGAGAAGCGAACGGTCGAGGCCGGCCTGGCGTTGCGCGCAGGTACGACGGAAGACTTCAGCTATGCCGTCACATGGGCGGGGATGCTGCCTTATCAGGCCAAGGGCCGTCATCCCGTGGATCTGCTGGGCAAGATGGACGCCGTGATTGCGCGGATGGATCCGCCGGATACCGGCGGAGACTTCAAGCCAGGTCACAACAAGTTCGATCTTGATCATTCGATCGGCGTGCGCCGCCCAGACGCGATGATTCACATCATGGACGTGCCTGACCTTGAGACCAAGATGACAGGCTGGGGCTATATCAAGACGCCCGGCGGCTGGTGGATCCTTGAGGATTCGCTCTCAAAGGTGACAGATCCGGCCCTGTTGGAGATGAGCCTGGATCCGTCCTCTCCCAGCGTCGGCTAGAGGCGGGCGACCGCAACTGATCCGTTGGTGCCGCCAAAGCCGAACGAGTTCGACATCACCATGTTGAGCACGGCGTCGCGCGCTTCGCGGATGATGTTGACGCCATAGGCGAGGGGATCGAGATCCTCGATATTAATCGAGGGCGCCACGAACTTCTCTTTCATCATCAACAGCGAGTAGATCAGTTCCTGAACGCCAGCTGCGCCCATGGCGTGGCCGGTCATCGACTTGGTGGCCGAGATCATCGGCTGGTCCGCCGCTTCCTGACCAAAGACCTGGCGGACTGCGTCGAGCTCGACCATGTCGCCGGCCGGTGTGGAAGTCGCGTGGGGGTTAAGATAATCCGGCGCGTGGCCTGCCGTGGCCAGCGCCAGCTGCATGGCGCGTTTTCCGCCTTCACCGCTGGGAGCGACCATGTCATGCCCGTCTGACGTGGCGCCGTAACCTACGACCTCGCCATAGATCTGCGCGCCGCGCTTTTTGGCGTGCTCGTATTCTTCCAGCACGACGATGCCGCCGCCGCCGGAAATGACAAATCCGTCGCGGTTGGCGTCGAACGCGCGGGAGGCTTTTTCCGGCGTGTCGTTATACTTTGAGGACATCGCACCCATGGCGTCGAACAGGACGGAGAAGGTCCAGTCAACCTCATCGCCGCCGCCTGCGAACATCACGTCCTGCTTGCCCCACTGGATCTGTTCTGTCGCCGCGCCGATGCAGTGCAGCGAGGTCGTGCAGGCGGACGAGATCGAGTAGTTGACGCCCAGAATCTTGTACATCGTGGAGAGCGCGGCGGAGGCGGTGGAGCTCATCGCCTTCGTGACGCCGAACGGACCGACGCGCTTGGGTCCTTTCTCGCGGGCGACGTCTGCGGCGGCGACAATCGCGCGGGTGGAGGGCCCGCCCGTGCCGACGATCAGGCCGGTGCGCGGATTGGTGACCTGGCTCTCCGTGAGACCTGCATCAGCCAGCGCCTGTTTCATCGCAATGTAGCAATAGGCGGCGCCGTCACCCATGAAGCGCATTGCACGCTTCTCGATATGGTCCGCGGGATTTGCGGTCGGTTGACCGACGACCTGCGAGCGGAATCCGCGGTCGGCGTAGTCCTGCGAGAAGCTGATGCCGGATTTGCCGGCCTTCAGGTTGTCGGTGACTTCCTTGATGGTGTCGCCGATGGAGGAGACGATCCCCATGCCGGTGATCACCACCCGTCTGACGTCCTGATTGCTCATGTCCGGTTATGCTCCTGCCCGCCGTGCATCAGCGGGCGTATGTTTCCTCGGGAGGGGCCAGTTACGCGGCTGCACGCACAAGACCGACTTTCAGACCCTTGGCCTGATAGATCTTCTTGTCGTCAACATACACCACCCCGTCCGCAACGCCCATTACAAGCGAGGTTCGAATCGCCCGCTTTATATCGATTTCGTAACGTACCAGTTTTGTATCAGGCGTCACCTCCCCAGCAAAGCGGACTTCCTGTACGCCGAGCGCGCGGCCCTTGCCGGGCGAGCCTGACCAGCCCAGCCAGAAGCCGACGAGCTGCCACATGGCGTCGAGACCAAGGCACCCGGGCATGACGGGGTCGCCGGGGAAGTGGCATTTGAAGAACCAGTGGTCGGGATTGACGTCGAGTTCGGCGTCGATCCGGCCCTTGCCATAGGCGCCGCCATCGATCGTCATGTTGGTGATCCGGTCCAGCATCAGCATGGGCGGGGCAGGAAGCTGGGCATTGCCCGGTCCGAAGAGTTCGCCCTGCCCGGATTTGATCAGATCATCGTAGTCGTAGCTGGGCTTGGGATCGTGGGTCATGGCGGGCTCCGGCCGGCGTAGTGGGGAAGGCCCGTTAACACGGCGCTATGCGGGTGCTCAAGCCACGGAGCTGGCGCCGGGGCGTTCGGAGCTAGGGAGCGCCGGGATAGAGCGTCTCCACGCCCCATAATTGACGGCGCGGCGCCCAGCCTTTCTTGTCGTCGACGCTGACCCGGCACCAGGCGCCTTCGCAACGGTCCAGCGCGACGACCAGCCCCGACGAATAGCGGGCAACGGTTTCCGCCGTTTCGTCCGGCGCCCGGACGATCGCGCCTTCATACATGGTGATTGCGGTCTGTTCGCCGGACAGGAGCGAACGGTGGATCCAGACTTCATCGCCTTGCGGATCGCGAATTTTCCGCCAGTCTTCGGTCTCCCGGATGATCACAACCGGCAGGCCGCGCATCTGGTATTGCCAGCGAACCGGATAGTCGCGGCTGGGGCCAGCGCGGCCATTGGCGGGCGTATTCCTTATGCTCGAATAGCGCGGCACTGGCAGGCCGGAGAAATTGCTGATCCGGACGTCGCGCCCATCGCTTGCGAACGCCAGAAACCGGTCTTGGGTCGCTTCCTGCGCCATCGCGCAGGGCGAAAGCGCCAGCGCGGCGCCGAATAATTGCGCAGACAGACGGATGATCGCGGATCGTGCTGTGAAAGGTTTCACGGGCGGGCCGGCCAATGTTTTCGGACTTTACGGGACCATCAAAGCCCGGAAGCGTAAAAACCGCTTTAATCATGGGTTTTGCGGCGGCAAAGGGATGGTTGGAGTTGCCGGAGGCGTCTGCTAAACGGCGCGAGCACTGAGAACAAAGGCGTCTTTTCAACGCCGACTTGAGGAACGTTCATGGCCGGGTCGAAACTGAAGGTCATCGTCACGCGCAAGTTGCCGGAGCCGGTCGAAACGCGCATGAGCGAGCTGTTTGACGTCGAGTTGAACACGACCGACACGCCGATGACGCTGGAACAATTGTCGGACGCCGCCGGTCGGTGTGACGCGCTGGTTCCGACGCTCACGGACAAGATCGACGGCCGCGTTCTGGCGCATGCCGGCGACCGGCTTCGTCTGATCGCCCAGTTCGGGGTCGGCGTCGACAATATCGATGTGCGTTCGGCTTCCTCGCGTGGGATCACCGTCACCAACACGCCCGGCGTGCTGACCGAAGACACGGCCGACATGACGATGGCGCTGTTGCTGGCGGTGCCGCGCCGGATTGTCGACGGGGTCGATGCGATGCGTCGCGGCGAGTTCGAAGGCTGGTCGCCGACCTGGATGTTGGGACGCCGGATCTACGGCAAGCGTCTCGGCATTGTCGGGATGGGGCGGATCGGCCGGGCGGTCGCCCGCCGAGCCAAGGCGTTTGGCCTGCAGATCCACTATCATAACCGCAAGCCGGCGCCGGCGGCGGTCGAAGAAGAATTGGGCGCCACCTACTGGGAGAGCCTCGATCAAATGCTGGCCCGGATGGATATCGTGTCGGTGAATTCGCCGCACACGCCGGCGACCTTCCACCTGCTTTCGGCACGGCGGCTGAAGCTGATGAAACCGAGCGCCTATATCGTCAACACGTCGCGTGGCGAGGTCATAGACGAAGCGGCGCTGATCCGGGCGCTGGAAGGCGGTGAACTGGCTGGGGCCGGCCTGGACGTCTACGAGAACGAGCCCGCCGTGAACCCGCGCCTGCTGAAGCTTCCGAACGTTGTCTTGCTGCCGCACATGAGTTCGGCGACGATGGAAGGCCGTATCGACATGGGCGAGAAGGTCATCATCAACATCAAGACGTTCGCTGACGGCCACCGCCCGCCGGACCGGGTTCTGCCGTCGATGCTGTGATCGCCTCGGCCACGATCGAATGGGTAGTGCTGGGCGGCGCCCTGCTGCTCGTTGCACACCAGATCTACGAAGACATTCGGGCCTGGCCGGCGTTCAAGGCGTACACTGACAGCGTTCAGCGCCGCGCCACCATGCGGGCGTGGACCATTGATCTCGTCTGGCGATACGGGCTTTGCGGGTTGATCGCGCTGTATCTGCTTGACCGCTTGCCGGTTCTTGCCGGGTTGCCGACAGATCTTGCGCTGGCGCGGAATGAATGGCTCGGCGCAATCGGGATATCGCCGGACCTCTTCGCTAGCATTGGCGTCTGGCTCGCTGTTCTGCTGGCGGTTGTCACGATCTTTCTTGGTGTCGCGCCGCTGTTCTTGAGCGGCAAGGACAAGATCGATGTGCGATCGATCGGTGACGCCGCGCCACTCTTGCCACGCAACAGACCCGAACTCAGTTGGGGTGGTGCGATCTCGTTTGCAGCCGGGGTCGGTGAAGAGGTTTTCTTTCGGCTGGCGTTGCCGCTGGCGTTTTATGCTGTGAGCGGCGAGTTTCTGCTCTCGTTCGTGATCGCCACGATCGTTTTCGGTGCGGCGCACGCCTATCAGGGTGTCGCGGGCGCGATAATGGCGCTGATCGTTGGCGGTTTGCTGGCGATCGTCTTCCTCGCGACCGGCCAGATCTGGATCGCGATCGGGCTCCATGTCCTGACGGATCTGCGCGGCCTTGTACTTGCGCCCGTCGCTCTAGGCGCACACAGAATTCCGGCCTGATCAGGCTCTGGTATCGCAGCATGAGAACGCTTGCTTATTCCGGGCGGCGCCATCAGATTCGCGCCGAAGCGCAGGTTCAATGCGGAGCGATCCATGTTTGACGTTGTTAGAACTCGGCGAGTGCTCTGGATGGCGACGGCCGCCGGGCTCCTCGCACTGACTGCGTGCGAGACCGCCGAGGGCTATCGTCAGGAGATGGCGACCTGGCAGGGACGTCACAGCGATGATCTGCTGATTGCGTGGGGGCCGCCCGACCGGACCGCCAGCCTGTCGGACGGACGCGAACTCTGGGCCTATGAGAAGTCATACGTCCGCGAGAGCGCAGGTCATTATCGCGACGAAACGCGCAGCGTCACCCGCACATATGTCGACGCGGATGGCAATGAGCAGCACGAGACGATCTCCGAAACCTTTCCCGTCTGGGAGCCGCCATCTACATGGCGCAGTTCGTGTGAAACCCGGTTTGTCGTTGGGAGCGGTCGCAGGGTCGAAGGCGTGTCCTTCGAGGGCGATGCATGCGTCGCGCCCGAGCGCAACTCCTGACCCAAGCCGAAATTCTTGTCCCGCTACGACTTGGCCTTGATTCGGTCGCCCCTTGCGTGTGGTGAGCTGTCTCTGGCAGGCTGATCGCAAGCGGCCAACGGGAGAGGCGAATGAGCACGAAGATCGTATTTGCAGCGTTTGGCGGATTGCTTGCGGCGGCGTGCGCACATGCCGACGCGCAGGTGGAAGCCGACGCCGCGCCGCAGGAAGCGGCAGAGGCAGTCGAAAGCCCGACCGTTGTTGAAGTGACGGACGGCATATCCATGCTGGTCGGCAGGGGCGGCAATATCGGTCTGTTGTTTGGCGAAGATGGCGCGTTCGTCATCGACGATCAGTATCCCGACAACACGGCCGGCAACCTTGCTGCGATCGAACGGGTCGCCGGCGGCGGGCCGCGTTTCCTGGTCAACACGCACTGGCACGGCGACCACGCTGGCGGGAACGCAGCGTTTGCCGGCGCTGGCGCAACGATCTTTGCGCACGAGAATGTCCGGTCGCGGATTTCCGGGGCGACACCGTCTCAAGGTCTGGCGGCTGCCGGCGTGCAGGCTGATTCCGTCGGCTGGCCGGTTGTGACGTTCGCTGATGGCGTGACCTTCCATCTCAACGGCCAGACCATCGAAGTGTTCAAGGTCGCCGACGCTCACACCGATGGCGACAGCTTCATCTACTTCCAGGAGGCTGACGTGCTGCACATGGGCGATGTGTTCTTCAACGGCGCTTTCCCGTTCATCGACCTGGGATCTGGCGGCTCTGTCGAAGGCTACATGGTGGCGCAGCAGCGCGCGCTGGAAATGGCGGGACCGACGACGAAGATCATTCCGGGCCACGGACCGCTGGCGACCAAGGCCGATCTTGAGAGAATGCACGGTGTGATCGGAGGGGCGATCGCGGCGGTTAAGGCCGAGGTTGATGCAGGCAAGTCGCTGGAAGACACGATTGCCGCCGCGCCGTTGGCGGAATGGGATGAGCAGTACGGTCAGGGCTTCATGAACACTCAGACGTTCACGACGATCCTCTAGACAGGGCT